>JBILLU010000182.1:0-6593 GCA_044375915.1 Phycisphaerales bacterium
GCAGAACACGCTGATCGGCGGCGATGTGAACTTCCGCAACTCCGAGTTCCTGGGCGACAAGGTGCTCGAGGCCCACGCATGGGCGATGGGGACGTTCTCGAGCGCCGGCGCGGTGCGCACGCCGCGAGACGGTCCGCCGACGTCGATCGTGCCCCGCGGCACCGAGCAGGACGATGGTGCCGTCGGCGGACGGGTGTCGATGCCCAACGACGACTGGCTGTTCAGCCTCTACGGGGCACGCTACGGGCGCGACTTCCGTCCCGCGCTGGGCTTTGTGTCGCGCACGGGCGTCTACGAGGTGAACAGCGCGGTGCGGCGGCGCTGGCGCCCCAACACCGCCATCCGACGCATCGACGTACGAGTCGATAACGAGCTCTTCTACAACCTCGACGGCACGATCCAGAGCCAGGAATGGGAGCTTCCGTCGGTGACCGTCGAGACGCAGACCGGAGAGCAGTTCAGTGTCGAGTACCTGGTGAACCGCGATCGACCCGATCGTGCCTTCAACCTGACCGACGGCGTCTTCATCCCCGCGGGCGACTACCGCTTCAACACCGTCGTCGGCCGCATCGAGGGTTCCGATGCGCTGCAGTTCACGCCCGCGTACGAGTTCGCCGCGGGCGACTTCTACGACGGCCGACGCACCGACCACGAGATCGAGATGGCCTGGAAGCCCTCGCGGCATTTCACCGGATCGGTCGTGTACGAACAGAGCGACATCGACCTGCCCGATCGACCCGGCGGCGGGTCGTTCATCGTCCGCGTGCTGCAGACCCGCGCGGTCGTCGCGTTCTCACCGGAACTCACCTGGACCACGGTGGTCCAATGGGACAGCGACAGCGACAACGCGGGACTGAACAGCCGCGTGCGCTACGAGCCGATTCCCGGGCGGGAACTTTTCGTCGTTTTCAGCCAGGGCTTTGATGTCGAGGACGATCGGCGGCTGACGACGACCTCAAGTGCTCTGACGGTGAAGCTGGGGTTGACGTTCCGCTTCTAGATTTGCCTTGCCCCAACCTGCCCACGACTGCACCAGTTTCGCGACCATCGTCTCGGGCCGAAACGCATCGAAACTGCATCCCATTCCTGCGTGCCTTCGGAGTTCATCGCATGACAACCGCCTTCCGCATCGCCTCCCTCGTCGCCCTCGGCTCGACCGTGCTCGGCGCCTGCGCGTCGAAGCAAGCATCTGAACCCGAACCGGCCGCGATACCGCCCCAGACCAAGGCCTGGATGGACCGGCTCACCGTTCGCACGGAATACGACCCCAAGACCGGCTTCATCGTCGCGCGGGAAGTCGTCGCGCTCCCCGCGGCGTTGCGTGATGCCCCGCCGCTGCCGGAGGCGCTCGACGCGTCACGCCGCAGCGGCAAACCGGTACTGGTCTTCGCCACCGCCGATCGCTGCGGCCCGTGCCAGCAGTACAAGAAAGACGCCCTGAACGACCCGCGCGTCGTCGCGTGGATCGAGGAAGGACGCGCCCACGTCGCCCACGTCGAGGTCGATCGCCAAGCCGACGCCGTGGCCAAGCTGCCGAGTGCGGCGATCCCCATGACCTACTGGATGGTGAACGGCGAGGTCGTCGCCACGCTGCGGGGCCAGCGCAGCGGCGATGAGCTGCTGGCATTCCTGCGGGCCCAAGGTTGAGGACCGCGAGTAAGGCCCTGTCGGAACCGATGACGTCACTGAACACGACCACCCGCCCTGATGAGCAGCGGGTGGTCGTCACACATGTCACTGTGTAAGCTCACGGTCGTCGCGCCTCAGACTCTTCATGCGAGAGCGACGCTCGTGCGCCGGGCCTTTACGAAGGGCACATCATCACGCCGTACCAGCCGGCGAAGAGGATGAAGTCGGAGTCGTCAACCACGCCATCCTTGTTGAGATCGGCGACGCAGCCGTTGGGCATGTCGTCCGCGTGGCAGTCCCACGCGGTGTACTGGTCGGAGAAGAGCACAAAGTCGGCATCGTCAACGAAGTAGTCCTCGTTGAAGTCGGCGGGGCACAGCACGAGATCGCTCTGGCCGAACACCGTGATGCCCGAGACGATGCCGCTGTGCACGAAGATCTGGCGTTGATCGGTGATGCGGATCCGATCAAGCGTCTGCGAGTCGAACTCCACCGGCAGATCGAAACGCTGCATGTCGATCACATCGGGGCTGCCATTCAACCCGTTCGCGATCGTGTGCACCTGGGTGGTCGTGGTGCCGTTGATCTGCGTGGTGAAGGACGGGAACAGGTTCCAGTCCCGGATATCCCGATTGCCGATGAGGTCCGCAGAGGCATATCCGCCCTGGGTTCCGAAGAACTCGATGAGCATGTGACCGCCCGTCGCGGTGCCCCAGTTGGAGTTGATCAGGGTGTACACCGTGCGGGTTCCGAAGGCGTGGACCTTGATGTCGAGCACGGAGGTCACGCCGTTGAGGTTGCCGCCGGCGCCGAGATTCCACTCGTTGTTGCTGCCGGGCGGAATGAAGAACGGCACGCCACCAAGCTTGATGTGTCCTTCGGGGACGTGGTTCCATGTCGCAAAGCGCTGCTGGATGCGGGCATTGTGATACTGCGAGAAGTCCACGGGGTGATAGATCACGGCCGTTGCCGTCCCGGCAATAGCGCAGGTGAACAACGTCGCGACCGCGAGTTGTCGGTTGATGCTCTTCATATGTGTGACTCCTGGCTGGGACGTTCGAAACGTTCCCGACTCGCCCACACACGGCATTGCATCCGGCATGAACGGTCTGCGGGTGGCACGCTCCCAGCGACGCGTACGCCGCCCGCACTCTTTGGATCGTGCCGCGGCGCGGCAGATACCCGTTTCCGACGACATCAAGAAGATGCGACGCCGTCGCACCCGTGGCCTGCGGCGATGACCCCATATCGCGGCACGAACATGCCCCTGTGTGCATGCAGTCGGACAAGTTGCACCGCATCGCCTGAGCGATCACGCAGACGCGCAGGAAGCACGCACCGGTACGTGGACTGCTCGTGCGAACGGGGCGGGTGCATTGCGGGAGGTGATGTGGCCGCGTGGTTCCGTTGACGTTCCTTTGAGGTTTCGTTGCGATTCCACTGCTCCTCTTGGGCAAGCAGGGAGCAAAGGAATCACTCTTCCACGGGCGGCCTTCGCTTGCGGATCGCTCGCCGCCCCGTCACCTATTGACCGTCGCACCATTGTGGCAACGGGCGGACCGAGTCTGGGCGGCTGTACTTCGCGTGTTTGCGCGGCGTGGCTTCGGAGCCGATGACACGACCAACCACGACTACCCGCTCAGAATAGCGAGTAGTCGTGGCACCAGCCGGCTAGCAACCCGAGAACAAGTTCGAGAAGCAGCCCACAAACATCACATAATCTGTGTCATCGACGAATCCATCGCCGTTGAGGTCGCCCGTCAGCGACACGAACGCCTGATACGAGGCGTTGAACAGGACAAAGTCGTCGTTGTCGACCGCGCCGTCGCTGTTCATATCGCAGGGGTTGAGCGGGCACTTGCCGCGGTTGTCGCTGTCGATGGTGATGTTGCCGGCCACCGTGCCGCCGGTGAAGCTGCCGCTGGCGGCGAAGAGATTGCCAAACGTCGCCGTCGGCCCGGCCACGATCGCGAGGTAGTAGATGTCCGGCTGCAGGTACGGCGGCACGACGAACGTGTTGTTCTGGCTCGACAGCGGAAAACCGGCACTGGTCTGCGATCCCGTCGGCGGGAGCGATGGCCGCGGCGCCTTCAGACCGAACGACAGCTGCGCGTACGACCCGCCCGCACCCCAAGGCCCGTCGGGGGCGGTCGCCACACTCGAAGCGACAAGCACGCCGAAGGAGTTGTACAGGCCGAAGTTCCAGCCCACGCCGTACGCCGAGCCCGGCTGCATGGTGATGTCCATGAAGGTCACCGAAGTCAGCGGAAGGCCCGTCGAGATGCTGAACATCGGCGCTGTCGAGAAGCCGTTGGAGAGCGTGAACGTCACCCACTCCGCCTGACCGTTGGTCACGCTCACCGGCGGCGGCAACTGCGGCCCGCCGCTGAGCACGTCCATGTCGTACCCCGGCTGCACCGGCGGCGCGCCGAGCGTCTGCACCATCGCGCTCATTGCGAGCCCGCATGCCACGATCCCGGCGATTCGATCTGACTTTTTCATGTGCGTGTCTCCTGAGGACTATCTCCGGCGTTTGGCGAGACAAAGCCCGACGATCGCGGCGAGCCCGAGCGGCCCTGGCGATGGCACGGACTCCGACGATGTGGTGAAGCTCGAGGGCATGTTGACAAAGCCGTTGCCGAAGATGATGAGGTCGAGCTGGATGTTCAGAGACAAGATGTTCCCCGCGGTGCCGGCGAACGGCGGACTCACGGTCGCGAACGACGGGGCGACGTTGAAGAACTCCGGCCCGGCGGAGCCGCCGCTATAGGAGAGCGTGGGGATCGGCGTGCCGCTCGAACTGCCGATCGGACCCATCATCTGTGCGAATCCGAACACAGTACAGCCGCCGGTGGATGACATCACGCCGTCCATGGCCATGACGGCCGCCTGTGTGCTGAGCGGAAAGGGAACCACGAAGTTCTCAAACACCCGGAGCCTCACGCTGGTCGGCGTCGACGGCGACGACGCGTACGCCTGGAAGACGAGATTCGTGACCTTCAGGCTGAAGACGCTGTTGCCGAGCGTGCTCGTGCCCGAGTTGTCGGTGTACACATCGCAGAAGAAATCGCCCACGCCGGGCACGGACTGGAACACCGTGATCGGCGCCAGCGTGCCGCCGTGCGCCAGGGGCACGTTGGGCGTGTGCCAGTTGCCGTTCCCCAAGTCTCCCGAGAGATTGATGTTGACCGCCTGGGCGGTTGCGGCCATCCCGCACGTTACCGCCAGACCAACAACGCTACGCATCACATAATTCATGGGGCCTCCTTTTCGGTGCACCGTCGCGGCGCAGACTACCTGAGAACGCGGAACGCACGGCCCACAATCGCCAAAGAAACGCAGATAGGGTCGAAGTCCCTACGAACCCGCGGCGAACAAACGCGCCGATCCGCGCGGGAATCAACACTCGGAGGCACGCATCGGCTTGTACTGCATGCCCGCGGCGTCGAGAGCGGGATGCAAGTAGGCGAAGCTGCGGCTGGACCGATCGGCGCGGATCGGGGGCGCTGATCATGATTTCGGCGCGGAGCCACGACCGTTCCGATCACCTGCGCCGAGGGGTGGAAGCGATGATCGTGCTTTGGGCGCTGGTCCACGAACGACCATGACTACCCGCTCAAAGCCGCGGGTACTCGTGGTACATCGCACGAGTGATCGGGCCGCCTGCCACGTTGTGGCAGGGAGTGGTGCCACCCGTCCGCTCGCGTGGCTTACTTGGGTTTGCGTTCACCCGGCCAGAACCATTTGTCCGGCGGGGCGAGAGCGACGTCGAACACTCCCGCGCCGACAATGCCGGGCACCGAGAAGTAGCCTTTTTTGATCTCGTAGCCGTTCGTGAGGTTGGGCGGGCCTTTGGGAGTAAAGTCGCCGCCGCGCGGGTCCCAGAAGCGGGCGGTGTACTTGGATGTTTCTTGCGAGATGGCCACGACCCAGGAGACGGACGTCAGCCCCGGCACCGCGTTGTCGGCGTAGGTCATCGCGATCGCCGGTGCGTTCTGTGCCTTGGCGTAGCGGAGGGTCTGCCAGATGAACTGATCCTTGTCGGAGATCTTCTCGCTGGTGTGGGGCTTCATGTCTTTCCCCTTGGTCGAGGCGAGAATGCTCGTCTCGAAGTTCGGGTTGAAGTACACCTTGAACAATTCGCGAGCGGCGTCGGCGCACGAACCCGTGGTGCCGTCGCCGACGATGGTCGCGCCGGCCTTCTTGCAGGCGATTTCGACGGCCTTCTCGAGGACTGCCATCCACAGGCCCTCGTTGCCGAGCGTCGATGAGCCGGCGATCTGCGCGGTGGTCAGCGGCGGAACCTGAAGCTGCTGATCGGGCAGCATCACCAGATACACGCCCTGCCCCCGGGCGACGAAGTTGACCTTCATCTGCGTCGGGTTCTCGTGGGCCAGGCCCGCGGCGAGGGCCACGAAGGCGCTGTTGCCGAACTCTCCCATACGGATCTGATCGAGCGAGGGCAGCGGTCCGATCCACATCTGCGGCCGCAGGTTCTCGACGCGGGCGCGAGCCTGGGCAAAGGCCTTCTCCCACTCGATGATGGAGGGGACCTCGCCGACGAGCACCGCGAGCGAGGGTGGATCGACCTGAATCGTGCGATACACCAGCCGCACCGCGCCGAGTGCGGCGGCTTCGTCGCCGAGCCGGTCCGGGTCTTCGCTCACGGCTTCCACCTCGCTCCGCGAAAGCGTGCCGCTGGCGTCGGTGTCCCAGGTTTGAAAGTGCTTCCGAACGACGTCGGCAAACGGCGCGGGAGGTCGTGGTGGGGCGGGTTGTGCGACGCTGGCCACAAGCGTGAGACAGAGCGCCGCCGCAATGGGCGGGTGCATGCAGCGGAATGAGCGGCACCAACTCATCACATCAAGATAGCAACTCGAATGAGGTTAACCAGTGGGCGACGCTCGGAGGGATTCCCGCGGCGATTGGACACGCTCGAGCCGGGCTTGGCGCCCGTGGTCGGT
>JBILLU010000183.1:0-6592 GCA_044375915.1 Phycisphaerales bacterium
TTGGTACTTATCCCCCACCCCGGGCGTTGCTATCGCCGGTTATAGCACGGCGCGTTCCGAGATCACGATTCATTCACGAAGGAGCATCGCATGTCCACGATTTCATCCGCGCCCGCCGGCAGCACGATTCACAGTGCGGCGGCCGCTGCGTCCATCAGCAACAGTTCCGTCGGCACCTACGCCCATCCCGAAGTCCTCGTCGACGTCGCCTGGGCTAAGGCCAATCTGACCAACCCCAGCGTCAAGTTCGTCGAGGTCGATGTCGACACCAAGGCGTACGACGTGGGGCACATTCCGCGTGCCGTCGCGCTCAACTGGCAGACCGAGTTGCAGGATCAGGTCCGCCGCGACATCATCGGGCGTGACCAGTTCGAGGAACTCCTGAGCCGCAAGGGCATCGCCAACCACGACACCGTCGTCCTCTACGGCGACAACAACAACTGGTTTGCCGCGTACGCCTTCTGGCTCTTTAAGCACTACGGGCACGAGGACGTTCGCCTGCTCAACGGCGGGCGCGTCAAGTGGCTCGCCGGAGAGAGCCTGCCGCTGACGCCCGAGCGCCCGAACGTCCAGCACACCCGCTACCGCGTCGTCGGCGTGAACGAGAGTCTGCGTGCACGACTCACCGACGTCATCGAGGTCGCTCGCGGCGAGCCAGGCTTTCGCAAGGCCAACCTTGTCGATGTTCGCAGCACCGACGAGTTCACCGGCAAGGTGATCGCCCCGCCGGGCATGACCGAGACGGCGCAGCGCGCGGGTCACGTGCCCGGCGCCGCGAGCGTGCCCTGGGCCAAGGCCGTCAACGCCGACGGCACGTTCAAGTCGGCCATCGAGTTGAAGCGCCTCTATTTAGAGGAGGCGAAGGTGAATCCGGAGAAGCCGACGATTGCGTACTGCCGCATCGGCGAGCGCAGCAGCCACACGTGGTTTGTGCTCAAGTACCTGCTGGGCCTGCCGCACGTTCGGAACTACGACGGCTCGTGGACCGAGTACGGCAGCGTGATCGGCGTGCCGATCGAGCGCTGACGCGGGTTTGGGTGCAGATCAGGATCTCCGTACCCCGTCGCGGTGGCGAGAAGCCCTTTTCCCAAGGGGCGGACGCCGCCGCGACGGGTCTTTTGTTGCGCCAAAGGCTGTGAAACTGGGTCAAATGGGCGGATTGTCCGGGGCGATTTCAGGGGGAGGGGGTGTCGGGGCGCGGGCATAGTTATTATAGGACGTACCTTTCAGAATCCGAGTATTCGTCCTTGCTGGCACAGGATACGGTTATTATCGGACATATCGCCTTCTGCGCCCGTTTCCTGCCGAGGACTGCAAACTTCACGCTTCGCGGCGGACGCTCCCGATCACCAAGCACCGGACGAGGAGCCTCGTCCGCCCGCCGAGGATCAGCGGGTCTTCGAAAACTACCGCCGGCTGGTCGGGACCGACCGCGGCGGGCTTGAGAGTTGCGGACCCCACCCTTCCCCCTCCCCGCAACTCCCTCTGGCGGAGATCAACCGAAATGGCTCAGGAAATTCTTGTCGAACGTCTCTTCGAAGCACTCGTCAACGGCGACCGCCCCGCGGCCCGCCGCATCGTCGAGGAGTCGGTCGACGGCGGCGCCGGTCCGGCCCGCGTGCTCACCAACCTCTTCTGGCCCACCCACGAGCTCATCGATCGCATGCACCGCGCCGATCAGCTCACCCGCATCGGTTATCACTTCTCGACCCGCCTTCTGCGCGTGCTTATCGATCAGACCGCCGCACGTCTGCCCCGGCAGGCGTTCAACGGCAAGACCGTCTTTGCATGCTGCGGTAATGCGGAAGGTGAAGAGCTCGGCGCCCAGATCGCGGTCGACATGCTCGAGGCCGCGGGCTTCCAGGTGACCTTCGGCGGCGGCGGCATCCCGGCCGACGAGGTGCTCGCCCACGTTCAGGAGAACCAGCCGAGCTACCTGGTCATGTTCTGCTCCGCCGCGAGCGACCTGCCGGGCGTGCGCTCGCTGGTCGATCAGCTCAAGGAAATCAACGCCTGCCAGAAGACCCAGATCGCGGTCGGCGGCGGCGTCTTCAACCGTGCCGAGGGCCTGGCCGACGAGATCGGCGCCCGCATGCACGCCGGCTCGCCTTTGGAGCTGGTCTCGCTGCTCATCAACCCCGAGCAGTTCCTGTCCCTCCGCCGCGAGCGCGAGCAGCAGGAACAGGTGCGTGCCATCCAGGCCCGCGCCGAGGCTCGTGCGGCGATGAAGAAGCGTCGTGCGGCGTAAGCGGGAGTCGGAGCAACGCAACTCGCTTGAAACTGAAGCCACCGCCCCACAGAGAACGTGGGGCGGTGGTGTTGTTGGGGAGTGGGGGAGTGGAGCAGTGGAGCAGTGGGGGAGTGGGGCAGGGGACAGGGTGAACCCGGCACTATCGAGTCTCGTAGGCCGCCGATGCTTTTCATGGTCATCGAACGCTTCAAACCCGGCCGGCAGGACGCGATGGCGGAGCGGTTCCGCACCAAGGGGCGGCTGATGCCCGAGGGGGTGGTGTATCACGCTAGTTGGTTGCCGCTGGATGGGTCGCGGTGCTTCCAGATCATGGAATCGCCGACGCGGGCGCTCTTGGATCAGTGGGTCGCGGCGTGGAGCGACCTGGTGGACTTTGAGGTGGAGGAAGTGCTGGACTCGGCGACGTACTGGAAGAGGAATCGGGAAGGGGTGGGGGGTGGGGGGTGAGGGGTGAGGGGTGAGGGGTGAGGATCGGCAACTGGAATCTGCCCGGGTGGACTTCCTATACTTCCGCCCTTCGGAGCCGTCCACGACGGACGCCAGCGGGGCCTTTGGGCCCTGCCAAGGCTGAGGCGTGGCTCGGGCGTTCCCATCGCGGCTGATGGATCGTCCGGCTCCCGCTCGAAGTGCTTGGTCTGACCGGGTTTCCGGCGGATCACACGGCGAGCACCTGTGCCGCGGCCTTCTGACCTTGCGAGTGTGTCGCCAGGGACGAGACCGCGAATGGTCTGTCCGTTGGTGAACCCACCGAGTGCGTGCATCCAAAGCACCTCGGGGAACGCAAGGAGTCTTTGCAGCCAACTCGGTACGCTGGTCTTGGCAGACCGCCGACGGGAGATCTTCCCGGCACGCACCATCTGACGGATCGACGCCGCCTGCGGGTGTCTTGCACGTTCCGTTCTGATTTTCACTGGGCGATGGTGTAACGGTAGCACAGCAGATTTTGGTTCTGTTTGTCCAGGTTCGAATCCTGGTCGCCCAGTTTCCCTTTGGGTGGGAAGGGGTGAGGGATGAGGTGTGAGTGCCTCGTTCCCCAGCCTTCTCTCTCACCCCTCAGCCCTCACCTCTTCCCGCTCTCACTGATGTCAACCATGCCCGCAACCAACTCGCCTTCCGCCATCATCCTCGCCGCCGGCAAGGGCACGCGCATGAAGAGCGACCTGCCGAAGGTGGTCCACCCGATCGGCGGGCGTCCGATGGTGTGCGCGGTGGTCGATGCCTGCCTCGCGGTCGGCTGTTCGCGCATCGTCGTGATCGTCGGCTACAAGCAGGAAGATGTTCGCTCGGCGCTCCAGGGCTACGAAGGCAAATACAACATCGAATACGCGGTGCAGGATCAGCAGCTCGGCACCGGGCACGCGGTGCAGTGCTGTGCGGCGGCATTCGAGCAATCGAACTTCGCTGGCGACACCCTCGTCCTCTGCGGCGACGGCCCGCTCATCCGTCCGGTCACCCTTGAGAAGGTCCTGAAGCGCCACCGCGATCACAAGGCCAGCGCGACGCTCGCCACCGCGGTGCTCGATGATGCGACCGGTTACGGCCGCATCTATCGCGGCTCCGACGGGAAGTTCAAGGCCATCGTCGAACAGAAGAACTGCTCGCCCGAGCAGCTCGCGATCAAGGAAGTGAATCCTTCCTACTACTGCTTCAATACCCGCGACCTGTTCGCGTCGCTCAAGAAGGTGCAGAAGAACCCGGTCAGCGGCGAGTACTACCTGACGGACACGCTGAGCCTCTTGCTCGACGAGAAGAAGACCGTCGAGGTGATCGAGGCCGTGCCGCCGGAGGATGTGCTCTCGATCAACACCCTCGAAGACCTCGCCAAGGTGGACGCGATCTATCGGTCGCGCCCCGCGGTGCAGGTCCCGGCAGGAGGCCACCGATGACCGCGACGATCTCGGGTTCCAGTTCGGGTTCAACTTCTGGTACGGCTGCTGCGAACGCGGGGACGACGGGCAATCTGCCCAGCGGCCAGTCTGCGCTGCAGGCGGGCACGAAGCTTACGCTGAACGGTGACCTGCGAATCTTCGCCGGTCGAAGCGCCCACCATCTCGCCGAGAGGGTCTGCTCGCATCTCAAGATCGGTTTGGGCCACTCGAGCACCATCGAGTTCCCCGACGGGGAGATCATCGTCAAGGTCGAGGAAGACGTCCGCGGCCGCGACGTGTTCGTGATCCTCTCCACCTGTCAGCCCGTGAATGACAACATCATGGAGTTGTTGACGTTCATCGATTGCTTGAAGCGGGCGAGTGCGCACCGCGTGACGGTGGTGATGCCGTACTTTGGATACGCCCGCCAGGACCGCAAGGACGAGGGCCGAGTGCCGATCACGGCGAAGCTGGTGGCGAACATCATCACCGCGGCGGGTGCGGACCGCGTGCTGGCGATCGACCTGCACGCCGCTCAGATCCAGGGCTTCTTCGACCTGCCGGTGGATCACCTGTCGGCGACGCCCGTGTTCGTGGAATACTTCCAGAGCATTCGGAAGGAACTGGGCGATCTCTGCCTCGTGAGCCCCGATGTCGGCAACGTGAAGGTCGCTGAGGGCATGGCCAACCTGCTCGGCGGTGAATTGGCGATCATCAACAAGCGTCGCCTGAGCGGCTCGACGGTCACGACCGGCAACCTCATCGGAAGCGTCGATGGCAAGACGGTGCTGATGTTCGATGACATGATCTCGACGGGCGGAACGGTGGTCGAGGCGGCGAAGCTCGTCATGGAGCGAGGTGCCAAGCAGGTCATCGCGGCGGCCACGCACGGCGTGCTCGTCGGTCCGGCCCTCGAGCGTCTCGCGAAGGACGCGATCACCAAGGTGGTCGTGACGAACACCATTCCTCTGGGCGATCGTGTCGCCCCGATCAAGCACAAGCTGGTGGAGCTCTGCGTGGGCAAGCTCCTGGGTGAGGCGATCGGCCGCATCCACAACAACCAGTCGGTCTCGGCGCTGTTCAACAAGGGCGCCGGCACCAAGCGTTAGCGAACGGCCCACTTCCATAGCAACTAAAGCGTTTCATGGACCAGATAGAAAGGAATTGACTCATGCTTCAGAAGACTCCGCTTCTCCAGGCCAAAACCCGCGAGCACACCGGCTCGCGTTTCTGCAACCGCGCTCGCGCGCAGGGCATGCTGCCCGCCGTCGTGTACGGCCACAAGCAGGATCCCGTGTCGATCACGCTCGACATGAAGGAAGCTGTCAGCCACATCAACAAGGGCGAGAAGATCTTCCGCCTCGACTTCCCGGGCGCGAAGAACAAGGACGAGGGCCAGGTCGTTCTGCTCAAGGATCTGCAGTTTGACTACCTCGGCACCAACATCGTCCACGCCGACTTTGCCCGCGTTGATCTCAATGAACGCATCCGCACTCGCGTCTCGATCCACCTCATCGGCGAGGCGAAGGGTCTGAAGACCGCCGGCGCGATTCTCATGCACCCGACCAACGAAGTGGTCATCGAGTGCGTGGTGACCGAGCTGCCCGAGTTCATCGAGCTGAACATCGCCGACCTCGACGTTGATCAGCAGATCACCGCGGCCCAGCTCAAGCTGCCGTCGGCGAACATGAAGATGGTCACCGACCCGCACTCGATCCTGGCCCAGATCGTGATCCAGGCCGAGATCGTCGTCGGCGAAGCGACCGCCGCTGCGGGTGGCGCGGCCGAGCCCGAGGTCCTCACTGCCAAGAAGCCTGGCGAGGGCGACGACGCCGCTGGCGCCAAGCCTGCTGCTGGCGCGAAGCCCGCTGCTGGCGCGAAGCCCGCCGCCGGCGCTGCTGCTGCCAAGCCCGCGGGAGGTGCGGCGAAGAAGTGATGACGAGGGCATTGGGCATCAGGCATCGGGCATCCGGGGAAACCCGCGTGCCAGATGTCTTCCTGATGCCCGATGCCCGATCCCTGATGCCTCCGGTTCCTCCCATGAAACTCATCGTCGGTCTCGGCAACCCCGGCTCGGAATACACCAGGACTCGGCACAACGCCGGGTTCATGGTGATCGACCGGCTTGCCGAGACGCACGCCAAGGGCGCGATCCCCAAGGCGCGGTTCAAGGCGGTGACGATCGATGCGGAGCTGAAGGGGCCACAAGGGACCGAGCGCTGCGTGCTCATGAAGCCGACCACGTACATGAATCTGTCCGGGCAGGCGGTTGGAGAAGCGATCCGCTTCTTCAAGCTCCAGCCCTCGACGGACCTCCTGGTTCTCGTGGACGACTTCTATCTCCCTGTCGGCGCGGTGCGCATCCGCGACGCCGGGGGCAGCGGCGGGCACAACGGGCTGTCCAGCATCGATTCGAATCTGGGCAGCGGCGTGTATCCGCGGGTGCGCATCGGTGTCGGCGAGAAACCCAGCG
>JBILLU010000184.1:0-6551 GCA_044375915.1 Phycisphaerales bacterium
GAACGTGTCGGCGGTGAGGTCCGCCGGACAGCCCACGGGCATCGCCGGGTCTTCGCAGACCAGCAGGTTGTACGCATTCGCAAAGAGCACGAAATCGCTGTCGTCGACGAAGCCGTCGCTGTTGAGGTCGGCGGGGCAGCCCTTCACCGCGGCCCAGAAGCCGGTGGCGACCTTGTATCCGCCGCCGATCGCGTACTGCGGCGCGGAGGCGGAGGTCTGACCAATCGTGATCGTGGCCCGGAAGCCGCCGCCCGCGATCGGGCCGCCGCCGCTGGCGACCACGGTAGGTCCGAGCGTGAAGCCGGCGAGCGCCGCGTGGACGATCGCGATCGAGCCAAGAGCCGCGGCAAGCATGTGAGTGCAACGCATGGATGATTCCTTTTCCTGTGAGTCGATCACTTGATCGCGGGGCCTTTGGACACCACCATGGACTCGAGCCGCTCGAGACGGGCCTTGAGGGCGTCGATCTCGCGCTGCTTCTCGCCCGCATCTTCGCTGCGCCGGGCCGTCTGGTTGAGCAGCTCGGCCCGCAGCGCCTCGTTCTCGGCCTTCAACTCGCGGTGCATCTCCTGCAGCGCGCCGATCGCCACAACCGACAGGTGCGCGTAGTCAACCGTCAGCATGTCTTTCTTCTCATCACCAACCACGAGGCCGGGCAGCACGCCTTTGACATCCTGGGCGATGAACCACATGTCGCGCTTCCCGTCGGCGATCCAGCGGAAGTTCACCGGACGGAGCTTCAGGGCCGCGTCGAGCAGGCCGTCGGCGGAGGAGACGTCGGACTTGAGCCGCGCGTCGGAGACGGCGGACCAGGCACCGGTGCCTGAAAGCCGAGCAAAGTTGGGGCCCGCGATCGTGTTCGAGACCTCGAAGAACCCGGCGTCGCTGACCCGCATACCCGTTCGATTGAACTGCGTGGGTGCTCCGGGGTTGGAGACGTACATGTGCCAGCCGCTGCCGACGCTTTGCTTGCTGATCTCCAGACGGACATCGGGGCTGGGGTTCGTCAGGCCGATGCCGGCGTTGGTGGTCAGGGCCATCGATTGGCCCGCGAAGAAGCTGCTGGTGAGCGTGGGAACGTTGAAGGTGTTGGCGGTGATGCTGTCGGCGCTGATGGTGCCGGCGCTCACGGTGCCGGCGGTCAAAGTATCGGTGATGCTCGCGTTGGTCGCGTTCAGGGTCGAGGCCTGAACGAGCTGGTTGATGAACGCGTTGGTGCCGCGGACCGTCGTGGCCTTGACCGATCCGTTGAACGAGAACTCGGAGCCGGCGGCACGATTGGAGAGATAGGTCGCGATCAAAAAGTCGGCGTTGGGTTCGAAGTTCGACTCGCCGCGGGAATAGCTGCTGTTTCGCTGCACGAACCAGAGGATCGGAGCGGGCGAGCTCAACTGGACCGTGAACACCTCCTCGGCCGCGGCCGTGACCGCCACCGGGAACGTGAGCCGCAGCGACTGTCCTGTCAAGGCCGGGAGTAATGCGGTTGTGACGGCGACGGGGGTTCCGTTGACACCGAGCCCGCGATACAGCGTGGCGGTGATGGTCGCGCCGGCGTTGGTTGTGTTCTGCAGGGAAGCCTCCACCGCGCGGATCTCGCCGACGCCGCCCGTGGTGAAGGACTGCCAGCGAATGCCGTCGTTCAGCGCCGGGAACAAGAACGGGCCCGAGACCTCCACCGTCTGATCTTCCGCGAGGTTGGACTTCACCTGCAACCCGGGGATGGTCAGCGCCAACGGTGCGGCACCGATGCGCTGCCGAGGGGTCAGAATCTGGAACACGCCGGGCCCTGTCTGCACAGCAAACTCCAGCCAGCGTTCCTCGGTAACGCCAAAGAGCTGGGGATCAAAGCCGGGCGACGCCGTGAACACCCCCTGCGACACATCCACGGCCTGCTGGGTCTCCTGCAAAGGCGTGCCGCCGGTGGGCGACGAATAGAGCGAGAACCGAAGCACGTTCGACCCGCTCACCGGCTGCCCGCTCTCGGATCGGAGCACGCCCTGCACGGAAGTGGACGTCTGGGACCGCGCGTCCCCCGCGATGCACGCCGCCAGAGCGGCCGCGACCAGAAACTGCGAAACCAATGCAGATCGTTTGAGCGCCATGTCGTGAACTCCAGAGAATGCGAACGGGTCGCATGCAACGAACGCCTCAACCAGCCCCCCGGACCCTCACCTACTTCAACTGCTTCTGCCGCTGCATGTCCTGCAGCGCCGCATGGATCTGGGTGACCTGCTCCTGCAGACGGCGGTTCTCCCGCTCCAGCGTGGCAACCTTGGACTCGAGCTCCTGCACCGCGCCGATGGCGACGACGGACAGATGCGGGTAGTCCACCGTCAGCATCTCGCGAGACTCATCGCCAACGACGAACGACGGCAGAACGGCCCGGACTTCCTGAGCGATCAGGCCAGTGTCCTTGGTGCCGTCTGCGTTCCAGCGGAAGGTCACCGGGCGGAGCTTCAGGGCGGCGTCGAGCAAACCCTCGGCGGGGGAGACGTCGGACTTCAGGCGCGCGTCGGAGACGGCGGACCACGCGCCGGTGCCTGACAGCCGAGCAAAGTTCGGGCCCGCGATCGTGTTCGAGACCTCGAAGAACCCCGCATCGCTGACCCGCATGCCGGTGGTGCGGAAGGACGCGTTGGGCACCGCGTCGTTGGTGACGTGGACCTGGAACCCATTGGGCACGCTCGGAGCACGCACCTGCAACTGGGCCGTCGGCTGCGTGGTGCCGACGCCGACCTGACCGCTCACGTTGGCGTCGTTGGCGGTGAGCGGGCCGTTCACAACGGCGCTCCCGGCGGTCAGCGCGCCGCTCACCGTGGCCTCGTTGGTGACGAGTGCGCCAGCGTCCGCGATGCCCATGTACGCCGTGCCCTCGGTGGTGAAGTTCCACGACCGCAGATCGCCGCCGAAGGCGTAGGTTCGAGGTGCGGTCAGGGAGGTGAAGATGGTCGCGATGTAATTGTCGGTCGCGTCGGAGATCGGCGGAGATGACACTCCCGATCCGCCGCCGGGATACACATCGCCGAACGAGCTGATCCATCGCAGATCGTCGTTTGGGTACGGCTGCACCTCAACGGTGTAGACATCGCCGGGGCTGAATGCCACCGCGGTCGGCAGCGTGATCTGCCCGACGCTCGAGTTGGGCTGGATCGTAAACGTTGTCGTCACGAGGGGCGGATTGGTCATGCCCGCACCGGGGCGGATGTTGAGAGTCCCGGTCACCAGGCCGTTGCCGACATTCAGCAGCGCCGGCGCTACCGCCCGCAGCTCGCCGCTCGTTGTGCAAGTGAGGGACTGCCAAGCGCCTTGCCGTACGACTGAGTAGGTGCCGCCTGAAGCCGAGATGTTCACATCCACCACCTCGCCCGAGCTGATGATCAGCCCCGGGAGCGTCAGCGCCACCGGCGCCGCCCCCAGCGCCTGCCGCGGCGTGAGTTCGACCCACGCGTTCGACGGGTTCTTGACCTCGATCCCGACAAAGAGCCCGCTCGTGTTGTTGTACTTCAGCGAATCAAACGGCAGCTTCACGGAGAAGACGCCGCCTGAGACCGCCACGCCGTTCTGCACGAACTGCTGCAACGGCGTGGTGCCGGTCGCGGAGGTGTGCAGCGACAGTCGCAGATCCACCGTGCCGGTGAACAGCTCGCCCGCGTCGGAGCGGAGCTGCCCCTGCACCGTGGGCTGGAACTGCGCCGACGCCGTGCCGGCCACACTGAGAACCGCTGCCGCCGCAAGCACCTGAGTCCAACGAGTAAGAGTCCGCATCGCACACGCTCCTGTGAGTCTGAGAAGCCTCGCCGCACGTGCGGGTCGGCGTTGATGAGTCTGGGGAATCACTCCGAACACGCCGTTCACTTCGATCATCGCTTGGCCGCGCCCTCGCGGAGCGCCGCCTCGAGGCGCTCGAGCCGCTCTCGGAGCGTGCGGTTTTCGTCTTCGAGCCGGTCGATCTGCTTCTGCTGTTCCTGCACGGCGCCAATCGCAACGACGCCGAGACTGGAGTAATCGAGCGTGAGCATCTCGCTGCCGGACGCGACCAGTCCGGGCAGGACTTCCTGCACCTCCTGAGCGATCAGGCCCAGGTGTGGGTGCTTGGGCAAGCGGTTCTGGTCCTTTTCGGCATTGAAGTAGTACGTGACGGGGCGCAGCCGCAGGGCGGCGTCGAGCAGAGTCGACGGCGTCTCGGTCTTGATTTCCGACTTCATGCGGCGGTCGGAGGTGGACGTCCACGTGCCGGTACCGTTCAGCCGCGCAAGCACCGCATTCGGTCCAAGGTTGGCGTTGTTGGTGATCTCAAAGAACCCGTCGTTGGTCACCCGCATCCCAGTCGTGTTGAAGTTGCTGTTGGCGACCGAGGTGTTGGTGAAGAGCGCCTGGAAGCCGGTACTGGAGAGCGACCCAGTGCTGACATGGAGCCGAGCGTCGGGAGTCGACTCGCCCAGTCCGAGGTTCCCGTTGAGGTACCCGCTGGTGACGCCTCCGCTGGCGTTGCCCTGCTTGCGGACGAAGAAGTCGACGGTGTTGTTCTCGTCCTCAACGTAGATCGGATAGATGTTGGACCCCGCGTCGTTGTCGTAGTCGGCGACGAGCAGCTTCACGGAGTTGCCGGAGTTCGGCGGCGTGTCGTACGCGCCGCCCAGCGTCAGTTGCTTGGAGTAGTTCTTCACCGCGCTGACGGCCGTGCCGCCCTGGTAAGGACCAACGCTCAACCGCCCATCGACCGCTGTGTTGCCGCCTATGGCGACGGCACCGCTGAAGTCGGCGTCGGCGCCAAAGCTCGCCGGACCGTCGAAGGTCGCGACGCCCCCAACGCCCAGGGTGCCCGTCGTCAGCCCGGACGGCACGCTGATCGACGGCACCGTGCCAGCGATCTCCACCGAGGACGACAACGCAAAGTCGCGTGTGCCCGAAGTGCTCGATCGCCCGCCCGCGTAGACGTCAGTCTCCGAGATGTACCAGTTGACGAAGGGGTCGTTGCTGAGCCGAACGGTCAACTTGTCTCCGGCGGCGACCGTCACGCCGGGCGAGAACGTGAAGGTCACCAATCTTGGCGCGCTGCCGGACCCGGGCACCGAGACCACGGTGCTCCCGACCTGTGTGCCGCCCGTTCCCTCGCCCCGAAACAGGGTCGCGGTGATGCTTCGCTCCGACGAGGATAACTCGTTGTTGAGTTTCAGTGTGACCGAGCGGAGCGTTCCCTCGACCGTGCAGGTGAATGACTGCCACACCAAGCCGGAGAGCCCAGATGTCAAGGTCGCGTCGGACGCGATGGTCTGATCCTGCGTCACCACCGGCACCCGCAACAACCCCGGCACGCTGAGCGCCACAGGAGCAGCCCCGATCGCCTGCCGCGGCCCGAGCGTCGTGTACGCCGTCGTTCCCGCGGGGCGGACCTCGATGCCAAGGTACTGCGGGGCGGCTGTCGAGAAGAGGCCCGGATCAAAGTTCAGCGGCACCGTAAAAACGCCGCCCGCCACCGGCACCCCCGCGTGGGTCACGACCTACAGCGCGCTCCCGCCGCTCGCCGCCGCAAAGAGCGACAGCCGGAAGTCAAACGTCCCGTTCGCCGCCGCCCCGGCGCTCTGGAGCACGCCCTGATACGTCGGCGTCTGAGCGAGCGCCGAGCCGCACACCAGGGACATCCCCAGCACGGCGGACATGCAGACAACCCGAACCGCGCGAGCGGCAAGGCGAGTTGTGAGACCAGCCTTCGGGCCGAACGCAAGACCAGTGGTGAATGACTTCATGGCGGTACTCCTCAAAGGCAGCGACATGCTCTCCGCAACCCTGCGGAACTCTCCAGCGGCGACCCTCACCGCCACCGCGATTTCACGTTACTTGAGCCGCGACTCCAGCCGCTCCAGCCGAGCCTTCAACTCCGCGTTCTCCGCCTCGCTCTTGGCCACTCGCTCGCGCAGCCGCCCGATCTCCGCCTGCTGCGCCTGCACCGCCCCGACCGCGACCACGCCGACCTTGCTGTAGTCCACGGTCAGGACGCCGACGGATTCGTCGCCGGTTACGAGGTCCGGCAGCACTTCACGAACCTCCTGCGCGAGCAGGCCCGAGTCCGCGGCACCCGACTTCTTCCAGACAAAGTGCACCGGACGCAGCTTGAGTGCCGCAGCGAGCATCTCGCCAGGATCGTCGGGCGTGACGTCGGCCTTGAGCCGTGCGTCGGAGACCGCGGACCACACGCCGTTGCCGTTGAGGCGTGCGAAGTTCGGCGCACCCGCGGCGACGCTGTTGGCCACCTCAAAGAACCCGTCGTCGCTCACCCGCATGCCGGTGGTACGGAACGCGGAGTTGCCAACGGAAGGATTACTGAACCGCGCCAACCAGCCGGTGCCGACCGGTCCGCCAGCAACCTCCAGCCGTGCGTTGGGCTGCGTCGTGCCGATGCCGACGTTGCCGCCGGAGTAACTGATGGTGCTGTTGGCGCCGCCGATCCATGGCGAGAAGGCGTTCGCGACGCTCGCTGGGATCCCCGTGACGCCGCTCCAAGGCACGCCCTCGGCCAGCGTGGCGGTGTTCGCAGACTGAGCTGTGATCGC
>JBILLU010000185.1:0-6546 GCA_044375915.1 Phycisphaerales bacterium
TGCGTCACCTGCGCCACGCCCGCCGGAGGCGGCGTCATCGGGTTGACAGATCCGGGTTCGGAAGCCATGACTTTCCCCTGCACGATCGCCACCGCGATACCTCTCCCGCGGCGTACAACCGTTGGCTTGCCTTCCCCATCAGTGTATCGGAGAGGGCAACGCATCGGTTCTCCATCCGCGTGTATCTTTCCTCCGTCTCCACCTTGCAGCGACATTTCGGCCCGCAAGCCGCAAGACTCGCGCGCAGTTCTCGGAACCTGCTCCGATTATCGAGCCGTGGCGGCCTGATACCCGCGACCCTCCAGCAAACGCCAGAATTGGCGTCGCTCGGCCTTGTGTCCCAAGTACCGCCGAGCCTGCGTCATAGGAGCCGCTGCCCAACGCGCCAAGGGTGCCGTCGCTCTCCACCGCGCATACCCGCCAGCGATCACACCCGCCAACGTCTCACGCCACACCGTGGCGATCGCATCGGGCGTGTGCTCGAGCGCCCGCCGCCGCCCATTCGCCACCATCGCGCGATACAGCCCCGGCTCCCGCGCCAGCCGCTGCATCGCCGCCAACGCCTCCGACGCGTTGCTCACCTCGAAGTAATCAAGTTCACTCTTGCGTTCATCGCGATACCCCGCCTCCGGCCCGACAAACGCGACGCACCCCGCCTGCCACGCGTTCACCAGCTTGAGCGCCGGCTTGATCGACCGGAAGTACTCGCTGCCGCCCCGCACCGCCAGCACCGCGTCGGTCTGGCTCCAGTCGCGGCCCGCGTCGCCGATGCGGCTCTGACGCAGGGGGTGCACCACAAACCGCACTCCGATCGCCGCCAACGCCGCCCCAAACTCCGGCGTGCGGAACTCGGGCGCGATGTTCTCGATCTCGCCGTGAAACACAATGTTCTCGAAACGATCGCCCCGCCGGTCATCCCGAGGCCGCAGCGACAACTGCGGCCAGTGCGGCACGAAATGCACCCCCGGCCCATCCGCCGACGTGCGATTCTGCACGATCACCTCATCGCAGTACGACGGCCGCGCCCGATCCATGCGGCAGCACAGAATGTAACTCCGCCACGACAGCATCCCCTTCCCCGCCCGCGCCGCGTCGTCGTACGTCAGCACGCACAGTGCACCCGGCACCAATCGCTTCGACAGCCGCACATCTAGCCCGCGCCGCTTCAGTTGGATGTACGTGTTGATGATCCACGCCGTCTCGCCGTCCCATTGCCGCCAGTACACCGACGCTGGCGGCGGTTCCGCCCCCTCAAACAGCGGCAACCAAGGCTTCTGCCGCCGCTCATCGAGCATGACGAAATACACCGGCTCTGACAACGGAGCCAGCCCCGTCTCAGCGCTCATCAGCCGCATCATCTCGTGTGCATCGGGCGTGCGCATGGCGTCGGTCCCGTGCAGGCGGGGGCGAGGAAGTACTCACTCAAGGGGTGCAGGCGCGGGAATCGCCTCGCTCGAATCCGGATCACGGAGCTCCAGGTCGATCTCGCCGGAGCCATCCTGCTTCACGCCGATCATCCGACGCCGCACCAGGTCGAGCACCGCGAGGAACAGCCCGATCATCTCGCTCCGCTTGCGACCCGTCAGCAGCGTGCGGAACGACAGTCGCTTCTCGCCCAAAGCGATTTCATCGCTCTTGAGCCGTTCCACGATGTCCGCCGCGTGCAGTTCGATCGGCGTGTCGTCGTACACCACTTGGTGATCGCCGAGCCGCTCAAAGTTCACCGTCGCGACGATCCGCTTGAACGCGTCGAGCAGGTCGGTGAGTTCCAAATCCTCGACATCGAGCGCCGCGACCTCGTCCGCGATCGCATCGACATCGGTGGAAACGATCTCCGGCTCCGCCGCCCCGCCCACCGCGAACCGCGCCTGCCAGTGCGTGCCGCGAGTCTCGAGCGCCGCGGCAGCATCGCGATACTGCTTGTACGCGAGAAGCTGCCTGACCAGGTCCGCTCGCGGGTCCTCGCCGCTCGGCGCCTCGCCCGTCTCCGTCGCCTCGCCCGGCGTCCGCGCCAGCCAGCGGCTCTTCACTTCCATCAGTGTCGCCGCCATCACCAGAAACTCACCCGCGACGTCGATGTCGATCAGCGAGCCGTCGGCGTCGAGGCTGTTCAGGAACGCGATGTACTGATCCGCGATCGTCGAGATCGGGATGTCGTTCACATCGACTTCGTTCTTGCGGATCAGAAAGAGCAGCAGATCCAGCGGCCCCTCAAAGGCCTCCAGCCGCACGCGATAGTCTTCGGTCAGCATCCATGCCTCCGCAACGCGTGTCCGGACTCCGCCGCACGCGGGAACAGTGTACGCGATCCCGCCCTCAAGCACCTCGCTCTTCGTTCCCCCATCGCACTACCCTTCTGCGATGTCCCGCACGAAAGGCCCTACTTCCGCCGACGCCGCCAAGCCCGCTCACCCCTCGGCGGCCATCCTCCCCGAAGCCAAACCGGCCTCGCGTCCCGCCGGCAAACCCCGCGTCACGCTCCCCAAGGACGCCCCCGCGCTCGCGAAGAAGATCCTCCGGGCCGAAGCCCAGGCTCTCGTCACCCTTGCCGACTCCCTCGGCGATGCCTTTAAAGAAGCCTGCCGCCTCATCGTCGCCTGCGCCGAATCCGGCGGCACGGTGCTCGTCACCGGTTTAGGCAAGTCCGGGCTCGTCGGCTCCAAGATCAGCGCCACCCTCGCGTCGCTGGGCATCCCCAGTCACAGCGTGCATCCCTCCGAAGCCGCCCACGGCGACCTCGGCCGCTTCCGCAAGACCGACACCGTCGTCTGCATCTCCGCCAGCGGCGAGACCACCGAGGTCGTGAACGTCGCCTCCATCCTCCGCCAGGACGGCCTGCCCATCATCAGCATCACCGCCCGCACCGTCGCCCAGGGCGCGGCCAAGGCCTCCAGCCTCGAAGCCCTCGCCACCGTCGCGCTCGGCCTCAACCTCGAACACGAAGCCGGCGAGCCCGACTTCGCCGCTCCAACTTCTTCGACCACCGCGACCATGGCCCTCGGCGACGCCCTCGCCATCGTCGCCGCCAAGGCCCGCGACTTCACCGACGCCGACTTCAAGCGCCGCCACCCCGGCGGCACGCTGGGCGACCTGCTGCGCCCCATCACCGAAGTCCTCCGCTTCAAGCTCGGCAAGGACCTCCCCCGCATCACCGACGACCGCTCCGTCGCCGCCGCACTCGAAGAGGCCGCCAAGTGGGGCCGCCGCCCCGGCGCGATCATCCTCTGCGACGCCAAGACCGGCCGCCTCAGCGGCATCTTCACCGACGCCGACCTCCGCCGCCTGATCCTTCGCGACCCCGCCGAACTGCACAACCCCATCGCCGCGGTGATGACCAAGAACCCCCGCTACCTGCAGGACTCCGCGCTGGTCCGCGACGCCGTCAAGCTCGTGCGCGAGCACCGGGCCGACGAGATTCCGGTCGTCAACGCCGCGGGCGAGCCCGTCGGCGTCCTCGACGTGCAGGACCTCATTACGATGCGGCTGGTCCAGGACTAAGGCTCTTTCTTCATGAACCACGGCACGCCGCCTCGACATCGTCACACCACCACGCCCGCCGCGGTGCGCACCGGCAGCACCCGAGGCGTCGGTCTCTTCGTCGCCTTCCTGGTCGCTGTGGTGACCATCGCGGGTCTGTGGTACATCTCTTCGTCCGCTCCGCAGGCCAAGCCGGTCGCCAAGCCCACCGACCCCAACGTCGGCGCCGCCCCCAAGGCCGACGACGATCTCTCCGGCAGCGGCATCACCCTCCAGCTCGTCGATCGCGACAACCCCGGCCGCCTCGCCGCGGAACTGAAACTCCCCTCCGTCCAGCCGCTGGCTGCGAAGCGGTACGCCGTCGAGTCCCCCTCGGGCTGGGTCTATCCCCGCGACGGCCGCGTCGTCCACATCCGCGCCGACAAGGGCGACCTCTTCCTCCCCAACCGCCAGCAGCTCCCCGAACGCGGCGAGTTCAAGGGCAACGTCATCGTCCGCCTCTTCCCCGGCCCCGCGGGACGCGCAATCGATCCCGACAAGGAAACGCCGCTGCTCGTCGCCCGCACCGACACCATCGCCTTCGACGGCGCGATCGGCGAGCTCCAAGTCCCCGGCCGCATCACCATCGACGGCAGCGGCATCGCCTACGCCGGCAGCAGCCTCCGAATCCTCTTCAACGACCCCGAGCAGCGCATCGAGCTCTTGACCGCCGAGCAGAGCGAGTACCTCCGCATCGATCCCAAAGCCGCCCGCACGCCGCCTTCGCTCTTTGCGTCCCGCGACAGCGGCGCGCCATCCGCGGCGTCACCCTCCGCTCGCTCCAACGGGGCGACCACGGCTCCGAGCACGCCGAACACGGCCTCCGGCAACGCCGCACCATCTGCAACACCCGCGACCGCTCGCGAGCAGCTCTACCGCATCCGAGTCGAAGACGCCGTCCGCGTCATCCAAGCCGCCCGCACCATCGACGCCGCCGCGGGCGAGATCTACACCAGACAGTCCGGCTCTTCCGCAGTGGCAAGCAACACCCGCGCGACGCCACAAGATGCGAGTCCCCGCACCCGCCCCGCAAGCACCAGCGCCGCCATCACCACGGTCGCCTTCCAGTCCCCTTCTTCACCTGCCCCACTGCCCCACTCCCCCACTGCCCCACTGGCCTCCTCCGACTCCCCCGTCACCATCACCTGGCTCGGCCGCCTCGAGCTGCGCCCGATCGCGTCGGCTTCCACCCCCGAAGTGCTCGTCAACAACGATCTCGCCGCCGTCTTCTACGGCAACGCCAACACGCCCGCCCGCGTCGTGGACGCCAAAGCCGAGCTCTCCGCCAGCGGCGACACGATTTCCTATCTCGACACCCGCCGCGAGGCCCGCGTCTTCAGCGACACCGCCCTCGGCTCCGTCCTCACCGCCAAAGCCCGCGGCCGCGTGCTCGCCTCCGCCGCGTCGATGAACCTCGCCACCGGCATCGCCACCTTCACCGGCGCGGGCCAGATGGAGAACACCGACAGCGAGACCGCCACCCCGCTCCCCACCCGACTCCCCGCGCGAGACGAGTCGCCGCGCCCCGCCTCCGGCGCGTCGTCCGCATCCCGCACGATCGCCTGGAAAGACTCGGCGTTGCTCCGCTTCGTGCCGGACAATCGCCCCGGCAGCACCCCCACCGGCGATCCTTCGTCGCTCGAGTTCGCCTCCTTCAAGGGCACCGTCACCGCCACCGGCGGCGGGGCGTCCATCAACGCCGACGCCGTCGAAGCCTCATTCCTGCAGGCCCCGGGAGCGGAGCAGCCCACGCTCAGTGTCGTCACCCTCACCGGCCGTGCCAAGGGCGGTGACAGCAAGGGCGGCACGCTCGCCGCCGATCGCGTCGAGGTGCGTTTCTCGCCTCCTCTCTCCGGCTCCAAGTCCAACGAAGCCGTCGCCCAGGGCCTCATCGCCCGCGGCAACGTCGTCGCGTCTTCGAAGGGCTCCACGCTCCACGCCGACGCCCTCGACGCCGCCCTCAGCACCGACGCAACCCCCGACGCGAACTTGGGCGTCACGATCGCCCACGCCAAAGGCTCCGTCCGCTTCAGCCGCGCCGACGGCACGCGTGCGGAGAGCGAAGAACTCATCGCCGACGTCCCCAACCAGCAGGCCCAGCTCGCGGGCCCCGTCGTCGTGCTCGCCAAGGGCGACTCCGCCGTCACCGGCGAACGCATGCGGCTCGACGGCACCACCGGCCGCCTCGAAGTCGTCGGCCCCGGCGTCTTCCAGCACGAAGGCAAGAGCAAAGACGGCGAGCCTCGCTTGGCCTCCGCCCGCTGGACCGGCCCCGACAGCAGCATGACCTTCGAAGACTCCACCGGCGTCCTCGAAGCCACCAGCCCCAACGGCCGCACCGTCGCCGAAGCGATGCCCGACGCCCGCACCATCGACAAGCTCGACGCCGCGTTCGTCCGCGTGCTGCTCACGCCGTCACCGGCCGACGCTCCCGCGAAGGACCGCGAGGTTCTCTCCGTCGTCGCCACCGCAGCGGCCCCAACTTCTGCTGCCGAAACAGGGACGACCGCAACTCCCACCGCGACGCCCGGAAGCAAACCCGCCGTCGTCAAGGTCGAATCCCGCCGCTACGCCGCCGCGATCACCGACTTGGAAGAAGGCGACAAGAAGCCCGCGCGGGTGGGGCTCGAACGCCTCCTCTATCTCGAATCCACCCGCGTCGAAGCCGACAACGCCAAGGGCACGGTCCACGTGCCCGCGCCCGGCAAGCTCTTCGTGCTCGCGGGCAAGGACGCGCAGGCCGCCGAGGCCAGCGCCTCCACGCCCGCCGCCCGCTCCGCCGCGCTGTCTGCCGATCTGTCGCCGGGCTCGGCGAACCCGTCCCGCCTCGACCGCTCCCGCTCGCTCTTCCATTGGAACGGCACGATGACGATGACGCGCGCCAACCTTGCGGCGGGCACTGGCGACGACCACTCGATGGTCATGGACGGCGGCGTGAAACTCACCAGCGAACGCGAGTCCGACAAGCAGCTCACCCAACTCGACTGCACGAAACTCAGCGCGTGGCTGACCCCCACCCCCACCTCTTCC
>JBILLU010000186.1:0-6545 GCA_044375915.1 Phycisphaerales bacterium
CGGCGGGCTTGCCGTCGAGCGGCCAATGGGTGTTGTGCCACGTTGTCGCGGCGTGGGCGAGATGATGATTGATGTAGTAGCAGGGGACCGATCCGAGCGAGCGGAAGAAGTCGCGCTCGTCGTCATCGGACCAGTGCATCCACTCGCCGCCGGGAACGCGTTCGCACCATGTCGCCCCGTAGGGCCAGACGGTCTTCTCGAAGACCACCGCGTTCACATCCCGTGGCGAGAGGCCCGCTTCCGCGAGGCACGCCGCGATGGAAAGCCGCGGAAAGGCTCTGGAGTGCTTCACACGCGATAGCCGTTCCTCGGCGAGCGCGACGCAGCGGAGTTCGCCGCCCTGTTCGAATACAACTGCGGCGCCGGTATCGTGACCGGGACCGAGTCGAAGACCAAGAACGGCGGCCATCAGAATCCTCCGGCAAAGCGGGCGGGTTGCGGCGGGCAGCCCGTGGAACGTCTCTCGTTGTGCTATCGGCCCTGCAGTGCGGCAGACATAAGGGTTCCGGGCCTCCGATGGCCGATAAAGAGCGATCGCGTTGGGAATCCATTTGGTGGAGTCGGTTCGGTCGCGGGTCGCCGCCTGGCAGTGTTGCGGGCAACGCCCAATCGGCCAGCGAGTGCAGCATGACGAGGAGGCAGATCAATCTGCGAAGTCCAACGCCGCCGCGGCGTGTGATGCTGCTCGCGCCTGATGGCTTTGACCACCACTTTGGGACCCTGCCTGACGTCCTCGAGCGTCAAGGCGATGAGGTCGCTTTGGAGACGCTGCAGCCTCATGCGCCACTTCGGGTCTCGGATGCAATGGCCGCTGGGTGTGCCGCGATCGTGCATGTGGAAGGCGTCGTGGCGCGTGCGACCGGCGTGCAGCGTGCAGCCGCACGAACGGGTACCCCGCTGGTGTTGTTGATGGACGGGGTGCTCGAGTACGCGAACACGTTTCTCAATACGGGAGCCGGTCCGACGTTCCTGCGGCCTTGTCCAGCGGACGTGGTGTTCTGTGCCGGGCCGCATGATCGGGCGATTCTGCGGGCCTTGGGAAATCGTGCCGTGGCGACCGGGTTGCCGCGTCTGGAGGCATTCACGGCCTGCGTGCGCCAATCCCAGGCGTGTGCGACGCCACGCGGGTTGATGATTGCCACCGCGAATACCCCGTCCTTTACGTTTGGCGGTCGCGTGCGGCTCTTGAAGTCGCTGGACTCGATTCGAACTGCCTTGGCGCGGCGCGGTGTGCCCGTGCGATGGCGTATCGCTGGTGAGCTCGCGGCGGATCTGGGTGTGGAAGTCGATGGAAGGCCTCTTGCCGAATCACTGTCCTCGGTTCGCGGCGTGATCACCACCGCATCGACCTTGGCGGTAGAGGCGATGCTTGCAGGGAAGCCGACGGGAGTGCTGCATCCGCACCCGTGGCCGTTGTGGCTTCCTTCGGCATGGGTGCATCGCGGGGACGCGTTCGACGGGATGGACGAGGACAGCGATCGTGTGCAGGAGGCCGCCGACGCCGCGGCAGCGGCGAACGCAGCAGCGGAAGCCTCAGGCACGCGTGCGGCCAAGGGCGTGCGGCCGTACGAGTCCTTCTCGGCGGGTGACCTTGTTGATTCGCTGCTCGCACCGTCGAACGAACTGATGGAGCTTCAGGAGCGATTCAAGCGTGTGTTATGCCGCAGGGAGGCGTCTTCTCGTGTCGCGGAGGCATGCCGCGCAGTCACGCCGGATCTTCGAAGGCGCTCGGGATCGGCGGCGATCGAAGCGACGCGGGTCGTTGCCGGGACGGGTGCTCCAGAGCATTCGCCGCGAGCCCTTCGTGTCGTGAGCTGCATCGAGTCACACGCATCGAGCGTCGGCGGCGTCTCCGCGTGGTCCGAGCGAATGGAAGCCGCATTCGCGCGTGATCCTGGGCGGGGCATCGAGTGGTGGACGCTTTTCGTCGCTGCGGACGGGCCGCCGGCGACGGAGCGACCGGCGGCAAGGCCGCGGGCGAGGGCGTGTGTGGTGGATCCGACCGAAGCGACAGCGCTGCAGGCCGAGGCGGTCGCGAACGCAATTCGTGATCTTGGTGCGGATGTTGTGCTGCCAAACTACGGCTCGCTCGCGTTCGCCGCGGCGCAGCACGAGCGAGCCCGTTCATGCGGACGCACGCGAGTCGTTGCGGTCGCCCATACGAACGATGATGTGTATCGCGGAATGCTGGCGAGCCATGAATCGTGGGATGCGGCGGTCGCCGTCAGCGAAGCGTGTGCAGCGTGGCTTGCGCCGCTCGCGGGCGAGCGGCCGATGCGAACGATCGTCTACGGCGTCCCGCTCGGGCGGGCACCTCGCGGTTCGATGCCCGGCCCGCTGCGACTCGCTTATGTTGGCCGCGTCGTTGAGAAGCAGAAGCGTGTCGGCGATCTCTTGGTGCTCATGACCGAGCTGGAGCGGCTCGGGGTCGCGTACGAGTTCGATGTCGTCGGCGATGGCGACGCATTGCGAGGGTGGCAGCGACGACTCAGCGAGAGCAACATTCGAAGTGCTGTTCGAGTTCACGGGCCCAGGGAACTTGGTTGGGTGCAGCGGTTCTGGGCCCGCATCGATGTGAACGTGATTGTCTCGGACGCCGAAGGCACGAGCATCGCGATGCTCGAGTCGATGGCTCATGGCGTGATTCCGTGCATCACGGCGGTCGACGCGGGTGCAACCGCGATTGTGCGAGACGGCGTGAACGGGATTGCTGTCGCGGTGGGGGACATGAAGGCGATGGCGTCTCGGCTTGCTGAGATCGCTGCGGATGTTGGGCTTCGGCGATCGATGGGAGCGTCTGCGTATCGGACAATTGTTGAGAACGGACTGACGGTTGATGCCTGCGTTGACGCGTGGGATGCGTGCTTGAAGCGCGTTGCTTCTGGTGTTTCGGTGCGTGCATCGCGCAGCGATGCCGCTGTCCGATCTGTTGCGGCGTCGCCGACAACCGGGCCGCTGCAGGAAAGCGACGCGGCACGATTGCTGCGCGAGGCGGGGTTCGTGACGTGCTCGAATCCAGGTCGAAGCGGCGAGGCATCAGTTGTAACGGCGTCGATGCCGCATCCGGGCGCGGTGGTGATCAGCCAGCGCAGGGCAAGCGGAATCGCAACGGCAGTGTGCCCGAGCCAGTGCGATGATGGATGGACGCACTTCGGCGAGCGCTACGACGAACTGGTGCGCAATGGGCAACAGCGGATCGGCGTCTGGGTCGGACGCGGCGTGCCGAGAGCGGTGGTCGAATGGTTGGCGTCGCGGCCGGCGCCCTTCGTTGGGTTCATCCGCCACGATGCGAGGCCGGGCACGACGCTGCTCGGGGCTCGGGTTCTTTCCCCGGTGGCTGCGCTTCAGGAGGCGATCGACGGCGTTCTGTTGTGCGAGCCACCAGGTGATGTGCAAGGGCTGGCCGCGACGCACACGCTTCGAGCCGCGGGCGTTGAAGTTCGGCCGGTGATGGCCGAGGGTGGCCTCGCCGAGCAAGTCGATGATGTGTGCCGACGCGTTCTTGAGGTTCGGCAAGAAGATGGCGGGATCGTGACAACCTGCGATCGGGGCGTCATTCCCGGGGCGGCTGTCGTCGCGGTGCCGTGGGCGACGCACATGCAACCACGCGGTCTCGTGCTGCGAGGGGATGAGTCTGACTTTGCGGCATTTGCTGCGTCGAAGTGTTGGCGCGACTGTGGCACGGTCGTGATGTCGCTTCGCTTCTCCGCCGCGGAGCTTTCGTCGCCCGAGCGCTACGCCGCAATCGTGAGCGCTCTCGCCCCGGCGACGCCGTTTGCCATTTACGGCGGCGGTCGGCACACCGAGAGACTGCTCACGCACTCTGCAGTGCGAAAGCCGCTGTGGATTCTGGATGATCGCGGCGATGGTTTACGCGCGATCGCATGTGTGCCCGTGGTTTCGCCGGAGAGCGTCGAGGATTCGATTCCACCTGTCGTTATTCTTTCGTCGCCGAAACACGAAGAGCAGATGTGGCTGCGTTCGGACCGGTGGCGAGCTCGCGGCGTCGAGGTCGTAGGACTCTACCGGCATGCCCTCGCAGGGGTGACAACGCCGTTGTCGGCTGGATGCGGTTCGTAATCAAGCGAGCAGCGACCAGTGGTTGGGCTCGTTCCGTGACGCGGCGAGTAAGCCCTGCCGCCAGAGATACCGCTTGAGAAGGATCCACGAATCCGCGAGCGCGGCGAGCATGGAGTTGGTGTCGGGTCCGTCTGGTAGTGGCGGGGTATCGGCGAGCGAGAGGAAACGAGACTGAATGCGCAAGGCGTCGCGATGTTCCCGCTCGATGAAGCGCTCTGCATGATCGAGTTCGGAGCGATCGCGGATGCTCCGGCCGAAGAGATCGCGTGAAAACTCGGGATTGACGTCGGCGTACGTCCACGCTGAACGACCAAGGAGGTACTCGCGTCGAAGGACGTCCGTCGTCGTGTAGCGATGATCATGCACAACGGCGGCGGTCGGCGCGAGTGCGAGCGTCGCACCGGACTTGATGAGGCGATAGGCCAGTTCGATATCGTCGTAGCCGTACGCGTCGACGATGTCGGGGAAGCCTCCCTGAGCTCGGGCAAGGGAGGTTGGTGCGGACATATTCAAGCCGTAGCAATCGCGATAGGTGGGGGCGCGATCAGGCCGCGGCGCGAAGAAAATCAGATTCGTCTGTTGCACGAGCTGGTCGAACAGCGTCGGGGATTGAACCGGCTTCCAGGTCGCGATGCCACCGACCACCCGCACGTCGGAGGCGTGGGCATCGAGATGCCGCTGAACGAGATCCGGTGCGGCTTCGACATCATCGTTCATCGACAGGAAGATGCGGCCACGGGCGGCTTCCAGCATGCGACGGCGTATTGCGATGTATCCGATCTTCGGGAATCGTTCGACTCGGATGACAGGCTGAATCGACTCGGGGATGTCGGCCGTGGTCGGCCCGCCGTCGTCGCCATCGATGCCGACGATGATCTCAAAGCTCGCCGCGGTCCGCTGGGCCGCGAGCGACCCGAGGCATCGGCGGAGCTTCTCCTGCCGGCGGTGCGTCGGGATGAGGATGCTGAGGTCCACGAGAGACGTGTATCGGCGTCGAGGGGTTCGGCAGCCCAAGAAGTGCGGCTTTCGTGCGGGGGTTGCCGATATTGGGACATGTCCGCTTCAGACGGCAGCGCGATCGCGCCAGATATCCGGATCGACACGATCCCGGGGATGTCACGTGGTTCGGACGGGCGTGTACGGGGTGTTGTCGTTTGCCGATCCGATGCTGCAATTGTCCGCCGGGTGATTGCCTTGGTGCCGCCGGCTGCGGACGGGCAAGCCGCTCCGATCTACGTCCTTGATCACGACGCACGTCTGTTGCACGACTCCGCATGGAGCGGTCGTGTGCGTCTGTTCCAAGGGCCTGACGCGGATGCGGCGTTCATGGCATCGCGACGGGCGAGGATTGAGTGTGCGTTGCCCGAATGTGTCGCAACGGTGCTCGACGGTGACGTGCCGATGCGAGCTGAGCTTGCTTCGGGTCTGCGTGCGCTCGCCGCTGAGCAGTCGGCGTTGGCCGCGGACCTTTCTCGCGAGCTCGCACATCGAGCGGCGCGGCGTGACGCTGCGTGGTGGCGAGAGCGATTCGCCTCGATCGGCGGCAGCAGCGGCTCTCGCCGGTCGGGCAAGGTGCTTGTCATCACGTCGCGATATTCGACCTTCGTCCGCCACTCCGCGGAGGATCTTGTGGCGGCGTTGGCGAGCCCCGGTCACGATGCAACGCTGCTGATGGAACCGGAGGCGGGTGAAACGTTCACTGCGATCGCGTATCTGCAGGCGATCGCGTCGATCGATCCTGATTTAATCGTTCAGATCAACTTCCCGCGATGGATGATGGGGCCGGCCGTGCCGCAAGGTTGGCCGCACGTGTGCTGGGTTCAGGACGCGATGCCGCACCTTTTTCAGGCGGCGAACGTGGCCGCTCCGCTCGACTTTGTGATTGGGCACATCTATTCCGGGGCGATGCTGCGAGCGGGCTACTCCAGCGAGCGGATGCTGGAGCACCCGGTGTGCGTGTCGGAACGCAAGTTCCACCGGGCCGCGGCTAAGCCGAACCCTCGATTCGACTGCGATGTCGCGTACGTGAGCCACCGTTCGGAGACGCCCGACGCCTTCGTGTCGCGATTCCTGAGGGAGAGTGGGCTTCCGGCGCATGCACACTCGGCGGTGCAAGCGGCTCGGCACGAGGTTGACGCGGTCATTTCCCGGTGGGCCGCAGGGCCCGCGGCGAGCGAGCTGCCAGGGGTTGCTGCGACGCTTGCGCGATCGCTTGGGCGAGGCGGTGACCCCAAGGCGTCGGATTTGCTTTCGTATCGATTTGTGCGGCCGTACGCCGAGCAGGTGCTGCGGCATGAGACGCTCGAGTGGGCGGCTGAAATTTGCAGGGCTCGCGGACTGAGGTTCCGATTGTTCGGCAAGGGCTGGGAGGAGCATCCGACCCTTCGCGACCTCGCGTCGGGGCCGCTTGAGCATGGTGATGACCTGCGTCAATGCTACCAGCTCGCGGCCGCGCATCTGCACGC
>JBILLU010000187.1:0-6459 GCA_044375915.1 Phycisphaerales bacterium
ACCGGCGTGCGACGCGTCGGGCGAATGTCGGGGCTGGTTCGTCATCGCAATGCGGTGAGGCGGACGAGCGTGCGGGCCAACATCGAGGGGCACATGCGAGTGCGGTTCGCGGCGATCAGCCGAAGCTCTTGATCGCGTCGTCGACGGACTCGTGGATCTGGAACAACTTATTGAGGCGGGTGATGACAAAGACCTCGTAGATCTGCGGGTCGATCGAGGCAAGGCGAAGCTGGCCGTTCTTCTGGCGGATCTTGTTGTTGATCGTGATCAGAGCGCCGAGCGCGGCCGAAGAAAGGTGATCGACGTTCGCGAAGCTGATGAGCAGCTTGGGCGAGGCCTCGGCGTCGATGAGGCGAGAGATCTCCTCGCTGATCATCTGGATGTTGCCCTCGTCGAGGATATTGCGGTCGATGAACTCGATCTGGACGACGCTGTCCTGCTTGCGGATGCGGAGTCTGGATTCGGAAGGCATCGAGGGGCGTCTCCGGAGGCGGCGTGCTGGGCCGCGGGTAAGGGCGGGATTCTAGACCCGTGCTCAGGGTCGATCGGCGGTCGGAACGTCGCAACTGCAAGGAGTCAGAAAAGAAACGGCCCCGGCGTGTGCCGGGGCCGCGGGTGTTTGCTGGTCGGAATCAGCCTCCGATGCCGGCGTTGAGCGAGTCGATCAGGCCGGGGTGAGCCTTGTTCTCCTGCTCGCTCTGGATGAGGATCGTGGGCTTGTAGAGGATGAGCAGGGTGCGCTCTTCCTTGGTGGTCGAGCGATTGCTGAAGAAGCGGTTGATGATCGGAATCTTCGAGAGCACCGGGACGCCGGACTCGATCTCCTGCTCGTCGACGATGCGCTGACCGCCGAGGAGGATCGTGCCCTGATCCGGGATCGTGACCGTGGTACGGACGCTGCTGGACGAGATTTCGGGCAGCTGGAAGGTGCCTGACGGGATCGTCGCCGCCGACCCGCCGCCGAGGCCGCCGCCGCCACCGACCGCGGCGAACGTCTGGCCGGTGCGGAAGCGGACGAGCTGAGAGATTTCCGTGTAGATGTCGGCGGTGACGTATCGGCGATCGGCCGAGATCGTGCCGCGGACACGCATGATCACACCGGTGTTGAGCGGCTGGGTCTGCGGCTGGAAGGCAACCGCGCCCTGGTTGGTGATCGGGGTGAGGCTGGCGATGTAGGTCAACTGATTCGTGACCTGGATGTTGGCTTCCTGGCCGTTGGTTGTCGTCAACCGTGGAGCCTGAAGGTTGACGTTCCGACGATCGGCTTGCGTCGCCTGGATCAGGAAGTCGACCTGGATATCGTCGAGGAAGGTTCCCGCGGCCGCGAAACCGCGCCCGGCTGCGAGAACTTCCGCGGCGAATGGCGCCGTGGTGAGGGCATTGGTAATGCCCAGCGAGTTCTGGGTCAGCCCGACCGGGCCGAAGCCCTGGTTGTTGACCGCGGTCTGCGCGACGGGCTGCTGGACGACGCCGGCCGTTGTGAGGAACGTCGTCGGCTGGCTGTTGAAAGTGCGTTGGAGCTGTCCGTTGGCTCCGAAGAAGTCCGACGCGCGAAGGTTCTGATTGTTGTTCGTGAGACTGCCGTTCTGTGCGACGTAGGTCCCGGTCACACCCTGGACGCTATTCACCGCTTCGTTCAGCTGGCCGCCGTTGTTGTTCAGATACACATCGACGTCGAAGCCGATCTGCTCGAAGAAGGCCTGCGAGACGAGCAGGAAGCGGGCCTCGGAGTTGACCTGCATCGCGCGGATTTCACGCAGACGACGGAGCAGGGCACCGATGGAGCGGTGGTTCTTGGGGGTCTGCGTGATGAGCAGGTTGCCCTTGTACCGGCTGACAAAGCCGACGGAGCCGCCGTTCTCGCGCCAGTTGTCCGGATCGACCTGTTCGGTGAGGAGACGCACCAGTTCGTCGGTGAGCTCTTCCTGTGTCGGCCCGGTCTGCTGGTTGTTGTTCTGGTTGCCGCCGGAGAACGGGCTCTGGCCGCCGCCGCCGCCGCCCGAGGACGCGGCCTGAAGCGACGAGTTCAAGTCAAACTGGGGGACATCGCTGTAGTCGCGGATCACGATCAGCAGGTCCTTGATGTCGTAGATGACCATCAGCGTGCTGCGGTTGATCGTTTCCGCCGAGGCCACGCGAAGGATGCCGTCCTGCACTTCCCAAGCGGCGGCGCTGGTCGGGTCGGGGCTGACCTTGCGGACAACCAGGTCGAGCAGGTGGTCGAGGCGGATCGTCGAGAGATTCGCGGTAACGGGCGTGTCTTTGTTCACGCCGATCTTCTCGAGCGACGGCCAATCGATGTCCATCCGGACATTGCCGGCCTTGGAGACCCAGTCAAGGGCCTTCTCCATGGGCGTCTCGGTGAAGTCGACGGGGCGGCGCGTGTTCGCGAGAGCCGCGAGCGTCTGACGGGTCTCGACAGGCTCGGCAAGGGTCACCGGCTCGCCGCGATCCTTGATCACGGTCGGCCAATCTTCCGGGTAGCTCACGATGTCGCGGCTGAAGATCGTCGCTGCCTGGTTGTCGAGCGACTGATCCGCGATTGCGACGTTGCGCTTGCGGCTGGTTTCGCCCCACGTCTTATAGATGCGAGCGCTGGTGAGCACGTCTCGGAGCAACAGACCCGTCGGGTTGATCGGATCCAGGAAGAGGATCTGATCGACGACCTGAAGTGCTTCCTCGTACTTCATCTCGACCTGAAGAGCGCGGACGCGATCGATCGCCTCGCGGATCTTGCGGTCGCGCTCGCGGGCGCCCTCGGCGGCCGTGCGGTTGCTTGCCTCGAGGTTCGCCTGGGCGGCGGCGGTGGCGCGGGCTGCGGCGAGCTTCTGCTCTTCGGTGTCCACCTGCTTCAGGAAATCTGAGACCTTGCCCTGCATCGTCTGGAACTCGGTCTCCGCGAAGCGCTCGCGGTTGGAGTTCAAGATGAGGCGGGCGCGGGCCGCAGCGTCTCGGGCGCGGATGGTGTCGCCGCTCTTGAGCGAGTCGGCGGCCTGGACCAGCTGGTTGTCGAACTCGGCCTGAGCCTGCTGGCGGGCAACGGTGCCCTGTTCGATGAAGCCCTGCAGGTCGCGTCCGTCGGGCGAATTGCCACGCAGACGCAGGCGAGCCTCGGCGAGACGATCGTCCACCTGCTTGGACTGCTCCGCGGAGAGGAATTCGCGGAACTGTGTGCGAAGACGGCTGTACTTGGTCTGCGCCTCGTTGTACTTGCTGTCGGTGAAGGCCTGATCGGCCTCGGCAAGGAGATTCGCCGCCTCGGTGCGGCGGGCCGCGAGGACGGGATCCTCACCGGCAGCGGGCTGCACCTGAGCGGTCGTTTCGGTCGAGGTCGCGGAGGCGATCACCTGTTGCGCGGCGGGCTCCGGCTCGCGGCGCTCGATCACGCCCGGCTCGGCCAGCATTGCGGCGGCGACCACCGTCTCGCGGGCGTCGCCACGGAACGCGCGGCCTCGTTCCTGTTCGGCGGCGATGATCGCGCTGCGGAGCGCGTCCATCGTGTCGGCCTGCGCCGGCGTCAGCTCGACGTTCCACTTATTGACGATCTCAACGAGACCCTTGGCCCGAGTGAAGTCCTTGGCTTCGGCCGCGTTCTGGGCAGAGGCGAGCTTGCTGTCGACCAGCTTCGCAACGCTCGCCTTGCGGGCGACGATCTGCTTGAGGAGGCTTTCGGCCGCACCACGGTTCGCGCCCGCGTCGGTGCTGTTCAAAGAGGAAGCAAGACGCTCGGCGGTGCGGAGGTCGTCGCCATCGAACGCGACCTTGGCACGCTCGAGGGAAACCTGACGCGGATCCATGGAGCGGATCTTGTCGTCGGCCTGCTGCAGAAGTTCGATCGAGCGGGTGCGCTCGGTCTCGGTCATGTTGAGGTTGCTAGCGGCGAGGAGCATCTCGCGGGCCCGCACAGCGCTGCCGGCGCTGAGTTCCTTCGTCGCCGCGTCGAGCACAGCGCTGGGCGACGCTGTCGCGACAGCCGCAGGCTGGGCCGCGAGCGTGTTCGCCGTGCCGGCGAGCGTGGAGAGAATCGACGTCGAGGCGATGAGACCGATCCGATGGCTCTTCATCATGCTGCTCCGAAGCGTTCGGCCCGCCGGGTCCACCCCGTCGGGCTGCAAAGTCAGGTGCGGAATGTAGCAACTCCGCGAACGTGTTTCTCGCCCAGCGGCGCGATTCTCGGGCGTGACCCAAAGCCCGCGCTCGATCGGCGAACGGCGGAGGCGTCGATTCGGCGACGCCTCCGCTCCCCACGACAAGTCACACTGCGAGTCCGTCCGAGGGCCCCATCGGACGACTCATGGTTCTTCACGAGGACCGGCTGAGCCGGTTGTGGGCTTCTGTCGGCGCGTGTGCGCCGTCGTGTCGCCCCGTGCACCGCAGCGGACCCGCTCCGCTCGGTGCGTCTCGGCACCGCTCTCCCGCGCGGGAGGGCGTGCCGTGCGTCCCTCTTCGCACGACCGGTACGACCGGTTGAGCAAATCCGGGAAGTCGGACACAACATACTGAATCGGCTCGATGAACGCAAGACCCTTGCGGATTGGTTTCCGCATGGGATCGGTGGGCAAGGGTGTGCAAGACGGCGCAGATGCTTGTCGGGTATCAACTTACGACGCGTGCGAGCCAGATTTGGCCGGCCTTGAGCGGCTCGGTTTCGCTGGGTGCCGGGTCGACGTCGATGTCTTCGGCCTTGGTTGGCTTGGCGGTCGCCCGCTTCGGGCGGGTTCGCCGCTTGGTCGCCGCGGTCTTGAGGAGGTCTGTGAGCTGCTCGCGGCTCAGCCGGTCGGACGCCACGATCGAGGGCTGGTGCGTGTCGGGGTCCACGTCTCCCAGGAGCCGGGCTGCGGCATCGATCCCGGTCTCCTCGGCCTCGCGGAGATTCGGGGCCGCGAGGGCGATCTCGACATACGACGCCATCGAGCGATCCTCGGGGTCGAAGCGGATGATGAGCCGCCAGGGCGTCATGCCCAGGTCCTTGCCGCTCTCGTCGAGATTCTGGTCGGCGTCGACATTGAGCAGCAATCGCCAATCGTCCTTGAGCACTTCGACGATCTCTTCGAACCGCATCCCGTCGGCGGAGCGATCGGAGAGCAGGACGCCGCGATGCTCGTGCGCGGCGCTGTCGGCTCCGGCGGGTTCGGGGTTCTCTTCGCAATCGAACGCAGCGAGAATCTTCTCGACGCGTTCCTTGTACTCGGGCTGTACGCGAACGGTAACGATCTTGTGTTCGTCGACGAAGACGTACATGAACGGGTCTTCGCTCATCGCGCCGAAGCCGACCATGCCGTCCTCGTAGAAGAGGTCGCGATACTCACGCACGTCGTCAAGGAAGCGGTCGAGCCCGATGAGGTCGTAGGAGATGTACGGATCGATCTCGCGATACGCATCCTGCCCGAGGACGTCGAGGATCGGGTACACGCGCCCTGGCATAAGCGAGAACAACATGCGGCACAGGGGCTCGACCCGCTCGGCGCTGACCACGATGTCGAAAACGTAACGGTCGGGCCACTCCTCCCACTCGGTCGCGGCCTCTGCGTCCTCGCCGCCGTCGGCGGGTTCAAAGAACGACGCAAAGCCAGCCTTGGGCGTCATCTCCTCAACGGGGTAGACGCCGAGCGGGAACTTGAACCCGTCGTTCTCGACGCGCTCGATGCTGGGATCGGCCTTGCAGCGGGGCAAACGGGCTCCTTCTTTTCCGGTGAACCGGGATGCGGTGCCCGAGTCTACGGCGGCGGCGAAGCGATTGCGACCGAGCGGCGTACGCTGGGGCGATGAACCAGTCGACACCCAATCAAGCCAAGCCCGATCCGGATGCCTCGGAGAGTCACGTTTTGATCGTCGGGCTTTGTGTCGGAAACACACGCACCCGCGTCGCCTGGGTCGCGGGTACAGAGATCCACGATCCGCAGTCGATCGACAACGCCGATCCGGCGGCGATCGTTGCGGCGGCCAAGCAGCTCAAGGCCCGCAACGCCGGCCGCGCGTTCGTGATCGCGAGCGTGAACAAGCCGATGTCGGAGAAGCTCGAGACGGCGCTCACCGGCGAAGGTGATGTCTACGTCGTCGGGCGTGATCTTGAGATTCCGATGAAGCACACGCTCGAGGACGCGAGCACGGTGGGGCAGGACCGCCTGCTCGACGCGCTCGGTGCGTACGCAAAGCTCAAGGAAGCGTGCGTTGTTGTCGATGCGGGCACCGCGATCACCATCGATTTTGTTGACGGCGAGGGGACGTTTCACGGCGGGGTGATCGCCCCGGGGATTCGCATGATGCTGAAGGTCATGCACCAGCAGACCAGCGCCCTGCCCGAACTGGCGTACGAGCTGCCCAAGCCCGACCGGGGCGTGTTCGGAAAGGACACCACGCACGCGATGCGGCTCGGCGTGACCAACGCGCTGATCGGGCTCGTGCGATTTACTGTGGAGACGTACGCCGAGCACTATCAGGCCTTTCCTCCCGTCATCG
>JBILLU010000027.1:0-24873 GCA_044375915.1 Phycisphaerales bacterium
GCGTTGCTGCTCGCCGGTGTTGGCATGGTGCTGCTGCACCAGGCGTTGAGCGGCGTTGCGGACGATTCATGGCTTGGCCGGCGAGGGCTCTGGATCGGTATCGGGGCACTGTGCGCCGGGCAGTTCGTGTTCATGGCCGCCGTCGCCGATCGGCTGTTCCCTGCCGCCGATCGCCGGGTCTCCGGCGTCAGCGAGGCGATTGTGTTCCTGACCCTTCTTGCCGCCGGAATCGGATTTGTCCTCGGTTGATGTCGCCGAGCATGAACCCGGCCTCCCCAGACGGACTACAGCGGCTAGACGCTACCGGCGGGCCCTCCCGCGGCGGAGTATTCGCCGCCGCAGCCGCCGAGGTCCGATGAAGAAAGAGCATGAAGTACCGAGCGATCGGCGTACAAACCAATACCAACGCGGCGCTGTCCGCGGTCATTCTTGTCGCGGGCCTGACGGTGTCCCTCGCCTGGGCCCAGACCGGTGAGCCTGCAGCGGGTTCCGGCGGCAAAGCGGTCCCGATCGGCTCATCGCGCACCGAGTTGGTCGCCGACGCGGGCGGCTGGTCGGCGCCGGAGCAGGCGGGCCGTGCCATCGCGCGGCTGGCGCTCTTGGACCTGCGTCTGAGCTCCGATCCCGGTCCGCGTGAATACAAGATCGCGGCGCTCCTCACGCGTGTGGCGCAGCGATACCTGCCGACCGACGCGGATCTCATCCGCCGCCAGATCGAGAGCGAGTGGAACGCCGAAGATCAGGACGCTGCGATTGAGGCGACACAGCGTCTTCTCAAGCTCGAACCTCGCGACACGGTCGCGCAGCTTCGCCTGGTCTCGCACCGCATCAACGCGATCCAGACGACCGAGGGCCGCATCGCCGCATACGAGCGTTTCCTTTCCGACGCGGGCAAGGGGCTCGACCCGTCGATTCGCAGTCGATTGGCGCTCGACTGCGCCCTGCTGCACCGCGAGCGAGGTGAAGAGGACAATTTCGTCGCCAGACTCAAGCTCGCCACCGCGCTCGACGGAACGAACAAGGAAGCCGCGCTGCTGGCGTACACGTATTTCTCTGAGTCTGTTTCCGATCCGAAGGGCGAGGCGGAACTGACCCTGAATCTGCTCTACGCCGACCCCCTGGACTCGAGCATCTATCTGCAGCTCGCCGAGCAGCTCGCGTCCGGCGGTGCGTTCAGCGGCGCCTCGCGGATGTACAAGATGGGCGAGCGGGTGCTCATCGGCGCGGGGTCGATCCTGAGCGGCGAGCAGGAACTCAAGAAGTTCATGCTGTCGTGGCACGTTTCGGGGGCCAAGGCCGTCCGCGAGGAGCTCGATAAATCTCTCGCCGGCGAGCGGTTCAATGCGCAGCAGATGGCCGATCGCCAGAAGATCATGAACGTGCCCGGCGAAGAAATTGTCGACCCCAAGGCGGTGCGGCTGCCGCGAGCCGCGGAGCAGATGCGATGCATGGCGGCGCTGGGTGAGGGCAATGAATCTGCGGTGCTGCAGTCGCTGTCGGATCTAGCTCTCACCGTCGAGAAGATGAAGAAGGATTTGTCCGAGCCCGACAAGCTGCCCAAGGACATGAAGCTCGAAGAGGGGCAGGCGATCGCCCGCGACGCGCAGGTCGATCTCGCGGTGCTCCGGGCGTTCACCGGGCAGCAGCTCGATCAGGTTGCCCCCGGCCTCGAGGGGCTTGCGTTGCCGCTGGAGGCGACGGACATCCGTCCGGCGTTGATCACGGCGCTCATGGAGGCGAACCAGGGCAAGCACGCAGACTCCCTGGCGAAGTACCGCGAACTGCTCGATGCTCAAGACACACCCTCGCCCGATGGCGTGATCGTCGCGACCACCATGGCGCAGCTCTCGCTCGCCAAGAGCCTTGTCGCGACCGGTTCCGCCTCCGACGCCAGTGAGATCTACCGTCAGATCATCCGTGAGTCGCCGTTGAGCGCTATGGGCGCGATGGCCGCCACGCAGCTCGACAAGCTCCGCGGCAAGAAGGAAGCCATCTTTCCTGTCACCGACGAACTTGAGAGACTTGCCGCCGGCGTGCCCCGCTGGGTGGAAGAGATCATCACGCAGCCGCGAACGTTCGTTGGCCTGATCGCTCAGCCCGTGCTGAATAGCCAGGATCCGCTCGCACCGATGATGGTGCGCGTCACGATGCGAAATCTCTCCGGTGTGCCCATGGCAGTCGGCTCCAGCCGGCCCATGAACAGCCGCATCCTCTTCACGTGCAACCTCGACACCAAGGGCGTCGATACCTCCAAACACGCCAAGCCGGAAGTCATCGACATCGATCATCGCCTGCGGCTGCTCCCGGGCGAATCGATCGAGACCACCGTCTGGGCCGACCCCGGCTACGCCGGCTGGTTCAGCGAGAACGTCGCGACCGGTGTCGTTCGCGGAAAGTACCGCCTCATACAGGGCTTCGTAAGCACCACGCGCGGCATCATCGATCCGGGCCCGGGGTGCGTGCAGGCCGACCTGCCGGTCGTGGTCCGTACCACCCTGCGTGAGACCACGCTGACCGCCGCCGATCTCGCGGCCGAGGTTGCGAACGCGAACGAGAACTCCGTCGCCCGCCTCGCCGCCGCGGCCCGTGCTCTCGTTATTGGCGAGCCGCTTGCCACCAGAAAGCTCGCGGCCGACGAGAAGAAGCAGATCGCCAAGGCCTTCAGCGAGCGCTATCCGAAGCTCTCGCCGCTGCTGCGGGCGATCGTGTTGGCGACCCTGCCGCACGCCCGTCAAAGCGACGCTTTCGAGGCCTTCGACGCGATCGCGTGCGAGGAGAAGGATGTGACGCTGCTACCGCTGGTGCTTGCAACGCGTGTGGCAGATGTCTCGCATCCGCTTTTGGAGGCCAGCAAGTCGAGCGCCGACGCGACCGTCAAGCTCTTTGCCACGCTGCACGCCGAGAGGCTTGAGGCCAAGTCGCCGTGCTTCGCGGCGATCGGTCCGAGCACCGCGGCGTCGTTCCTGCCCGAACCGGTCCTAGAGGCAACCAGGTGATCATCCCCGGCCTGGAGCGCTCGCGTTGGGTTTCCGTCGCGGCGTGGACGCTCGGGTTCGCGTTGCTCGTCGCGGCATGCATCGCCGTCGGCAGTCAGTCCGGGTCGCTTCTCCAGGCGTGGCGTGCGATCGAGTCGCACCGCTGGGCTGTTGTGCCGCTGGTCGCACTGCCCGTGGTCTGTTTGTTCTTTGCGTCCATGAGCTTCCTTGTGCTCACGCGAAGGTTTGGCCGCGTCGGCGTCGTCGAGATGGTCGCACTGCTCGGTGCCGCGTGGCTCTTGAACTACTTGCCGCTGAAGCCCGGAGTCGCCGGTCGGATCGCGTATCACGCCGCCGTGAACAAAATCTCAGTGCAGCAGAGCATCTTGGTGGTCTTGCAGACGATCGCCGTCGGGCTGGCATGCTTCGGCATCCAGTTCGCCCTGTCGCTTGCGCTTGCGATGGTGACACCTTCGAGCGGCGAAGTCTTTCGTGGTTGTGTGCTGCTTGCCCCCGTCGGTTTCGCGGCGATCGCCTGGACCGCTCTCTCACGCTGGGAGCGATGGCCTCACGCGTGGCGTTACGCGGCGTCGTTTCTGTTCCGATACCTCGACTCGCTTGTTTGGGGCGTGCGATACGCGCTTGTCCTCCATCTCGCCGGCGGCACGCCCAGCGTCGCCGGCTGTGCCGCGATTGCGAGCGTCAGCCAGTCGTCCGCACTCATTCCCATCGGCGGCAACGCCATCGGCCTTCGTGAGTGGGCCGTCGGCCTCACCACCGAGGCACTCGGCGACGGATTCCTTCGCGGCGGGATGTCGCTGTCGCAAGGTCTCGCGGCCGAGCTGCTCAACCGCGCCGGCGAGATCGCCGCGTCCATCCCCGTCGGCCTCGCCTGCGCCTGGTGGGTCGCCAAGCGACTGAAAGCGCACCGCAACTGACCGAGAACCCGCAAAGGTTCTCAGACGCATCCGCGCCGCTCGAACCGCCGCGGCTGCGTTCCGTATCACTCTCGGGAAGCCGCGATCGACCGGCGGCCGCCAAAGTTCTCGCAGGACGCGAGACATTCGGGCCGCTCGGTCGATGGAGATAATGGGCGTCGCCGCCTTCGGACGGGCGGAACGGGGGGCACTGTTCCGGAGGAAAGTGGGGGAGCGGCCATGGTCAGCAAGATCGAACAAGATCACCAGCGCTTCCGCCAGATCGTGCAGGGCAGGATCCGTCGTGACCTGCGCAAGTTCCTTTCCCGCGGCGAGCTCATCGGTAAGGAAGGCAAACGCTTCGTCTCCATCCCCGTTCACGACATCGATATCCCGACGTTTCGCTACGGCGACAACTCCGGCGGCGTCGGCATGGGCGAGGGTGAAGAGGGCCAGTCCGTCGGCGGCGACAAAGGCCAGGGCGGCGAGCAGGAAGGCCGCCACTTGCTCGAGGTCGACGTCACGATGGAAGAGCTCGCCGACATCCTCGCCGACGAGTTGAAGCTGCCACGCATCCAACCCCGCGGCGAGCATCGCATCACGACGATCCGCGACAAGTACAGCGGCATCCGCCCTGTCGGCCCGGCCGCGCTGCGCCACTTCAAGCGCACCTATCGCGAGGCGCTCAAACGCCAACTCTCGATGGGCACGTACAACCCCGAAGACCCGATCATCGTGCCGATCCGTCACGATCTGCGGTACCGGAGTTGGAACGAGATCAAGAAGCCGCAGAGCAACGCCTTGATCGTGTACATGATGGACGTCTCGGGCTCGATGGGCGACGAGCAGAAGGAACTGGTCCGTCTCGAAGCGTTCTGGATCGACACCTGGCTTCGCCGCAACTACGAGGGCGTCGAGAGCCGCTACATCGTGCACGATGTGAAGGCCCAGGAGGTCGACCGCAAGACCTTCTTCAGCGTCCGCGAAGACGGCGGCACCCGCATCTCCAGCGCCTTCACCTGCTGCAAGGAACTGATCGACCAGCACTACGACCCCGCCTCGTGGAACACCTACCTCTTCCACTTCTCCGACGGCGACAACTCCTCCGACGCCGACAACCGCCAGTGCGTCAAGCTCCTTGAAGAGCAGTTGCTCCCCATCTGCAACCTCTTTGGCTACTGCCAGGTCACCAGCGCCTACGGCAGCGGGTCGTTCCTGAACGTGCTCAACGACGCGTTCAAGGACGGCGCCGCCGACGATCTTGGCCCGCGGCTCATCACCAGCAAGGTCAACGGCCGCGACGACATCTACGACTCGCTCAAGACCTTCTTCAAAGCCGGGCGTTAACCCGAAGAGGAGCCCCACGCGCCACCGTGGAGTCACTGTGGCTTTGCCCACGGCGTTGCTTCCCTCGTGCAACCGCAACCCGATCCGCGTGTCCTCAATCCCCGCACGCCATTTCGTGCATCTGATTCCGCCTCGCCGGCGTTACACTTCATGCACGCCCTCGCATGATGCTCTTTCCCGCCTATGCCTTGGTGGTGTGGTATTTCGCCATGAAGTGGCGGCGGATGTGGCGCGGCTTCGCCGCCGTCGCGATCGGCACGCTCGGCGTCCACTTCGTCGCGATGCTCTACATGAAGATTGGCATGCTGGTTGGCATCTCGCGGGTCGAGTCGATGCTTTTGCTGCTGTATCCCTTCGCCGCGATCGTCGCCGTCGTTGGCTTGTACCTTGCGCTGTTGCCCCGGATCGCCCACGAGTCCTGTCGCCAGTGCGGCTATAGCCTGCACGGACTCGAAGCGCGGGCCCGTGACGGGCTCATCGTCTGCCCCGAATGCGGCTGCCGGCACGCGGTTGCCCAATCGACCGAGCCCAACTGCACACAGTGCGGCCACGCCGTCCGTCCGCATGGCCGCGACGATTGGCTCTGTACCGGCTGCGGCGTGCATCACATCGAACGGATTGTCGTCTATTCCAACCCCCCGCCGGCGCCCGTCGGTCGCGTCGCCGCCGACGACCCGGAGCCGTCTCCGGCTCACAGCGCTGACGCGGCCTGATGCCCCAACTCGCGGCGTACTCGCGCGATCAGATCCGCAACTTGTCGCTCCAGCGTCTCAAGATCCGCGTCGTTCCGAAGTACGAAGCGTGAGCGCCGTTTCTTTTCTTCGAGCGACCACTGCGCCGCCTCGCGACGGTCAAGTTCTTCCTCGCTCCAGCCGCGGGTCTTCACGCGCGCCAGCCGCTGCTCGCGCGGCGCATCGACAAACACCACCGCGTCGCACTCACGGTCCACGCCAGCTTCCAAGAGCAGCGGTGCGTCGATGATGGCCAGGTCCACGCCCTTGGCCGACGCCTCGGCGAGTACGTTCGCTCGCGACGCGCGCACGATCGGGTGCACCAACTCCTCGAGCCGCTTGCGCTGCACCGGATCGGCGAAGACGATGTCGGCGACTTTGCGGCGATCGATCTCGCCCGTCGCGTCCAGTACGCCCGGGCCCCACCACGAGACCAGCGTGCCACGGACGTCCTCACGCCGCAGCGCTTCCTTGGCCTGGGTGTCGGAATCCAGCACGAGCGCGCCATGCGACGCGAACGCCCTGGCCACCGCGCTCTTGCCTGAGCCAATGCCGCCGACCAGCCCGAGGACGATCGCCCGCTTCGGCGCGTTGCCCGTGGCCCGCGAGATCGCGGACCGGACTCGGTCCAGCACCTTCTCCGGGTCGTCCACGCTGAGCCATACGGCTTCGACTGTGTCGGTTCCGGCGGAAGCGAACCCGAGCGTCCCGACGCCCGCGAGCCGCTCGGTGAACTTCTTGCTCAGCACGCTGTGCTGAATGCGTCCGAGCGGAATCTCGACGGTGAAGCGGGAGAACACGCCGTGGGTGGCGCGGAGGTGTGATCGTGTGAGTTCGTACCGGGCGCACGCCCGCCAGATGACCTCCCAGACGGTGCGGCCAACGACGATCGCGAAGGCCGCCGCCATGACGGCGGTCGCCCGGCCGCTGGGCGGCATGAACCACGCCCACGCGAACAAGCCGACGCCGAAGACCAACAAAGGAAGCGGGCGCAGCACAATCGCCGCCGCGGAAGGGCGGATGACAAACTCCTGGGGCATGCTGGGCGCGTTGTGCATCACGCGATCTTGACAGAGTATCGACTCCCCCGCACCCCGCGCGGGAAAATCGTGCAGTTGCCGCCCCGAAACGCCGACGCTATAGTGTGTCCAGCCATCGCGGAGGTTGCTCTCGACCTCCGAACGCCTCGCGGCGACGTGGCGACTTCCCCTGACTTTCGAGTGTTCCCGGCCCGTCACGTGCCCCTTCCCCAGAAGGCCGTCGTGCGAACCGTGGAAGGCATTCGCGATTCCCACCACCTGTCACGCTGTCGCGGCCGCTCGGTCGCGGTACCGCAGCCCTCGCGGGTCCCCTTCTTCTTTACCATCTGATTTCTCATTCTGCGTTCGCAACGTCACGGCGATTGCCGCGACCGGGAGTATCGAGTTCATGGCCAAGTCCTCCGGCGATAAGTCCTCCGACAAGTCCAGCGACAAGTCCGAACGCAAGTTCCGTCCCGTCGGCCCGCGCCGCGACTCCAAGAAGGCAGCCGCCGTCGCTGAGGCCAAGGCCGAGCCCAAGTCAGAGTCCAGGGCCGAACCCAAGCCCGCGCCCAAGTTCGAAGCCCCGATCGAGACGACACGCCCCGCCCGCGAGGTCGAGACCCCGCGCGCCGCCGAAACGCCCCGCAACGATCGCTCCCAGCGAGACTTCCCGCCCCGCGAACGCTTTGAGCGTCCCCGCTATCAGGACATGCCGCCCGAGTCGCCCGCCAGCCCGCCGCGTCACAACAGCGGCCAGGGCGGACCCGGCGGTTCGAACGCTGGTTCCAATACCGGCTCGCACGCCGGTTCTCAGCAGGGTTCGCAGCACGGATCGCAGTCCGGTGGCGGTCAGCACTCCCAGGGCCACCACGGCGGACACCGCGGCCAGCAGCAGAACCATGCCAACGATTCGGGCGGCGACTCCGACGGCCCGTCGCAGGGCGGCGCTCCGAGCCAGCAGAACACCGGCGGCCAGGGGGGCGAGCGCCCGTGGCAGGGTGGCGGAGGCGGGCACGACAACCGCGACTTCGGCGGCGGATGGAACGATCGTGGTGGCCGCCGTAAGCGGAAGAAGCGTCGCGGCGGGATGGGCTTCGGCGGTCCCGGCGGTCCGGGCGGCCCCGGTGGTGGCGGCGGCGGAGGTGGTGGTGGTGGCGATCGCCCGCGCCCGTCCTTCGGTGGCGGCTACCAGCGCTACAACCCCGGCGAACTGCCCAGCGACGAGGAACTCGAACGCGAAGCCATCGAACTCGAGAAGGCCGCCAAGAGCGCCGACCCCTCGGCTCTCAAGAACGCCATCAGCATCAACGAACTCCAGGTCATGGAGATCGACGACCTCTTCAAGGTCGCGACCAAGGAAGGCCTCACCGACTTCCACCAGACCCCCAAGCAGGAACTCATCTTCAAGATCTTGAAGGCCCGCGCCGCCAAGCAGGGCCTCATGTTCGGCGAGGGCACGCTCGAGATCATGCCCGACGGCTTCGGATTCCTCCGCTCGCCCGAGCAGAGCTATCTGCCCGGACCGGATGACATCTATGTCGGGCCCACGGTCGTCCGTCGCCTGGGCCTCCGCCGCGGCATGACCGTTCGCGGCATGGTCCGCCCGCCCAAGGAGAGCGAACGCTACTTCGCCCTCCTCCGCGTCGAGACCGTCAACGGCAAGGACCCCAAGGCCATCGCCGACATCGTCAACTTCGAAGACTTGACGCCCCTGCATCCCGAGAAGCGGTACGTCCTTGAAACGACGCCCGACGAGATCGAGTGCCGCGTCATGGACCTGGTCGCTCCGATCGGCAAGGGCCAGCGTGCCCTCATCGTCGCACCGCCCCGCACCGGCAAGACCGTGCTGATGCAGAAGATGACCAAGGCGATCACCAAGAACTACCCGGACGTCAAGATCATCGTCCTGCTCGTGGACGAGCGCCCGGAAGAAGTGACCGACTTCAAGCGGCACTGCTCGGCCAAGAACGTCGAGGTCGTCGCCTCGACCTTCGACGAGCAGAGCCACCGCCACGTCCAGGTCTGCGAGATGGTCATCGAGAAGGCCAAGCGCATGGTCGAGTTCGGCGAGCATGTCGTGATCCTGCTCGACTCGATCACCCGCATGGCCCGCGCCTACAACGCCGAGATGCCGCACTCCGGCAAGATCATGACCGGCGGCCTCGACTCCAACGCCCTGCAGCGCCCCAAGAAGTTCTTCGGCGCCGCCCGCTACATCGAACGCGGCGGATCGCTCACCATCATCGGCACCGCGCTCGTCGACACCGGCTCCAAGATGGACGAAGTCATCTTCGAAGAGTTCAAGGGCACCGGCAACAGCGAACTGCACCTCGACCGCAAGCTGGTCGAGAAGCGCATCTGGCCCGCCATCGACGTCGCCGCCTCGGGCACCCGCCGTGAGGAACTGCTTCTCGACGGCAAGGAACTCGAGCTGGTGCATCGCCTGCGCAAGGTCCTCAGCGACATGAACGTCGTTGAGGCGATGGAGCTGCTCAAAGGTCGCCTGAAGAAGGTCAAGACCAACGCCGAGTTCCTGATGACGATGGCGCTGGGTTGATCGGATCGCGATACGGGTGCCACTGCCGACCTGCTCGGAGGTCGGCAGTGCAATCGCGCGACCGTCGCTGAACGCTTACCCAAACACCACGCGGTGCACCACGCCCAGCGCCAGCACCGCCAGCGGCACGCCCAGAATCAACAGCAGCCGCAGGACCAAGAGCCGCTGCGGGTCGATCGCGCCCACCAAGGGCACCGCGTCCGCCTGCGGGCTCTGCGCGATCAATTCGTCGCCGCCCGTCAGCCACAGCACCGACGCATCGAAGAGCTCCATGTTCCCCGGAAACTGCGCGACGACGCGGCCATCCACCGACGCCGCCGCCCGCGTGATCGTGTCAAAGAACCACCCGCTCGATCCGACCACCACGACGCGTTGCTTCGAGCCCGCGTTCGCGAGCTCCACCGCCGCCGCCAGCGTCCACGGCCCGCGCTCGTCCTGCCCGGTGTCGAACTTGGGCATTTCGCCCAAGCGTGCCCGCTGCTGCCGCGGCGTCTGCCACAACAGCAACCAGCGGCTTTCGCCCCAGGTGTTGTCCGCGGTGGGCAATGTGATAAGCCGCGTCACGTCCTTTGACTCGGGCTTGATCGTCAACCCGATCGGCCAGGGCAGATACGTCGGCAACCCACGAATCGCACCGTGGATCGGGTTCGTGCCGTCCTCGTTCGCGAGCACCGCCCGATCGGTCTCAACGCCGCGGCCGTTCTCGCTGGCCAATTCCGTCATGATCGGCTTGCCGCTCGCGGGCTCGATGCCCAGCGGCTTGAGCGCTGCCGCGACCGGATCGGTGTCGCCATAGGTCTGCTGGATCGACGGGTTCACCGACAGCAGCATGTTCTTGTCCGACGCGAGCAATTTCTCCAACGCTGCGCCGAGCCGCTGCGACCGCTCGATCCCGCCGCGCCCCTCACTCGCCCGAGCGGTCGCCGTCGAATCTGGAGGCAGCACGATGAACACCGCGGGCCGCTGCCCCGACGGGTCCAGCCGCGACAACTGCGTCGGCTCGGCCTCGAGCAACACCGACCACTCCACGACATCCACGCCCCGAATCGCCAGGTGATCGCGGAGCTTCTCCAGGAACGGCGCGTCGGCGACGTACATCTGCTCCTCGGCGTGCGTGAACACCGCGATCGGGCGCGACGGCTGCAGCGTCGCCGCGAGCGCCGCCGTGATCTGCTCTTCTACATGCCGCCGGTTGTCCGCCTTCGCCCCGGTGCGGACGACGCGTTCACTTTCCGGGAACAACTCATCCAGCGGCAGCGCCACCGGGTTCGCCTTTGCACCCGCGGGAGGCAGCAGGATCGCCCCCGCGTTCTGCGAGAGCGCCCGCGCCAATCGCAGCGACGCCGGCGGCCGCACCCGCGACAACGAATCCGCCGCCACGCCGAAGCGATCGCGCTCCGAGCCGAACCGATCCGCCAGGCTCGCCGCCCGTCCCGCGATCGCGTCGCCCAGCGGCTGCTTCGCCAGCCGCCGCAGCTCCGCACCCGTCACGCCCATCTGCTCGCCCGCGGCTCGCAGCTGTCGCTTCAAGAGTTCGGCCCCGCGATCCGCCGCCGTCACCTGCAGATCGCCGATGGTGAGTGCCATCGTCTCTTCCAGTTTCGCCAGCGAGGACTGCAAGTCACGGCCCGCCAGCCGCGACGCCGCCGCCCGCTGCTCCAGCGTTTGCCGCGCCGTGTCACCAGCGGTGCCGCCGCCCCCGATCGCGTCGCGCAGGCCCAGCAAGAGCGTCGATAGCTCGCCCTGCGCCGCCTTTGCGAGTTCCACCGCGGTGATCGCGGCCGCCCGCACACTCGCCGCCTGAGCGTCGAGCGTTGGCTTGTCTACGTCCGTCAGATCGCGCAGCAGCGACTGAAACGATCGCAGCCCATCCGCCGACGCGCTGTCGAGAAGCGTCACCTCAACCTTGCCGCTCTTGGAGAAGCGGTCGAGCACATCGGTTGTGTCCCGCATCGCCTCGGGGCTCACCTTTCGGAGATCGGTCGCAATCACCAATCGTGCCGGTGATTCCAACTTCGCCAGAACAGTCGTCGCTCGAGGGCTCAGCCGGTGCTCGCCCGTCGCGGTGACGTCAAACCGCGGCAGGTGCCGCTCGGCGAGCACATTGGCCAACCCGATCGCCGCGCACGCCGCCGCGAGGCCGAGGAGCGTCCAGAACCAAAAGAGCACCCGGCGCATCACGCGAGCCTCCGGGCCCGGAGGGCGACGCCCGCCAGCAGCAGCGGCGGGATCGACGCGCCGACAAAGTACACCGCGTGCCGCGGATCGATCACGCCCTTGGCGAAGTCCTGGATCCGTGCATCAAAGCTGAGATACGCCAGCACGGGCCGCCATCCCGCCGGGGCCAGATTCGGCAGCATCGCCGAGCCCAACAGCAACAACACCAGGATGAACAGAGTGGAAAGAAACGCCAGCGTCTGGTTCGCGGTGAACGCCGAGCACATCGTGCCAAGAGACAGATAGAACAAGCCCGGCAAGAGCAGACTGAGATACCCCGCCAGCAGCGGCCCGATCTCCGGCGGCCGGGCGCTCACACGCCACAGCACCAGCGAGTACAGCAGCGTCGGCGCCAGCATGCACGCCAGCATCGCCGCGGCGCCGAGGTACTTGCCCAGCACAATCGACCCCTCACGCACCGGGCTGGTGATCAAGGGCTCGATGGTGCCGCTGCGCAGTTCCTCGCTGAACAGCCGCATGCTGATCGCCGGTACCACCGGCAGCAAGAGCCACCCCGCCGCACCAAAGAACGCTCGCTGGCTCGCCGCCTGCCCGGGGTTCAAAACCGCCAGCGCAAAGACGCTGCCGCAGAGCATCAGGAAGAGCGCAACCGTCACCCAGCCCACCGGCAGCCGGAAGAGCGACGCCCACTCACGCTTCGCGATCGCCAGTGTCACGCTCATGCCGCCGCCTCCGCGCGTGACTGTTCCAGCAACTTCGTGAACACCTGCTCCAGCGACGGCGCCTCGGCCTGCAGCGAGCGGCACGGGATCGCGGCCCGCACCAGCGACTGCCCGATCGCCGCTCGAATCCCGGCCGGATCGATGCTCTCCACCACCAGCGTCACCCACTCTGCATCGCCCGCGGCCGTCTGCACGCCCGCCACGCCGGGGATCGCTCGCAGCGCCGCCTCCGCGTTCGCCGCGTCGGCCCGACCCACTTCAACCACGACGCGACCGCGCCCGCCCGCGTGCTTCTCGCGCAGGTCCGTCGGCGTTCCGTCGGCGAGGATCACGCCATTGGCGATGATCACCACGCGGTCGCAGGTCAGGTCCACCTCGCCCAGGATGTGCGAACTCAGCAGCACGCACGCGTTCTGGGCCAGCGAGCGGATCGTCTCCCGCATCTGGCGGATCTGCGCCGGGTCCAACCCGTTCGCCGGCTCGTCGAGGATCAGCAGCCCCGGTTCGTGCAGCATCGCCGCCGCGAGCCCGACGCGTTGGCGATATCCCTTGGACAGCGTTCCGATCCGTCGCGCCCGCATCGGCCCGATCGCGACCCGCTCGATCGCCCGTTCGATCAGCCGCCGCCGGTCCCCCGACGGAATCTCAAACAACGACGCCCGGAACGTGAGGTAGCCGTCGACGCTCATCTCGGGATAGAGCGGCGCCGATTCCGGCAGGTACCCGATCGCCCGCCGCGCCGCTTCCGGGTCGTCCACCGTCGAATGTCCGTTCACGTTGATCGCACCCCGCGACGGCGGGAAGACGCCGGTGATCATGCGGATCGTGGTCGATTTTCCCGCCCCGTTGGGTCCGAGCAAGCCCACGACCTCCCCGCGCCGTGCCGCAAAAGACACCCCGCGGACCGCGTGGACCGAACCGTACCACTTGTGCACATCGCGAACGTCGAGCATGGTGGCGGCGGTGGGGGAAGAGGGTTGAAGGTCGATCGCAAACCGGACGCGGACGGTCACGGGGTCCGGGGGGGCCCGACCCCGAAGCGTTTTCGGACGCAAAGGTCGCCGATGGCAACGGCCCCGGCGAGGGTATGGAGGCCTGGAATCACCCGCTCATCGGATGAAAACCGATCGAAAGGCGAATCCTGCGCAACGGATTGGACGCTTCCGCTACACTTGGTCGAAACGTGTTGGAGAGGTCCTGCGAATCGCGGGCAGCACGTTGTCTCCTTTGCCCTTCGACCCCGACTCGGATGCCCGAAGAACGGCCCAAGATCGTGGTCTTCCCTGGCGACGGAGCCGATCCGCAGCGTCTGCAGTCGCGTCTGGAGTCGTCCTTCGATGTGTCCGTCCGTCACGCTTCAAGCCCAGCCGACGCCCCGCCCCCAGCCCCTCCGGGCGGCGATCGTCCTGCCCCAGCAAATGGAGGCGCTGGCTTGACCGGACCAGCTGCCCAGCCCACGACTCCACCGGTCCCCGGCACTCCATCCGGCGCGGGCGGCCCCTGGGCCACCGCTCTGCTCAACGCCATCGGCGAAGGCGTCTGCCTCAGCCGCCTCTCCGGCGAGGTCCTCTGGACGAACGAACTCTTCAACACCCTCGACGAAGGCACACGCCGCCTTGCCAACGGCGCCGCTCAGGAAACCGCGCAGGAGATTCTCGAGTACCGCCGCCTGGGGTTGCCGGAGAAGCCCGGCACCCGCGGCAGCTCGCAGCGCCTCGAACTCGCCAGCGCCGACGGCAGCCGCTACTTCGAGATGTACGTCTCCGTCGTTGAGGCCGCCTTCGAGGGCAAGGCGTCCGAGACGCTGATCTCCGCCGTTCTACGCGACGTCACTTCGGCCAATCGTGTCCGACTACGCATGGACGCGATCGACCGTGCCGGCGCCGAGCTCTTCGCGATGGACGCCGACGCGGTTCGAAAACTGAACGCCGCCGAGCGACTCAAGGTTCTCGAAGACAAAATCATTCGATTCTCCCGCGACCTGCTCCGATTCGATCACTTCGCCATCCGCCTGCTTGACGCCAAGACCGGCCGCCTCGAACTCGTCACCAAAGTGGGTCTTCCCAGCGAGTATGAGGCGTTCGATCTTTTCGCCAAGCCCGAGGGCAACGGCATCAGCGGCTGGGTCGCCGCCACCGGCAAGAGCTATATCTGCGACGACACCAGCAAGGACGACTTGTTCCTGCCTGGCCTGAGCGGCGCGAAATCCAGCCTCACCGTTCCTCTCCGCCTGCACGACCGTGTGACCGGCATTCTCAACGTCGAGAGCGAGCGCGAGCACGCGTTCGACGACGACGACCGCCAGCTCGCCGAGATCTTCGCCCGCTACATCGCGATGGCGATCCACATGCAGGAGAATCTCGTCGTCGAGCGCACGGTGACGAACATGAACGTCTCCGGCCGCGTCGAGGGCGAATTGGCCGAGCCGCTGTCGGACATCGTGCACCAGGTCGAGGCGCTGCAGAACATCGTCTCGGGAGACGCCGCGACCAGCGCCCACGTCGCCCGGATCCTGCGCGACGTCGAAGCGATCCGCTCTCGCGTCCGCGAGGTCGCCAGCGGCCCGCAGACCCTGTTGGGCGTCGAAAAGGCGATGGAGAACCGCACGACCGATCCGGTGCTCGCCGGCCGCCGCGTGCTCATCGCCGACGACCAGCCCAAGATCCGTCAGATCATCGGCAGCGTCCTCCGCAATCGCGGTGCGAAGGTCACTGTTTGCAACGGCGGTTCCGAAGCCATCAGTGCCCTCGAGACCGCCGCGATCGAGCAGGAAGTCCCCTTCGACCTCGTCGTCTCCGACATCCGCATGCCCGACCACAACGGCTACGAGGTCTTCGCCGCCGCCAAGAAGTACCGCCCCGATATCCCGGTCATCCTCATGACCGGCTTCGGCTACGACCCGCATCACTCGATCGTCCGCGCCAGCCAGGAAGGCCTGCAGTGCGTGCTGTTCAAGCCCTTCCAGATCGAGCAGCTGGTGGACACCGTGAAGCAGGCTCTCAAGGGCAAGTGAATTTGCATCAGAGCAGGGTGCCACTGCCGAGCGCTTCGCTCGGCAGTGGAGGCGTCTGCCTGATAGCGAAAGAATGCGTCCCCCTCACTGCCGACGCCGAGCCGACGGCAAGTGGCACTCGAACGAGGCGATGCCATTTTCAGCGAGCTTTGGCTGGGACGGCGCGAGCCAATTGCTCGAGTGTTGCCTTCTCGTTGGCGGCAAGCTTCGCAGCCAACCCGAGCGCTTCGTACGCCTCAAGCTTCGACGCCGCCTCCATGCCCGCGTACGCCTCGTCGGTCTCGATCACCCGGCGGCCCATCACCTCTTCAAGGCGAGCCTTGGTGTACTTGGGCTTCTCCGCCGCGGTGGTCTTGGTGCCGTATTGGCTCAGGTTCGACGCGAAGATGCCCGCCGCCGAGACCGGCAGGAAGTCCTCGTAGCGCAGCCCCTCGACCTGGACATAGCCCTGGGCGACAAGCTGCTTGAGATCCGTGGTCGCGATCGTTCCCCTCGCCGCGATGCCCTTCGCCGTTGAGACGTAGCGGCCGTAGATCAGTCCTTGATCCACAAGCTCGCGCAGCGTCTTGGGGAACGGCGTGTACGCCGCCATGTACTCCGATTCGTACTGATCGAAGTTCGTCTTCGCGATCCCCGGGTTCTTGTCCCGCTGAGCATCGCCCGCGGTCAGACACGCGTCGTACAGGTCGCGGCCCTTCTTGGTCGTCGCGTAGAACCGCTGCTCGATCTCGCCGAAGCGGGCCGTGTGCACTGTCTCGGTCGTCGTGCCGTCGGGGTTCGTGAACGTCACCGGCTCGGTCAACGCCTTATACGCGTCCTGACGCAGCAGCACCGGCGTGTCCCAGCTCGGGCCCTCGGTGAAGTCCTTGAAGCCCGCGTGCTTGTAGCTCTTGAGCTGCAGATCGCTCTGCAGGAGCCGCTTGGTGAGCGCGTCGGCGAGCTTGGCCGGGGCGTCGGCCGCGGGCTTGACGCTCGGATACGCCTCCACCTGCTCGCGGCTGAGGTGCTTGAAGTGCAGCTTCATGTAGTCACGGTCGGCGAACGTCGTGAGCCGGGTCAACGCCTTCTCGGCACGCCGCCGGAACTCGGCCTCGGGCATCTCGCCGAGGCAGAGCTTCATCGCCGCGGTGTACAGATCAATCCAGAACGTGTTGGGCGTCAGGTGGTTGAGGTGGTGAGCCTGGAAGCACGCGATGTCCGCCGCGATCTTGAAGCCCGAATCGCACAGTTCCTTGTACAGCGCATGGTCGCGTGCCTTGCCCGTCCACTTGAAGATTCGCTCGGTCCCCTCGCGGATGAGTTCGTTCGCGTCATTCCAATCGAGGCCGCCCTGCTTCTCGCCCTTCTCGATGAGCTGCTTGGCCTTGTCGCTGAACACCGAGCGCTGGGCCAGCAAAGAGTCGATGCGGGCCTTGGTCTTCTCGTCGAAGTAGTCCGTCAGCAGCAGCGATGAGAAGACGCGGTGCTCCGGGTTGTGGGCCGAGCGGAACGCGGTCGCGATGATCGGCTGGCTCTTGGCACCGACGTTGGCCATGTCATAAAAGTTGTGCGGCTCCATCGCGAACTGAGCAAAGAACCGCGCAATCCAGCGGTACTCGTCCGGCCGCCCGATGCGGATCGCCCCGTGCCGCTCGCCGCTGGTCTTGTCGAGTTGCTCTTCGCTCAGCGTGAAGCCCGTGTACATCTGCCCGAGCAACGCGCACACCGCCTTGTTGCATTCCTTGTTGACCAAGAGCGCCTTGTCGTACAGCGGCACCTCCTTGCCGAACATCGTGGAGAGTTCCGCGAACAGGCGGTGCTGCATCTGCACTTTGTCGGCGAGCGAGACACCCGATGGTTTCGACGGATGCTGGGCGAAGGTGGTCATGAGGTCCCTCGGAGTGGGTGGCGATGACACGTCGTTGAATCTTGTGAAGTCTACCGCGGAGTCTGCTTGCTACGCCAGCAAACATCGGCGAGATCGCCGGTATTCCTCGGCAGATCAGGACAAGATGTCCCATGGACTTCCCGAGATGTCCCCGATCTCGGACTCTCGCGACGCTTTGGGTGCCGTCTGCAATGGTCCGGAACCCGTTCGCACGCTCAGCCGGCGGGGCGCTTGCTCGCGACCAGCACGCGGGGAAGATTGTCGATGTCGGGGAGAATCCGGGCGTCTTCGAGTTCCGGCCGCGCCTGTGCCAGCGCGAGCACGCCGTCCGCCGTCGAAGACGCGATCTCGATGAGCAAAAGCCCGCCCGGGCGCAGCAGCCGCGGCCCGTTCTCGATCAGCGGCGTCACATACGCCAGTCCGTCCACGCCGCCCCGCAGCGCCACGTGCGGCTCGTGGTTCTTCACGTTCGGCTCCACCGCCTCCCATTCGTGATCCGGGATGTACGGCGGGTTGCTCACGAGATAGTGCAGCGACTCATTCGCACGCGTGGTCGGATCGGCGAGCAGCGGGGCGAGCAGGTCGCCCTGAACGAGCTCGATGCGGTCGATCACGCCGTGCCGGATCGCGTTCACACGCGCGACCGCGAGAGCGTCCGGCGAGATATCCGTCGCCACTGCTCGCGCCTGCTTCATCGTGTAGAGCAGCGACGTGACGATGCACGACGAGCCCGTGCACACATCGGCAAAGAAGACACCCTCGCCGGCCGTGCCGCCAAAGCCGGGCGCGGTGCGGGCGTGCTGCAGGACGTACTCGACGATGGTCTGCGTCGCCGGCCGCGGGATGAGGACGCGTTTGTCGACGGTGAATGTGAGGCCGAAGAAGACGCACTCGCCGACGAGGTACTGCACCGGCTCGTGCTTGATCGCGCGAGCGACCAGGTCACGCAGCGCCTTCTTCTCGAGTTCGGTGGCGGGGCGATCCGGCTCCATGTACAGCCTGAGCCGCTGGCAGCCGAGCACATGGCTCATCAACATCTCGGACATGAGCCGCGGCGAGTCGAGCTTGTTGCGCGTGAACGCCTCGCTCATCCACGCGAGGAGCTTGCGAGTCGTCCAGGTTTCAGAAGTCGCGACGGACACGCCGCATTCTACGAGCCCCGTGCCTCACGAAGCCAACGCGCCTCCCCGCCCCGCGAAGCGGGGAGGGGTGGTCGAGCGCAGCGAGACCGGGGAGGGGCTTTGCGGGTGCGGATCGCCATCCTCACTTCCCCTCAAACCAATTCGCCCCCGCATTCGCATCCACCCTCAGCGGCACACTCAGTGTCATCGCCCCTTCCATCTTTGCGACGATCAACGCCTTGGCCTGCTCCACCTGTGCATCCGGGCACTCGAACACCAGTTCGTCGTGGATCTGCAGCAGCATCTTCAGCCCCTCGGGCGCGCGGGCGTCGTCGATCTCGCGCTGGATGTCCACCATCGCCACCTTGATCAGGTCCGCCGCGCTGCCCTGCACCACGCTGTTGATCGCCGTCCGCTCCGCGAACGCGCGGCGTTGCGGGTTGGTGCTCTCGATTTCGGGGATCGGCCGCCGCCGCTTCATGATCGTCTCGACGTACCCGAACCGCTTGGCCTGGGCCACGCACTCTTCGAGGAACGTCGTGATCCCAGCGAAGCGCTTCTTGTACCCCGCGATGATCTCCGCCGCGGCGTCGTTCTCGATGTTCAGCCGCCGCGCCAGCCCGTAAGCCGTGATGCCGTAGACGATGCCGAAGTTCACCATCTTCGCGCCGCTGCGTTGCTCCTTGGTCACCTTCTCGAGCGGAATGCCGTGGATCTGGGCCGCGACGGCGGTGTGAATGTCCTCGCCTTTGTGGAACGCCTCGGTAAGCGCCGGGTCGCGAGCCAGGTGTGCAAGTAGCCGCAGCTCGATCTGCGAGTAATCCGCCGTGATCAGCTTGCAGCCGGCGGGCGCGACGAACGCCTTTCGGATCTCGCGTCCCACATCCGTCCGGATCGGGATGTTCTGCAGGTTCGGATCGCTGCTCGCCAGCCGCCCCGTTGCGGCGACCGTCTGGTTGAAGGACGTGTGCACGCGACCGGTGCGTGGGTTGATCTCTTCCTTGAGGGCGACGAGGTACGTGGACACGAGCTTTGACAACTGGCGGTACTCGAGGATCAACTTCGGGATCGGTGTCGAGAGCGTCGCATCCTCGCCGAGTTTCTCCAGCACCTCCGCGTCGGTCGAGTACCCGGTCTTGGTCTTCTTGATCGGCTTGATCCCAAGCCCCGGCACGGCGTCGTCGGGGCTGTTGAAGAGCGCCGCCGAGAGCTGCTTGGGAGAATCGGGATCGAATGTCCGCAGGATCGACCGCTTCGCCTCGGCGTCCAGATCACTGAGAATCTGCGTGAGCTTCGACTGCAGCCGCGAGCGCTGGCGGTCCAGCTCGGCCGCGTCGACGATGATGCCGTTGTGTTCGAGCTCCGCCAGCACCCCGACCAGCGGCATCTCCAACTTGTAGAACAGATCGCCCAGCCCCATCGCCTTGATCTGCGGCCACATCACCTCGGCCAGCGCGAGCGTCAGGTCCGAATCCCCCGCCGCGTACGGCGTCGCTAGGTCCACGGGCACCGAGTCGAACGACCGCTGCTCCTTCCCCGAGCCGATCAGCTCCGAGATCGACGACTTCGTCCGCCCGAGCAACGCCAACGCCAACGGCTCGAGCGCGTGCGACGAACGCGACGCGTCGATGAGGTACGACGCCACCATCGTGTCCCCGCCGCCGGGCGCGAAAAAGCCCCGCAGCGCGATGCCAGCGTTCCGCAGCACGATCATGTCGTACTTGAGATTGTGCCCGACCTTGGGCTTGCTCGCGTCTTCCAGCACCGGGCGCAGGGCATCGAGCACCGTCTTTTCATCAAGGTGCGACGCCGCGTCGGGCGAGCGGACCGGGATGTACAGGCCGGTGCCGACCTTGATGCTCAGGCTGATGCCGCAGAGTTGAGCGCGAGTGGGGGAGACACTGGTTGTCTCGGTGTCGAACGCGATCAGCGGCGCTTTCGCCAGCTCCTTCACGAGTGCGTCGAGTTCTTTCTTAGTTTTGACGCACCGGTACTCGCCGCCCGGGTTGGTGATCTCCCGCGGCGTGCTCGCCGCCACCGAGGCAAACAGCCCGCCCTCAAAGAGCCCAACCTCGCCCGACTTCTTGTTGGGCACAATGCCCGGAGGCATCGGGGCATCGGCCTTGGACGGAATCGACGCATCGGTGCTTCGGTCGGAGCTCCCGCCCCCGAACAGCCCTCCGCTGGCGTTGCTTGTGGCGCTCTTGGGCTTCGCGCTCACCTGCGATGGCGCCGCGGAACCCTCGGGTGGCGTCTCCCCCCGCGCCACCATCAACGCCCGCACCTCGTCCTGGTACCGGTTGAATCCGAGTTCCTTCAGGATCGGGATCAACTTGGCGAGCTGCAGCTTGCTCGCATCGGTGGCGGGCAATGAGAACTCAATCGGCGCATCGTGCCGCAGCGTGACCAGTTCCTTGCTCAGCCCAAGCTGCGGGATCGCCTCGCGGATCTTCTCGCCGCGTTTGCCCTTGATGGTGTCCGCCTTGGCGATCAGCGCCTCCAGCGAGCCGTGCTCCGCGATCAGTGCGGCCGACGTCTTCTCGCCCACTCCTTCCACGCCGGGCACATTGTCCACGCTGTCGCCCATGAGCGCGAGGTAATCGATGATCTGCTTGGGCGCCAGACCCAGGTCCGCCTTCAACTCTTCGACGCCGATCTTCAGATCGGTGTGGATGTCGAAGAGTTCGACGGGCGCGACGTGCTTGGCCGCGTCTTCGCCGCGAAGGAGCTGCTTCAGGTCCTTGTCCTTGCTCACGATCCGCACGCGGAGTTCGGGCTTCTCCCGCTCCAGCCGATCCACGATCGACGCGACGACGTCGTCCGCCTCAAACCCCTCCGACCCGATCACCGGCACGCCGATTTCTTTCAGAATCGTCAGGCACCGCTCCACCTGTGGAAACAGATCCTCCGGCGGCGGCGGCCGGTGCGCCTTGTAATCCGGATAGAGCCGCGACCGAAACGTCCCCTGGTCCCCCGACACATCCAGCGCGACCGCCACAAACTCCGGCCGCCCGCCCAGCTGACCCTCGCCGCGCAGTAACTTCAGCATCATCCCGATGAAGCCGAACGTCATGTTCGTCGGCTCCTTGGTCACCGGCGAGGTCATGGGCGTGCGGATGGCGTGGTACGCGCGGAAGAACTGGGCGTAGCCGTCGATGAGGTAGAGGGTGGGCAAGAGCTGTGTCCCGCGCGAAACAGCGCGTTAATCGGTACGACGCCGTGCCCCGTGCCTCACCCGAAGCACGTACACGTCGCTCGAACGCACAGCATAGATGATTCGGTACGCACCGACAGGACGGACCCGAACCTCTCGGCCGGAGCGGGCGAACGCCGGATCCCGCGGGTACCGCCTAGGAAAGACGCCCAGATCGCGGACGCGATCGAGCAGAAAGTCGTAGTACTCAAGCGAGCGCTCGGGCGATTGCTCGGCTATGAAGTCACGGATCGCGACCAGATCGCGTTCCGCCGACGGTCCGAGGATGACGCGGAGGCGTCGCATCGCTCAGGCAGACTTGCGGCGTGCGCTCTTCCTTGCGAGTGCTTTGCGCGATTCCGCGGCAAATCCCTCCAAGTCGCGGCCCTTGCCGTCATCCATCTCCCGCAGCGCCGACTCGATCTCGCGGATCTCCCGAGCACGCTCCGCCAAGTCCACCAGACGCTGGTACGACGCGGCATCCTGCACCACCACCGCGGCCCGCCCGTTCACGGTGAGCACTTCGGCTCTCCCAGTCTTCTTCAGCCGCGCAATGTGGGCCTTCGCGCTCCGTTGAAACTCTGTCAAGGGCCGGATGTCGGGTGCTTCAAACATGCTCTACTCCTGCGATATCGCTGCGATAAAACTGTAGCATGGATCGGCTCAGCCGCCATCCGGCGTTCACCCCGGTCGGGAGCCACGCGACTTTCGGGCAATCCACCCCTGAATTCCAAGCCTGCAGCGTGGCTTCTGCCGATCTTCACCGGTGCTCGCCAACCCCGATCTCCGCCCCACAACCCCCGAGCAGCGCACCTGGTCCACCTGGCACATCGCCGCCCTGTGGATCGGCATGGCCGTCTGCATCACCACCTACACCATCGCCGCAGGCATGATTGGTCAGGGCATGAACTGGTGGCAGGCCACGCTCACCGTCGCCCTTGGCAACCTCATCGTCCTCGTCCCGATGACCCTCAACGGGCACCCCGGCACCAAGTACGGCATCCCGTTCCCCGTCCTCATGCGGGCCTCCTTCGGCACCGTCGGAGCCAACGTCCCCGCTCTAGCTCGCGCACTCGTCGCCTGCGGCTGGTTCGGCATCCAGACCTGGATCGGCGGCGACGCCATCTACCAGATCCTCGGCGCCACCGGCTTCATCGACCTCGCCGCCGAGCCCGCCCGCATCCTCCCAATCGGCATCACCCTCTGGCAGACCGCCTGCTTCCTCGCCTTCTGGGCGATCAACCTGCACTTCGTCTGGCACGGCATGGACTCGATCAAGTGGATGGAGTCTTGGGCCGCACCATTCCTCATCGCCTCCGGCCTCGCGCTCATGGCGTGGGCGCTCTGGCGGGTCTCGCAGGTCCAGCCCGTTTCAACGCTCTTCGACAACTCCTCGAAGTTCGCCACCACCTCCGACTTCATGAAGGTCTTCGTCCCCAACCTCACAGCCATGGTCGGCTACTGGGCCACGCTCTCGCTCAACATCCCCGACTTCACCCGCTACGCCAAGAGCCAGAAGTCCCAGGTCTGGGGCCAGGCTCTCGGCCTGCCGACCACCATGACGCTCTTCTGCTTCATCGGCATCGTCGTCACCAGCGCCACGACCATCATCTTCAAGCAGACCATCTGGGACCCGGTAAAGCTCGTCGCAACGCTCGGCTCATTGCCGGTGATCGTGATCTCCCTCGTCGCCCTCTCGGTCGCCACGCTCTCGACCAACATCGCGGCCAACGTCGTCAGCCCCGCCAACGACTTCGCGAATCTTGCACCGTCCAAGATCTCCTTCCGCACCGGCGGCATGATCACCGCGGTCCTCGGCGTGCTGATGGCCCCGTGGTACCTCTACAACAACCTCGGCGCGTACATCTTCACCTGGCTGATCGGCTACAGCGCTCTTCTCGGCCCCATCGCCGGCATCATGCTCTGTGACTACTACCTCGTCCGCCGGACCAACCTCAACGTGGATGCGCTCTACGACGAGAAAGGCGAGTACTCCTACGGCGGCACCGGTTGGAACTGGCGTGCGCTCGCCGCGTTCGCGATCGCCGTCGCGCCGAACCTCCCCGGCTTCCTCAACGCCGCGACCAACCGCACCCACGCGCTCGCCGCCGCGCCGAACTCGACCGTGGTGCCGCTTTTCCCCGAGATCTTCGACACGATCTACGGCTTCGCGTGGTTTGTCGGGCTCTTCCTCGGCGTGGCGGCGTATCTCGTCCTCACGCCGCGTGCCGCTGTCGACCCGCAGCCTCAGCCGCGGTCGTGATGCTTCATCGCGTGTTCGTGCAGCGCCCGCATCCGCTCGATCATCCCCGCGCTCGGCTCCAGCTTCCGCCGCTTCATCGCAGCCTTCGCCACTTCGAGGAACTTCTCGAACCGGAACGGCCGCCGGCCCGCGTCCGTACACCAACTGAACCCCGGCACGCAGCCCGACACCGCCGCCGACTGCGCGAACATGCTGCCCGTGTGCAGGATGCTGCCGGTCATGATCCGCGTGCAGATCGCCGTCTTCACGTGGTCGCCGACAATCGCGCCCAGGAACTGCTGCCCGGTGCGCTCGTTGCTCATGCCCGGTGCAGCGATGCAGATCACCTCGCCGTACGTGTTCAAGAGGTTGCTGTTCGTCGTGCCCGCACCAAGGTTCACCCACTCGCCGATGTACGAATCGCCCAGATGTCCGTCGTGGGCCTTGTTCGCGAAGCCCTGGAAGATCGTGCCGCCGACTTCGCCCGCCACCTTGCAGTGCGGGCCGATCACCGTGTGCCCCTTGATGAGCGCCTTGTCCAGCACCGTCGCGTGCGGCAAGAGCGCACACGGCCCGATCAGCGTCACCCCCGGCCGCACCACCGTGTCCGGCCCGATCGCGATCGGCCCGTGCTCCAGGTCCAGCGTCACGCCGGGATAGATCTTCGCCGAGGGGCTGAGCGTGAGCGGAAACTCGCCGAACGCTGTCACTCCCGGCGGGATGTCCGCCGGCTCGCCGTCGTCGAGCAACTCCATGTCGCTCTGGATGCAGTCATCGCGGAACGTCCGCACGTGCCACGGGCGGCTGAGCAGCACCGGGAATGGCAGCGTCGCCACGCCCACCGCGTTCAGCGGCTGACCAGCCAGAAACGCATTCGCAGCCTCCGGCGACACCAACGCCGCGACGAGCACGCCGGTCTTGTCCTCCACGATCGACTGACCCACCTGCAGGTCCGCGATCGGTTCGTAACTGAGCGGGCAGCGCCCGT
>JBILLU010000028.1:0-24806 GCA_044375915.1 Phycisphaerales bacterium
ATCGCCGCTCCGACTCTCTTTGACGCTTCTGGCTTCCCCACCAAGCTTGCCGGCGAGGTGAAAGGCCCGGACGCCCCGCCCGCCAGCTTCTCTGCCAAGGACTATGTGCCCAAGTCCTACCGCAAGGCGGTGAAGGTCATGGCTCGCGACACAGATCTCGCAGTCGCCGCGGCGAAGCTTGCGATCGAGGACGCCGGGCTGATCACCCGCGGCACGCTCGACGGTGCGCCCGGACAGACCACCTATCCCGGTGAACGTGTCGGTTGTCAGATCGGCGCCGGCCTCATCAACGCCGAGACTGCCGAATTGTCCGCGGCACTGGCCACGGCGACGAACGAGAACGGGCAGTTCGAGTACTGGCGCTGGGGCACGATCGCCACTGAGAAACACCCGGCCGGCGTCGGCGGGATGAACAACCTGCAGCCGCTGTGGATGCTCAAGTACCTGCCCAACATGCTCGCGTGCCACGTGACCATCATCCATGGCTGCGAGGGTCCGAGCAACACCATCACCTGCGCCGAGGCGAGCGTGCTGCTCTCCGTCGGCGAGGGCATGCGGGTCATTCAGCGTGACGCGGCCGATGTCTGCTTCAGCGGCGGCGCAGAGAGCAAGACCAACCTCATGGGCACACTGCGGTGGACGCTGCTCAAGCATCTCACGCCGTGTGATGCGACGGCCGACCCGGCGTCGCTCGTGAAGCCGTATGACCCCGCTTCGAAGGGCACGATCCTGGGCGAGGGCGGCGGGATGTTCGTCATCGAAGAAGCGAGCAAAGCGGCGGCTCGGGGTGCAAAGCCGTACTGCGAGCTCGCCGGTTTCGGCGCGTCGCACTCGCCGCCGCCGGGGTACGAAGCGATCCGCACGCGTTCGCGGCTCTCGTCGGATGAGAAGCCGCACGACGGCGTCGTCTACGCGATCGAGGCCGCCCTTGGTGATGCGAAGGTGAACGCAAGCGAAATCGACGCGATCGTGCCCTATGCCAGCGGTATCGCTCACGTTGACGCGAATGAGGCGGCGGCCCTTCGCCAGGTCTTCGGTTCGCGTCTCAAGGACATTCCTCTCATCACCGTCGTGCCTAACACGGGCGTTGCCGTCGCTGGTGTCGGCGGGCTGCAGCTCGCGGCGGGGGCGATGGCGGTGCGCGAGCAGCGACTCCCGGCGCGCATTCATGCCGGGTCGTGCCCGAGCGACATGCAGGCGGGCCCGGTCGCGGCACGGGCGGCGAGCCTTCGGTGCGTGCTGGTCGTGACGTCGGCCTTGGGCGGACAGAATGCGGCGGTGGTGCTCAAGAAGGTTTGACCGAGAGTTCGCGACTCCCCGCCCCGCTTCAGCGGGGAGAGGCGGCGCGGCAGCACGGGAACCCGAGTCGTCGCGTCGCTGCACCGCCGAGCCGATTCCGCGGCGACTGGCCTTTCATGCCCGTTACCGTCCGCCCGCTACCATTGGCGTCCCTACTTGCAACAGACTTCGGAGCCTCCTTATGAGCGACTACCGCAACGACAACCGTTCTCACTCTAATGAAGGCCGAGGCCGTGGCCGCGGCGGTCCGCCGCGCCGGGGCATTCCGCTCTCCGAACTGGATCCCACGCTGACGTCCATCAGCCACAAGGTCATCGGCTGTGCGCGCGATGTGCACATGGCGCTCGGCGGCGGGTACGACGAGTCGGTGTACATGACCGCGCTCCAACAGGAGATGCGAGCACAGGGCGTGAACTTCAAGGCCAACCACTCGATCCCGGTGAAATACAAGGATCAGGTTGTCGGTCACTCGATCTGCGATCTGCTCATCGAGGATCGGTTCATCGTCGATGTGATGGCCGCGTATCGCGATGTCAGCGGCGGCGAGCGGTCCACGCTCCGGGCCCAGCTCAAGAGCGCCGACTTGGAGCTCGGGCTCATCATCAACTTCGCGGGCCGCCTGCTCAAGGACGGCCTGGTTCGCGTTCTGAACGTCGACAAGATCAACGCCGCCAAGGGCATCACCCCGGGCGACCATCACGACGGCGAGGACGCGATGTACGACTTCGATGAGAAGGCCTAGCGAGCCATTCGGCACTGGGCACGCGGCACTAGGGGCCGAAGCTCAGTGACGTGCGGATCCGAGTGTCTTCCCCTAGTGCCAAGCTTCTAATTCCAAGTGCCTTCTCCCGTCGTCATCACCGGTATGGGCTGGGTCACTCCCCTGGGGAGCGATGTGGACTCGGTCTGGGCCAAACTGCTCTCCGGCGCCAGTGGCATCGCGCCCGTGACGCGGTTTGACGCGACCACGTTCGCGACCAACTTCGCCAGCGAGGTGAAGAACTTCGATCTGCGGCACTTCCTCGACGACGTCACGCCCCACGTCATGGCCAGCATCGGCACGCAGTACGCCCTTGCCGCAGCAGCGCAGGCGTGGAAGCAGGCCGGCCTCGCGGGTGCGAAGCTCAACCGCCGTCGGTTCGGCATCTACCTCGGCAGCGGCGAAGGTCCGCTGGACTACACGAACTTCAACGCCGCGAACATTGCCGGATGGAAGGCCGACACGCGAACGGTGGACGGCACCGCTTGGGCCGGTCGAGCTCTTCCATCCATGAGCGTTGAGGCCGAGACGGAGCAGGAACCGAATCTGACGATGAGCCACGTGGCGGCTGAGTTCGGCTGCCGCGGACCGGCGTTCAACTGCATGACCGCCTGCGCCGCCAGCACGCAGGCGATCGGCGAGGCGTTCGAGATCATTCGGCGTGGAGATGCGGACATCATGTTCGCCGGCGGCAGCCACTCGATGATCCACATGCTGGGCATGACGGGCTTCATTCGCCTGACGGCCATGAGCCAGCGTCGCGATGACTACGCCCACGCCGCGCGGCCCTTCGACCAGACCCGCGAAGGCTTCGTCATGGGCGAGGGCGCGGGCATGCTCGTGATCGAGACGCTCGACCACGCCCGGGCCCGCGGCGCGACGATTCTCGCCGAGGTCGCGGGCTACGGCAGCAGCGCCGACGCCTTCCGAATCACCGATATCCAGCCCGATGGCAAGGGCGCGATCGCCGCGATGAATCAGGCGCTGCGGCAAGCCGGCATCTCGCCCCGAGAAACCGGCTCCGATGGTCGCCCACAGGTGCACTACATCAGCGCCCACGGCACCGGAACCAAAGAGAACGACAAGATCGAAACCGCCGCGGTCAAGGGCGTCTTCGGCCCGCTCGCCCCGAAAGTTCCGTTCAGCAGCGTGAAGAGCATGCTCGGGCATCTCATTCAGGCCGCGGGCGCGGTGGAACTGATGACCTGCGTCAAGGCGATTCAGTCCGGCTTTGTTCCGCCGACGATGAACCTCAAGACGCCCGATCCCGAGTGCGATCTCGACTATGTGCCCAACGCCGCACGTGATCTGCGCGAGCAGGGCGGCGTGGACGTGTGCCTCAGCAACTCTTTCGGCTTCGGCGGTCAGAACGACACCATCGTCGTCCGGCGCTGGCAGGCCTGACGCTTTGCCTCGCCCCGCGTGCTCCGTCTGGCGATGCTTCCGTCACGGGTCCACGACGTACGACCACGAGCCCGGCCGTGGCGACATGTGCACCGTGTAGAACCCCGGCGGCGGGTCTGCTGCGTACGCCGCCTCATCGCGGATGGTCAGCGTGCTCAGGGCGTTCATGGTAAACGTGCCGCCTCCGACGATCATGTCCACCGTCGTGCTTCCTCCGACGGTAATGGCGCCGCTGGCGTAAACAAGGCCGTCGATCACGCTCGCGTACGTGTCATCCTTCGATGTGTCCGCCGAGCCGCCAACGAACGGGAACGGTGCGCCGGGGGGATTGAAGTTCACGTTCTCGGTGCTCTCCGAGAGCGACGAAGAAGAAAGCGACAAGGTGATCGCGCCATTCACGAGCAGGCACGGGTAGTTCGAGACCGCGGGCGTCCAATGCACACTCCCACTGATGGTCGTGCTTACGCCGGGGTTCAGCAGGATCAGCGTGCCGACGATGCGACAGTTGGAGATGGTGATCGAAGTGTTCTGGCAGTCGAGTACATAGACGCCGCTGCTGTTCGTTGAGCCGTACGGGTTGTGGTTTGGCCCCAGCACCACATCCGTGAGCTGCTTGCCACCGAGCCCGAGCAGGCCCCCGTTTGGCAGGGAGGCAACGGGAATGACACCGGCACCCGCAGTGTAGAGTGCGAACACGGTGCTCGCGGGCATCGTGCGGGCGGTTGCGCCAGTGGTCGTCGTTCCCGAGAAGCCGGTGCCGATGATCGTCGTTCTCGCTTCGACATTGGGCCGGATCGTCGCCAGCACCGACGTGAAGCTGCTGTTGGTCGCGACCGTCAGCCCGCTGCCGTTGATCGTCGCGCTGGTTGCCGAGATTGCACCCGCAATCGTCATCGGCACCGTGAGGCAGGTCAGCGGAACCTTGGTTGCGTCGAGATAGACGCTCATCCGCTGTCGCGCCACACCTCGAAGTCCCTCGCCGGTCACGACCACAGAGTCAAGCGGGTCACGGTTGATCGCGCCGCTCGGGTTCACCACGGAGTATCCGAATGTGCCCCCGTTCATCTCCACGCCGTTAAGCCACATCTCAACCGCGTAGGTTGTGCGCCAGTCCGCGTCGGCGGCGATCGTCGCCCGCGCGAACTCAACCGCCGCGATGGCGTTCTGACGCGCAATGCTCTCGTCGATCTGCATCTGCAGCCCGCGAGCCCGCGATCGCGCCGTTGCCATGGCTCCGATCGCGAGCGTGCCCACCAGCATGCCAACGCCCACGGCGGCGAGGAACGCCGTGCCGGGTCGCGTGCGAGGTTGGAGCCGTGTATTGCTCATCGTTCGTCCGGTGCCCGCAAGGAATGCATCTCACACATGAGCTTGGACTTGTAATACACCGAAACCGTGACGCTCTTGAGCCCGGTGTCCCCGCCGCGCTCGGGGATCAGCGGCCCCATATCCGACCAGACGACGGCGACCTTGCGAGTCCAATCGCTCATGCCGTCGATCTCGTTCCCCGTCGAGTCCCGCGGCGGTGATTCCGTCCAGCCGTCGTAGTCGTCCACATCGTCGAATGTGGTCTTGTCCGTCGCGCTCTCGCCCGCGTCACGTCCGAGCGTGGCCTGTGTGGACGGATCAGAATAGGGTTTGCGCTCGATCTCGCCGAGCAAGCTCTCGGCAAGCATGGTCGCCGTCACGCGGCGCGACGACAGCGCCTGCGCCGTTGCCGCACCCGCCGCGGCACGCACCGCCGCGACGGCAATGACCGCGAGAATGATCGAGGCGCCAACGCACTCGATCAGCGTCATCGCACGGTTCCCCGTCCTTCGGGCCGCAACTGGCTTTGGCAATGGCCTGCGTTTCACACGGACTCCTATGTCATGCTGCTATTCCGCCACGAATTCCGCGACCGTCGTTGTGCGGGATGCCGACGCGAAGCCGCGAGCCTCGATCTCGAACGCTGTGCGGACGCCGCGAAGCGCCTCCGCCGTGATCCGAACGACGCGAACGACCTCCATCGGCTCGGTCGCTGCGGCTGAGGCCGAGGGCGTTCCGGTGGCAATGAACAACGGTTCCTGTGCTGAGAGCTGCGACCAGCTGGACCCGGAGTTGGTGCTCTGAAACATCGCGTCGGCGACGTTGACCGCGCTTCCGCTGCCCGTGAACTGCCATTCGGCGAAGTTGGTGCCGGAGATTGGTTGCAGCACGATCGCCAGCGGTGCGCTCGGGCTCAGTCCACTGATGCCGGAAAAGGTGTAGTCGTGGTACGCGTAGGACGTGCCGAGGGAGGACTCGTTGACCGTCACCGACCCGAGCACGGTCGACGTGGGCGTTTGCCCGTTGGTGGTTCGCACCTGGACCGCAAAGGTGCTGTCCGCAGTACCGTTGCGTCGTAGCGACAGCCGCACGCTGTTGAGCGTCCAACTCGTTGTTCCGACGGGCAGCGAGGGCGGGAATGCCACCGCGACCCAGCGGGTCGAGTTGCACTGGATCGTGCTGAGACCGGACGACGTGACGCAGCTTCCAACAGTCTGAGCGGCTGGGGCCAGCAGCTGATCCGAGCTTTGCACCGTGATGGTCGTCGTGTCCGTGTCGAGCGAGAAGGAGTGCATCGACGCGACCAGCACGGTGGCCGGGCCGCCGTTCACGGTTCGCGTCAGGGGCGATCCGGCGACGCCGGACCAGGAGTATGCGATCGATTCCGTGCTCCCGTCGCCTGTCCGGTCGGGCACGGTGATCGCGACCGCGTGGTCCGAGACCGGCCCCACGCTGGTCGCGCACTCGATGTCGCGCCGGAGCTGGTTCATCGCGTTGGCGAGAGCGAGCGATGAATCTCCCACCGCACTCATTCCCGCGCGTCGAACCAAGCTCGCCGTCGCCGCGCCAGCGAGTAGCAGCACCGTGAGTAGCGCCGACGAGATGACAAGCTCGACAAGCGTGAAGCCGCGCTCGGAGTTGGTCTGAACGGGGGGCAGCGTCATTGGATGTTCACCTCCCCCGTCCCGCTTGAAACCACCACGACCGTGCTGAGGGAGCCGCGCGTCAGCCGCACCGTTCCGCCACTCGTCGGCACGCCGAAGCCCTTGATCGTGAGCGTGTTTGTACCTGCGAAGTCGACACTCTGGATCGTCACGCCAAAGGGCTCGCGGCCCAGGTCCACGCCGAACGCCTCCCCGGCGCGATCCGTGCTGGAGATGCCAGCAATCGCGTACGTCGAGCTCGACGTCGCGAACGAGATCGTGGCGGTTGACCCCTTCGCCCGAGCGACGGACCTCGCGAGGTTGATGTCCGCCGCGACACGCTGGGCCGCCATCTCCAGTCGGTACCGCTGCACGGCAAAGGAGTAGCGCGGCGCCGCGATCGCGCCGAGGATCGCGACGATGGCGAGCACCACGATCAGTTCCAGCAACGAGAACGCGCGTCGCGACCGAGCCGCGAACGCAGCGAAACCCCGACCTGCACGGCGGGTACTCACACCCATGTTCTCGGCCGTTGCCGCGAGCCGGTTCAGCTCCGCTGCCCGCTTGTCCGCCGGTTCGGGACAGACCGCCCGTACAGACCGCAAAACTGCGCCTTCAGGCGAATGCGTGTCCGCCACGAGTCGATGTCACGCTTTCGGGGGAAACGCCATGCCTGCCAAGACCATCCTTGTGTGCGACGACGAGAGCGTGATCACGTTCATGCTCGCCTCGCGCTTCCGCGAGCTTGGGTACGACGTGCTCACAGGCTCCGACGGCGAAGAGGGATTTCGCCTCGCCAGTGAATCCATGCCCGCCGCCATCATCAGCGACTATCAGATGCCCGGCGTCGACGGCCTGCAGTTCGCCAAGCGCCTGAAGCAGGACGCTCGCACCGCCGCAATCCCGGTCCTCATGCTCACCGCCCGAGGCCACCGCATCTCGCCCCGCGACCTGCAAGAAACCAACATCGTCCAGGTAATGCCCAAGCCCTTCAGCGCGAAGGAACTCGCCTCCATGGTTCTGGACATCTGCGGACCCGCCAGCGACGAGCGTGCCGCCGCCTGAGCGGCCGACAGAGCCCCCACCAGACGAGACTCCGATGAAGACCCCGAACGAACAAGCCGCCGCGATCGCCAAGGCCTGCGAACGACTCCGCGATGCCGGGGTCGCCGCGTGGCCCGTGTTCGCCGATGGGTCCATGCCCGGTGCCGACTCCGCCGCGGCTGTTGCCGCGAAAGCCCGAACCAGCCCGGGCACGTGCGAGGCTCACGGTTTCGCCTTTGTCGCTCCCTTCCGCAACGATCTGGCTGCGTGCGTGCGACTCGCACCCGGAGCCACGCTTGCTGGCATCGAACGCACCGTCTCGGCACTGATCGACGAGCAGCGCCAGGTCGCCGATCTCCGGAGCCTTGTTGAAGGCTTCAGCCAGCGCCTCATGCAGTCCTACGAGGAGACCTACTCGCTCTTCCGTACGCTGCGTCTCGTCGCGTCCTCGCCAGATCCCGTGTGTCAGATCCGTCTTGTGTGCGCCAACGTGCAGCAGGTGCTGCCGTTCTCCTGGGTCGCCGTCGCCTTCCGCGACGATCCCAAAATCGTCCCCGAGCTTCGCGCCCGCGTCTTTCTTGTCGGCGCGGCTCCGAATCAGGAAGAAGTCGAGGCGGCGATCCTGAACAAGGCCGCGGCCCTGCTTGAGAACGAGTGGACCAAGGTCCTCGTCCCCGGCAAGAGCACCGTCGCCGCCCTCACCAACGCCGAGGCGGTTTGCGATCCCATCTCGCACGATGACCATGTGATCGGGCTCCTGATCGCCGGCAACAAGACCACCGACAACGGCGAGATCGCCAGCCCTGAGATGCAGTATCTCGACGCCGTCGCCGAGTTCATCGGCACGTTCCACGAGAACATGGCCCGCTACAGCGAGCAGCGCGCGATGAGCATCGGCACCCTCGAGGCCCTGACCGCTGCGATCGATGCCAAGGACCCCTACACCCGAGGCCATTCCGAGCGCGTCGCGTATCTCTCGAGCGAGATCGCCAAGGCCATGGGCCTTTCGGATGATGAAGCCGAGCGCGTGCGCATCTCCGGGCTCGTGCACGACGTCGGCAAGATCGGTGTCCCCGAGCGCGTGCTCTGCAAGGCCGGACGCCTCACCGACGAAGAGTTCGGCCTCATCAAGCTGCACCCCGAGACCGGTCACCGCATCCTCAAGGGCATCACTCTGCTCGAGCACGCCCTCGGCGGCGTCCTCCATCACCACGAACGAATCGACGGCCGCGGCTACCCGCACGGCCTCAAGGGCGACGCCATCCCGCTCACCGCCCGGATTATCGGGCTTGCCGACACCTTTGACGCCATGAGCTCCAATCGCGCGTATCGACCGGCCATGCCGCGGGAAAAGGTCCTCGCCGAGATCGCCCGCTGCGCCGGAACCCAGCTCGACGCCGCCGTCGTCGCCGCGTTCACAAAGGTCGATCTCCGCGGCTATGACGAGCTGATGACCCGACAGGCAACCGCGGCGGGCGTGCTCATTCAGCAGGCCGCCTGACGGGGCAAACACCCTGCGACCGAGTTTCAGTCGCGCTCCGCACCGACCGATATCGAAGATACCGAGAAGTCTGCCCGCCCAACGGGCCGGAGTCGCCGCGCGTGCGTCGTTCGCTTCGCCAATTCGTTCCTCGTGAGCCGTCGATGGTCGGCCTTGCCTACGTGGGCGTGGCCGCTCTCGTTGCGGGCGCGACGGTCGGCGGTTGGTGGGGCGTCCACTTGCACGAAACGCGCGGGCAACGTCAGGCGTCGGCCCAACGCGGCGACGCGATCGCAGCCGCTCTCCGCGATCAGGTTGCCGCCAAGGGCAAGGCCGATGACTTTGGCGCCGTCCGCGCCCTGCTCGCCGATCTCGCCGCTTCGCAGAGCCTCTCCGCCGCACGCGTCACCCTCGGCGACGGCACGGTCGTCGCCGACGGACGTGAAGCCGCATCCATCATCAGCAAGATCCCCGAACGGTGGCCCTCGACCGCGAGCACGGTCAGCGACGGCCCAATTCGCCGCGCGGTTGTCGATGTGCCGGGCAAAGGCCCGCTCGTCATCGAGATCAACGCCGGCGAACCGACCGGCGCGATGACCGACCTGGAGTTCTTCATCCTCGTCGGCGGCGCCGCGGTGGTTGTCGCCACGCTCGCCATCGGCCTGGCCGCCCGACGACGTACCCGCTCGCTCGCCGAAGTCGGCGATGCCCTCGCCGCCCTCGCGTCGGGAGAGACAGACCTCGGTGCCCTGCACATCCGCGAGACCGGCACCGGCAGCGGCGATGCCTGGAACCGCCTGCTCAACGAACTCGCCACGCTCCGCATCCGCCGTCGTGTCGAAGACGCATCCGAGCGTCGCACCGTCGCCAATGCCGCGCCCGCGACCGACGACATCGTTCCGCGTGTGGCCGATTCCCTCTGGATCGGCCTGCTCGGCCTCGAGGCCGACATGCGGATTCGTTACTGCAACGGTGCCGCCGGCATCTTCCTGGGCTCCACCCGCGACAAACTTATCGGGCGGCCAATCTCGGAGTGCTTCGTTGATCCCGCCGCGGCCGCCGAGCTCGCCAAGGTCGGCGACGGACGCGCGCGTCAGGTGTTCGAGACCCGTATCGGCGACGGTGACGGTGCAACGGTGCTCCGCGTCAGCTCCCGGGGCCTCTCCTCGGGTGGCGCCATGCTCGTGCTCGAGGATGTCACCCAGCAGCGCATCGCCGACCGATCCCGCAACGCCTTTGTCGAGCAGGCCACTCACGAACTCCGCACGCCCCTCACCAACATCCGCCTGTGCATGGAAGAACTGCTCGACGCACCGGATATCGAGCCGGCCAAGCGCGCCCAGCACCTCAACGTTGTGAATCAGGAAGTCCGCCGCCTCGAACGCATCGTCGGAGACATGCTCTCCATCTCGGAGATCGAGGCCGGCACCCTCCAGCTCGCACCCAACGACGTTCGCCTCGCACCGATGTTCGAGGAGATCCAGACCGACTTCACCACCCAGGCCAAGAACAAGAACCTGCGGCTCACGTTCGCCATGCCGCCCAAGCTTCCCACGATGGTCGGCGACCGCGACAAACTCACGATCGCCATCACCAACGTCCTTGGCAACGCCATCAAGTACACCCCCGAGGGCGGCGATGTCACCGTCAGTGTTCGCACCGACGACAGGGAACTCATCGTCCAGATCGCCGACACCGGCATCGGCATGTCCCCCGAGGACGCCGCCAAGGTCTTCGAGCGCTTCTATCGCGCCAAGGACCCCCGCGTCTCCAAGATCACCGGTACCGGCCTTGGCCTCGCGCTCGCCCGTGACGTCGTGAAGCTCCACGGTGGAGACATCGGCGTCGAGTCCGTCAGGGACAAGGGTTCCACGTTCACCATCCGCGTGCCGCTCGGCGCGCCGCTGCGGCACGCCGCCTAAGGAGCCAACGCCGTGGAGATCCGAACGCAGCAACACGGCGCCGTCAAGGCCATCGTGCCCCAGGGCGCGATCTGCCAAGGCGATGCCGCCGCGTTCGAGAACCACGTCTCGCGTGAGCTCCAGTCCAATATGGGTCGCTGCGTCGTTGATCTCTCCGCCACGCCGTTTGTCGACAGCCAGGGCCTCGAGGCGATGCTGAACCTCACCGAGCGACTCGCCGATGCCGGGCGGCTGCTCAAGCTCTGCGCCGTCGGCGACACCGTGCGCGAGATCCTCAACGTCACCGATCTCGCCGATCAGTTCGAGCTCTACGAAGACGTCGGCGCGGCCGTCAGGAGCTTCCTGTGAGCTCCGACGCCCCACGCATCCGCCTCGGCGACGCCTTGCTCAAGGCCGGCGTCATCAACGAGCAGCAGCTGACCCGCGCCCTCGCCGAGCAGGCCCGCACCAACCGCATGCTCGGCGAGTTGCTGATCGAGCAGGGCGTCATCACGCCGCAGGTCTTCCTTGAAACTCTCGCAACCACGCTCGGTGTCCGCTGCGTGCACCTCCGTCACGGCCTGATCGATCCGCAGGTCTTCAAGCTCGTCGGCGCCGAGGAGTGCGAGCGCCTGCGGGTGGTCCCGATGTTCAAGGTCCGCGACTGGCTCACCGTCGCGATGGCCGAGCCCCAGAGCCTGCCCACCATCGACCGCCTGCGCACGATCGCCAACTGCAAGATCCGGCCTGTTCTGGCCCTCGAGCCCAACATCCTCGAGTTCGTCAAGAAGTACTCCGGCGGCGACGTCAACGTCGACGCGTTCCTCACCTCGCTCGCCGAGTCCGACCTCGAAGTTGTCGAGCGCGAGAGCGTCGATGAGGGGCCGGCCACCGATCTCGACAAACTCGTCGCCGGCAGCCCCATCATCAATCTGGTCAACGTCGCGCTGCTCACCGCCGTGCGCGACGGCGCCAGCGACATCCACATCGAGCCCGACCGCAAGGGCACCCGCATCCGCTATCGCGTCGACGGCGTGCTCCGCGATCTCATGAAGCCGCCGCCGGGCATGCACGCCTCGATCGTCTCGCGCGTCAAGGTCATCGGCAAGATGGACATCGCCGAGAAGCGACTGCCCCAGGAAGGCCGCGTCCGCATCGTCGCCGAAGGCCGCGAGATCGACCTCCGCGTCTCCTCGATGCCCACGCTTCTGGGCGAGAAGATCGTCGTCCGCGTGCTCGACAAGTCCAATCTCCGAGTACGCATGAGCGACCTTGGCTTCCGCGCCGAGTCGCTCGCGACGTTCACCCGCGTTCTCGAACGCCCGCACGGGCTAGTGCTCGTGACCGGCCCCACCGGCAGCGGCAAGACCACCACGCTCTACTCCGCCCTTGACCTGCTCCGCAGCCCAGACGTCAACATCCTCACCGTCGAGGATCCCGTCGAGTACCAGCTCGAACTCATCAACCAGATCCAGACCAACGAGGCCATCGGCTTCAATTTCGCCAGAGCGCTCCGCAGCATTCTCCGTCAGGACCCCGACATCATCATGGTCGGCGAGATCCGCGATCAGGAAACCGCCCGCGTCGCCGTTCAGGCCGCACTCACCGGCCACCTCGTACTCGCCACACTCCACACCAACGACGCTCCCAGCACCGTCGCCCGCCTGGCCGACATGTCGATCGAGAAGTACCTGATCTCAAGCGCCCTCAACGGCGTCGTCGCTCAGCGCCTCGCCCGCACCATCTGCCAGGCGTGCGCAACGAAGTACTACCCCGCCGAGGACGTGCTCGCCGACGCCGGACTGTCGGACCAGATCGGCCGCCCGTTCCGCAAGGGCGAGGGCTGTCGTGTCTGTCACGACACGGGCTTCAAGGGACGACTGGGCATCTACGAAGTCATGGAAGTTTCGTCCGCGCTCAAGCGACTCATCTACGCCGGTTCCGCCACGCACGAACTCCGTGCACAGCTCGGTCGCGACGGGTTCCTCACGCTCCGCCAGGAGGGTGTGCTGCTGGCGATGGATGGCAAGACCAGCCTCGAAGAAGTCATTCGCGTGACCCACGTCGACGACGAGGGTGCGGTGCCCGAGACCAAAGCGAGGGCCGCCGCATGAGCTACGCATACAACGGCTTCGATGCCGGCGGCAAGCCCATCACCGGAACCATCGACGCATCGGGCGCCGCCGAGGCGATCGAAGCCCTCCGCAAGCGCGGCATCTTCACCACCAGCGTGCAGGCCGCTGACGCCGGCATCGCCAACGCCGCTGCCGTCGTGCGCGGCGGCCACGCCGGGCTGCAGGACATCAGCCAGTTCTACCGCCAGCTCTCGGTGCTCATCGCCACCAAGACACCGCTGCTCCAGGCCCTGATCGTTGTTGAGAAGCAGACCAAGGCCCCGTCGCTTCGCGCAACGGTGGGGGAGCTGCGCAAACGCGTCGAAGAGGGTGAGTCCCTCGCCGCCGCGATGGCGTCCAATCCCGGCGTGTTCGACACAGTCGCCCGCAGCATGGTTGCGGCGGGCGAGGCCGCCGGCATGCTCGACAAGATGCTCGCATCCCTCGCCGTGCTCGTGCGTCGCCAGCTCACCGTGCGCCGCCAGGTGGTCGGCACGCTGACCTACCCCGTCATCCTCATCACCGTCTCATTCTGCGTCGTCATCGCGCTGCTCGTTGCTGTGCTGCCGCAGTTCGCAGAGATGTTCAAGTCACTGCAGACCCCGTTGCCGCCGACGACCAAGCTGCTCATGTGGATCGGTGAGATGCTGCGGGCCCAGTGGATGTTTGTCGTGCCCGCCGCCCTCGCCGCAGGTTTCGGCCTCTTTCGACTGATCCGTTCCCCCAGGGGCCTTGGCGCAATCGACGCGTACCTCGTCACCGCACCGCGCATCGGCCCGATGCGGCGCAGCTTCGCGGTCGCGTCTTTCTGCCGCCTGCTCGGCACGCTCATCGACGCCCGTGTCCCGATGCTCGATGCCATCCGCCTCACCCGTGAATCGATCCGTTGCAAGCCCTACGCCGATCTCCTGCTCACCGCCGAGGCCGCCGTCGAGCGCGGCCAGCCCCTCGCCGACGCGCTGACCAACGACGCCCTCGTCGATCCTGCCGTCACCGCCGCGATCTCCAGCGGCGAGCGCTCCGGCCGCGTCGGGCCCGTCCTGCTCCAGGTCGCTGAGTTCATGGACGAGGACAACGAGCAGTTCATGAAGCTGCTCTCCACCATCCTCGAGCCGCTCGTCCTTGCCGTAGTCGGCATCCTCGTCGGCGGCATCGCCATCAGCATGTTCCTGCCCCTCTTCGATCTCGCCGCCACCGCGGGCGGTCCCGGAGGTGCTCCGTGATCGCCACTCACTTCGGGCCCATCGGCGTCGAACTCAGCCCGCGCAGCGTGCGCCTCGCCCAGCTCCGCTTCGACGGCGCCAAAGCCTCGCTCCACGCCCTCGCCGAGTTCCGCCGCCTCGACGAGAACTCCCCGCTCCCGGCCGAGGCGATCCGCATCGCTGGCGTGCTGCGCCGTCGCGGCTTTGTCGGAGTGCGACTCGCCGTCTGTCTCGGCCCGGATCAGGTTCTCGCCGCGGAGATGGAGCTTCCCCCCGTCGCTTCCGGCGCGCCGGTGCTGCAGCTCGCGGCTGCTGAACTCGGTCGCGCGTACAAGCAGAGCGCAAGTGAGCTCGAAGTCGCGGTCTGGGAGATCCCAGTTCCCGCCCGCCAGGCCGGCGCCGCGACCTGCATGGCCACCGCCTGTACCCACGACACGAGCAACGCCATCATCGGGGCCTTCGATCACGCGGGTCTCGATGTCCGCCGGGTCGAACCTCGCGAGATCGCCCTCGGCCGCGCGTGTCTGCCGCGCCTCGCCGCCAACAACGCCATCACGCTCATCATCTCGCTCCGCCACCGCGGATCGCGACTGCTCGCCGTCCAGAATCACACCATCGTTCTCGATCGCGCACTCGAGCCCGGCGACCTCCACCGCGTCTATCACGACACCGCCGATGCCAGCGGCCTCGAGCCCGCCGATGCCCCTGAACTGCTCGCCTCGGTCCTCGGCGAGGACGATCGCTTCGACCTTCCAGACCACGTCCGTCGCGCCGTCCGCGCCTCGCTCGACCGTTTCGGGTCCGGCCTCATCGAAGAGATCAACACCGCCTGCGGCTATGTCGGTCGCCGCTTCGGCGGCCGCGAGGTCGCACGCATGGTCGTCACCTCCGACGGCCCCGAAGCCCCGCCCATCGCCGACCTCTTGAGCGCCGTCACGTCGCTCGACACCACCGCCTGCACGATCGCCGACATCGCCGACGTGCCGCCGACGCTCCGCACCCTCGCCAGCCGTGGCGGATTCCTCGGAGCCGTTGGCGCCGGCTACGCCCGCCGGAAGGGGGACCAATGCTGACCGCAAACCTCGTTCCCATGTCCCGCCGCCGCGCCTCGGCCCGTGAGGACCGCATCGTTGCGTGGACCATTGGCATCGGCCTGCTCGCCTGCGCGCTGGGCGTCGCGACCGCTGCAATCCGAATCTCAACGCGATCATCCACCGCCGCGGCGACCGCCCGTGAACTCGCCGGTGTCGACGCCGAACTCGCTCAACTCGCAACGCTTGTCGATGAATCCAAGTCCCGCGCCCAGAAGGCCGAATCCCACCTGTCCGCCGCTCGCGCCATCGCCGACCATCCCGACTGGAGCCTGCTGCTGAATCTGCTCGGCACGCTCCGCGGCGATCACATCGATCTCGCCCGCATCGCGCTTGGTTACCGCAAGCCCGACGCCAACACCAATGCCAACGCCAATGCCAAGCCCGACGCTCGCCCCGCCCGCGGCTATTGGATCCGCATCACCGGCCAGGCCCTCGATCAGGCGGCTGTCGCTCGGTTCGCCGTTCGCCTCGAGGGCGCCGGCCTCTTCGACAAGGTGACCCTCACCGAGTCCAGGAAGGGCGCCGCCGAGAACGCCCTCGTCGAGTTCCAGATCGACGCATCCATCGATGATGTCGGAGGTGCCGGATGAACGGACGCGGCCCCGGATTCACCGCAACCATCGGCGTGGATGCCGCCGGTCTCGGCGCATCGCTCGCCCTCGTTGCGGTCTTTGTGTTCGCCGTGGTGTCGCCGGCCCTGCAGAGCCAAGCCGCCGAACGCGCCGAGGCCGCCAAGCTCGCCGCCGCTCGCGCCGATGCCAAGAAGCGCCGCGAAGATCGCACCCGCTACGACACCGCGTTCGAGCGTGCCACGCGCGACCTTGCCGCCACGCGTGTCAAGGTGGAGCCGACTTCCAAGCTCAACACCCGGCTTGCCGGTCTCACCGAAGCCGGTGCCAGGTTCGGACTCGTCATCGACCGCATCCAACCCGAGACGCAGACCGCGACCGCAAGGGCCACCCTCGTTCCGATCCGCGTCGAGGGACGTGGTGGCTTCGTCGCCAGCCGCGACTGGCTCGCCCGGCTCCGCGAGGAGTACCCCGATATTGCCGTCCGCGGCCTCGACATCGGCCGTGACGCCGCCGCGGCCGAGAACGCCGCCAAGTTCAGTTTCGAGCTCGTCTGGTACGCCGCACCCTCCGTCCAGACCTCACAGCCCGAACCACCCACGCGCTGACCCACCCGGAAAACGCTGGTTTCCGAGGCTCCCGATTCGCACCATGAATGCATGGCGCTCACCCGGGAACAAAAGGTCTATCTCTCCGTCCTCGCCGTTGCAGCCTCGGCCCTCGCGGCCGACAAGCTCTTCCTCGGCGTCACCGCGCCCGCCGTCGCCGCCGCCGCCGACGCCATCCAGCAAGTCGCAGCCAAGCCCGCCGAGCCCGTGAATCAGGAGCCCGCCTCGGCCCGCTTCGCCGCCCGCCTCCGAACCGCCGCCGCCCCGGCCGCCGATGCGGCGGTCTCCGATCTCTTCGCCGTCCGACTGGTCCGAGAAGAGGCTCCGACCCCGCAAACTCCCGAGATCGTCGCCGCCGCCTCGCCCGCCGTTGCCATCGAGCAGTTCCGGCTCGCACACCGCGTCACCGCACTTGCCAGCGGAAAAGGTGCCTACGCCGTCGTGAACGGTCGCACCATCCGCCTCGGCGACTCCATCGGCGGCCTGACGCTCGTCGAAGTCAACCGCGAAGCCGCGGTCTTCGCGTCCGACAACCTCCGTGCCGAGCTTTCCGTCGTCGCCGACCGCTGACCCGTCGAGAGCTCCGGAACGGTCCGTTTATTCCGGCGCACACCGCAACTCGTTCGCAACTTCCTTGCCCAGCTTCAACCTCGCGATCACCGCGCTCGATGAACAACTGTCGCTCCGCGGATCGCGTGAGCGCGGGGATTCCCTTCCGGAGACGAACACATGGCTTCGCTTGCACACAGTTCACGTCGGGCTTTCAGCCTTCTCGAACTCGTCATCGTGGTCGTGATCCTCGGCATCCTCGCCGCGATCGCCGTCCCGCGCATGAGCCGCAGCGCCACCAACGCCGCCGATAACGCCGTCGCGGCCAATCTGGCCATCCTGCGCAACGCCGTCGATCTCTTCAGCACCGAACACGGCGGCACCTATCCGTCGCTCGCGAACCTTCCCAACGCGCTGACCCAGTACAGCGACGTTTCCGGCACGACCTTCAACGCCGCCAAGGACACCGGCACCGGTGTGATCTACGGCCCCTATGTCCGCGACATCCCCCCGCTGCCCGTCGGCGCCAACAAGGGCAAGAACACCTTCACCGCCACCCTCGGCGGGGCCTTTGGCTGGGTCTACGAAGCCAGCTCCGGCAAGATCTTCCCCAACTGCGCCGACTCCGAAGTCGATGGCCGCGGCGTGGCATACAACACCTACTGAAGGCGTGAGCTGGCAGACGGCGGGGCCCAGCAAATGGAAACGCCGCCAATCGAGGACTGATCTGACTCCTATCGTCTCACAACGCACGCCCCCCACGGGGCGTGCGTTGTTGTTTTTGTGAAGATCGCTGTCTCGGGTCTGGTCCTCTTCCGGGCGCGCCCGCCCGCTACCATCGCCCCGATGAGCCGCCGCGTCCAGCTCCCGGTCCTGACCAACTCGAGCCGCCACGCCGCGCCGACGGCGTTCCACGACGCCTACGAAAAGAAAGAGAAGTGCGGCGTCGTCGGCGTCTGGGGCGCGGACCACGCCGCCCGCCTCACGTACCTCGCCATGTACGCCCAGCAGCACCGCGGGCAGGAATCCGCCGGAGTCGCCGTCTCCGACGGCTCCACGCTCCGCGGCGTCACCGGCATGGGCCTCGTCCCTGAGATCATCGATCCCGACGTCCTCGAGGACCTCCAAGCCCACGCCGGCGACGCCCGCACCGGGGGCGCCATCGGCCACAACCGCTACGCCACCGCCGGCGGCAGCCTCGCCTGCAACGCCCAGCCGCTGCTCACGGCGTACGTCGGCGGCCAGGTCGCCCTCGCCCACAACGGCAACCTCATCAACGCCGAACTCCTGCGCCAGCACTTCGAGCAGGCCGGTCACCTCTTCCAGACCACCAGCGACACCGAGGTCATCATCCACCTCCTCGCGTCGCCGCAGCAGCAGCGGGCCACCGATCCGCTGGCCGCCGCGCTGCGGCACCTGCAGGGCGCGTTCAGCCTGGTCTTCCTGTTCCCCGATCGCATCGAGGCCGCACGCGACCCCTGGGGCTGGCGCCCGCTCGTGCTCGGCATGCTCCCCGGAGGCGGACACATCGTCGCCAGCGAGACCGTCGCCCTCGACGTCGTCGGTGCCACGCTTGTTCGCGAGATCGAGCCCGGCGAGATCGTCACCATCAGCGCCCGCGGCATCGAATCCCGCCGCTTCGCTGGCGTCGAGACTCCCGCCGCCCACTGCGTCTTCGAGCACGTCTACTTCGCCAACCCCGCCAGCAACGTCTTCGGCCAGAACGTGCAGATGGCCCGCGAGGCGCTTGGCGCCCGGCTCGCCAAGGAAGCGCCCGTCGCGGCCGACTTTGTCATGCCCATGCCCGACTCCGGCCGCAGCGCCGCCGCGGGATACGCCCAGGCCAGCGGCCTGGCCTACCGCGAAGGCATCGTGCCCAACCGCTACGTCGGCCGCACGTTCATCAAGCCCACCCAGACCGAGCGCATCGCCGCCGTGCGGCTCAAACTCAACGTCATCGCCGAGATCGTCCGCGGCAAGCGCGTCGTGGTCGTTGACGACTCCATCGTCCGCGGCACCACCACCAAAGCCAAGATGGACCAGATCCGCCAGGCCGGCGCGAAGGAGATCCACCTCCGCATCTCCTGCCCGCCCATCCGCCACCCGTGCTACTTCGGCGTGGACTTCGCGACGCGGGACCAGTTGATCGCCCACGGCCGCAGCGTCGAGGACGTCCGTAAGTTCCTCGGCGTCGACTCGCTGCACTACCTCAGCCTCGAAGGCATGCTCGCCTGCATGAACCGCCCGGCCAAGAGCTACTGCACCGCGTGCTACACCGGCGACTACCGCCTCGACCCGGAGAAGCCGGTGGTCGGCGAGGTGATGGAGAACGAGCAGTTGAAGATGTTTGGGTGAGCGGCACGAAGTCCCCTTCAGAGCCGCGGGCTTCAGCCCGCGCGGTAAGCGTTCGAGGCGACGCAGCAACTTCGGAAGATTGCCTTGATGACGCCCAATCGCCGAACCAAATCCCCTTGGAGGCGATTGAGGGATGATCGCGATCGCCCCATCCGAACGTTGAGTCGGATGGGGATGCTGTGGGGTCCGGAAGCTCGCTTTGCAACGCACGGTCGTGTCTGGTACCTCGTAGCCGCCGCCGGTGCGAGAGTTGCCCTCGCCGTAGTGTCGATTGTCGTGGTGGTGATGTACTTGACCTTTGTAGCGAACTCAAAGCAGAACTCGGGCGGCGCCGTAGGCCTTGGTGTCGTCGCCACAGGATCCGCGGTCTTCTTGCTGCCGAACGTACTGATTTGGTGGACACTCTGGAAGAACGAATGGGTGCCTTTCGGCATCGCATGGCGGCGATCCCACCGAGTCTGTGGTGCCTGCCGCTACCCGCTGACTAACGCTCCCGACCCCGACGGCTGCACCGTCTGCCCCGAATGCGGTGCCGCATGGAAGCTCCCGCCTCTGCCCTCGAACAATCCCGCGTGACCGTTCCACACGTCCCACCTCCCATCTCCCCCGGCCCCCTCGGCCTGCGCTACACCATCCGCGATCACCGCGGCCGGGTCGTGCCGCTGGCGCACGCGTCGTGGCCCGATCGCTTCCGTCACTTCTCCCACGTCGGCCATTTCGTCCCGCCCGTCGGCGGCACGGTCTCCACGCTCATCCTGCTCGCGCTCGTGATGACGTTCGTCTTCGCGATCCAGGACGCCGGCTCCCGCGCCGCCGCGACTCTCGGCGGCGCGAAATCATGGACGCTCGCCTTCAACGCCCTCGGCCTCTTCGGCCCGCTCGTGGTCCTGCTGCTGCTGATCGCCGCGTCGATCTTTCTGACCGCGTCGAAGATCTGGATCCCTGCCGTGGCCCGCTCGTGGCTGGCCCAAGGCGAGTGCCCGAGCTGCCGCTACACGATCGACACGCTCGAACCCGAGGCCGACGGGTGTACGGTGTGCCCGGAGTGCGGGGCGGGGTGGAGGGTTGGTCCACCCGCCTCAGAGCCGCCGACTTCAGTCGGCGCGAAAGGGCGTTGATTCATCAGGGACTTCGGGAGCTATCTTGAGGGTCGGTGCCCGAAACGCGACTAGGGGTTGCCGCTGATTCAGCACGTAACGAATCGCTCCCAGGATTGATGGCGTGTTGGTTAGCAAGCGATGCGATCCTTTGCGAGTCCACCAACTGAGTGCTTTGGGCTTGCCGAACTGTTGTGTGAGGCGGCGCGCCGAGACGCCCTTGAATCTCCGGAGTAGTTCCGCACCCTCAAGCGTTGGCGATCGAACCACCACGTGGCAATGGCCTCGCATGATCGCGAATACACCGATGGTCGCGTGCGCGTTGAGCGATGCTTCCTCAAATGCCCTTGCGCAACACTCCGCGTGTTCGTTTGAGATCCAAACTTCTTCACCGACAGTTGTGCTTCGGGCCCGCCGCAGCAAGGCTGGCATGTCGCGGTCGTAAGCAGTCCCAACCTTGTTGTGAATGGAGGCGCCGTCCTCGGAAGGAACACGGCTCACGAATCCTCGCGGGTCGCCGGGCAGGTAGGTCCCGTGCGTGGTCCAAGTGAGAAGATACGTGCCCCCGCGATTCACCCCTTCAGTGTAACGACACGAAGCCCGCGCGGACTGAAGTCCGCGGCTCTGAGCCTCGAGCGTGGCGTCTAGCATCGCCCAATGTCCATCCCTCTCACCCTCGCCCACTCCCCCGACCCCGACGACGCCTTCATGTGGTGGCCGCTGACGGGCAAGATCAACCCCGACGGCACGCCGCAGCGCAGCGCCGACGGCACGCCCTCCCGCCCCGCCTTCGACACCGGCCGCTTCTCCTTCCGCGCTCTGCCCGCCGACATCCACGTGCTCAACCGCCGTGCGATCGAGAAGGCCGACCTCGAAGTCACGGCCCTCTCCGCCCGGGCGTACTGCGACGTGAAAGACCGCTACATCATCACCCGCTGCGGCGGGTCCTTCGGCGACGGCTACGGCCCCAAGCTCATCGCCCGCGCCGGTGCGTCCATCGACGCCATGCGTGCGCCCACCACCCGCATCGCCGTGCCGGGGTTGCAGACCACCGCATTCCTGCTGCTCGGCCTCGCCCTCGGCTTCACCCGCGACACGCTCGCGGCTCAGCGTTCTCGCTTCATCGAACTCCCCTTCGAACAGATCATCGGCGCCGTCGCCCGCGGCGAGGCCGACGCCGGTCTCGTCATCCACGAGGGCCAACTCACCTTCGTCGACGCGGGCCTGCAACTGCTGCTCGATGTCGGCGTCTGGTGGAAGCAGCGCACCGGATTGCTCACGCCGCTGGGTGTGAACGCCGTCCGCCGCGACCTCGACCAGCACCACGGCCCCGGCACCGTCCGCGAAGTCGCCGCACTTCTCAGCCGCAGCGTGGCGTATGCGATGGACCACCGCGACGAATCCACTCGCTACACCCTCCCCTTCGCGCTCGCGAATGTCGACCGCGCCGGCAAGCAATCCGAAGAGAAGCCCACGCTCGAACGCATCGAGCGCTACTGCCAGATGTACGTCACCGAAGAGACCCGCGACATGGGCGAGAGCGGCCGCCAGGCGATCGAGCGTCTCCTCCGCGAAGGCGCCGCCGCCGGCCTGTGCCCCGACCCGGGCACGGTTGACGTGGTGTAGGGAGCGACGAAGCGACGGAGCGACGCAGCGACGAAGTGTGCGAGAAGGCGGCGTCAGGTCATCCCTCCGTCGCTCTGTCGCTTCGTCGCTCCGTCGCTTCTTTCCCCTACCCTCCCCCATGAACCTCACCCGCACCCCCTTCGGCATCGCGGTCGAGACCAAGCCCGGCTCGCTGCTTCCCATCCGCCACATCATCGGCATCGGCATGAACTACGCCGAGCACGCCCGCGAGCAGGGCAAGGGCGTGCCCGAACGCCCCGTCCTCTTCACCAAGAACCCGCTCTCGCCCATCCTGAACGGCGAAGACATCGTCATCCCCAAAGTCTGCCAGGAGAAGCCGCAGGTCGATTTCGAGGCCGAGCTCGGCGTCATCGTCGGTACCCGCTGCCGCGATGTGGCGAAGGCCGACGCCTTCAAGGTCATCCTCGGCTACTGCACCGCCAACGACGTCTCCGCCCGTTGGTGGCAGAAAGAAGGCAGCGGCGGCCAGTTCTACCGCGGCAAGTCGTTCGACACCTTCTGTCCCATCGGCCCCAGCGTCATCCCCGCCGCCGAGATCAAGAACCCCCAGAACCTCCGCCTACAAACCCGCCTCAACGGCGTGACCATGCAGGACGCCAACACCGGCGACATGATCTTCGACATCCCCACGCTCATCCACGAGATCAGCCGCGGCACCACCATCCCCGAGGGCACTCTCATCCTCACCGGCACGCCCAGCGGCGTCGGCTTCGCCCGCAATCCCGCCATCTTCCTTAAGGCCGGCGACGTCGTCGAGATCGAGGTCGAACACTGCGGCGTGCTCCGCAACACGGTCCGTTTCGAGTAACCCACCTCCAGCACCCCCCGGTTTGCACTCGCAGCCAGTTCACGCGACAATACAACCATGATCACCCTCGGCTCTTACACGACGGGTCGCGTACTCGCCGGCGCAGGCTTCTGCGCCCGGTTCGAAGCCGCGCTCTCGGCCGAGGCGTCGGTCGCCGGTGCCAAAGCGCCCGAAGGCCGCTTTGGCAAGTCCTACCTCGCTACCGCCATCTCTCCGACCGTCATCGCCCCCTGGCTTCCCCGCGCCGGCATCGATGAAGAAGCCCGCCGGCTCGTCGGCGCCGCCCGCGATCAGGCCCAACTTGTCGGCGCCGGTGCCAAACGCTGGTCCATCATCGCCGACTTCGGCCTGCTCGACGACGGCCGCGGCGCCTTCGTCGTCCGCCCCACCCAGCCCTGGTCCGTCGAACGTCTCGCCCTCGCCAAGTACCGCGTCTCCTCGACCGAACTCCGCGGCATCGTCCTCGGCGTGCTCGAAGGCCTCCTCGAACTCGAGAAGTTCTCCGCCCGCCCTTGGGGCAACCTCAACTCCGCCACCGTCATGCTCGCCGTCGGCCCCGGCGAGTCCCGCCTCGCCGACGGCACCGCCGTCACGCTCACCGATCTCGAGTCCCGCGAACGCCTCCCCGAAGAAGCCAACCTCGACGACCTCCGCGCCCTCGGCCGCCTCATCTACGAACTCTTCCTCCACAAGCGCCCGCCGCTGAAGGCCTCCACCGGCTGGAGCGCCACCTGGTCCGACGCCTGGGAATCCATCGGCGACGGCCGCTTCTGGTTCGATTTCACCAACCGCCTGATGACCGCGGGCACCGCGATCGGCTCCGCCTCCGGCGAGATCAGCCGTCCGCCGTCGTTGTCGCTCCTGCGTCAGGAGATCCTCGAGCACCGCCCGCACAAGCCGCTGCCCAAGCGCCAGCTCGCCATCGTCGGCGGCCTCGCCGCCGCGCTCGTTCTCTCCGCCGGCGGCTACTTCGTCTTCCGCACGCCCCCGCGCGAGCAGATCGTCCTCACCGCCGACCAGCTCGACGAAGCCGCCCGCCTCACCAAGTGGCAGGGCCTCATCGATCGCTGGTACGGCTCGTTCGGCTCCGTCTACGCCGACCGCGACAAAGTCATCGCCCTCGCCGCCGATCAGCCGCCCACCAGCACCATCCGCTCCATCGCCGACCTGCTGCAGGACCCCGCGCTCCGCGACCCGCGCCAGATCGCCGGTTCCGCCGCCGGATTGCTCGATCTCCGCGACAACCCCGGCGACGCCATCGCCGGCGAAAAGGTCGTCGCCGCCAGCGCGTCCCTCGAAAAAATCGACGAAGTCAACGCCCGACTCATCGCCTGGCAGGAACTCGCAAACCTCACCACCGTCAAGCAAGTCTGGGACGCCCGCGGCTGGTCCGCCGCCACCGCCGACTTCGACGACGTCGCCCGCTCCGTCCGCGCCGCCGTCCCGACGCTCGCCAACCGCGCCGCCGTAGAAACCCAGACCCCCAGCCCCGACGGCCCCGCCCGCGCCGAACCCTCGCGCCCGCCCGCTCCCGACACCGGCGAACTCCTCCGCTCGATCCTCTCGTCCCAGTCTCTCATCGCCGCCGTTGCCGAGATCGACGCCCGCTACGACGCCGTGCAGAAGATCGCCGCCGATTCCAAGCCCCGCGGCGACGCCACGCTCCCCCGCCTCGGCGAGATCATCGACGCCGACACCAAGGCCGCGCTCGCCACCGTGCAAACCCCTGCGGACGCCATCGCCGCGCTCCGCCAACGCAGCTCCGCCCTCGCCGCACGCGCCGCCGAGGCCGCCGCTCTGGACTCCGGCGCCATCGACGGCTGGGATCGCGCCGGATTCCGCGCCAGCGCCGCCGTCAAAGCGCTGGCATCGCAGCCCGCCGCCGCGAGCGTGCTCGACGCCTGGCTCGCCGAAGCCCGCAAAG
>JBILLU010000029.1:0-24653 GCA_044375915.1 Phycisphaerales bacterium
CCTGAACCACGACGACCCGATCGTCACCGCCTACCGCGACCACGGCCACGCCTTGGCCCGCGGCATGGACCCCGGCGCCTGCATGGCCGAGATGTTCGGCAAGGCCACCGGCTGCGCCAAGGGCAAGGGCGGCTCGATGCACATGTTCGACAAGCCGAACTGGCTGTTCGGCGGGCACGGCATCGTCGGCGCGCAGACGCCGCTGGGGACGGGCTTGGCGTTCGCCGCGAAGTATGAAGTTGAAGTCATGAAGCGCGGCGTCGATGGCGGGCCGGCGAAGAGGAAGGTCTCGCTCGCCTATCTCGGCGACGGTGCTCTGAACCAGGGTGCGCTCCACGAGGCGATGAACCTCGCCGGGCTGTACGACATTCCGGTGATCTACATCGTCGAGAACAACGGCTACTCGATGGGTACGGCGATCGAACGCGGCACCACCATGGCCCACGACCTTCGCAAGAAGGCCGAGGCCTACGGCATGCGCGGCGAGATCATCGACGGGCTCGACATCGTGGATCTCTACGACGCCTTCAAGCCGGTGGTGGATTACTGCCGCGAGAACAGCAAGCCGGCGTTCGTGGACCTCAAGACGTATCGCTACCTCGGCCACTCGATGTCCGATCCGCAGAAGTACCGGACCAAGGAAGAGGTCGATCAGTACAAGGCCAAGGACTCGATCGACCGCCTCGCCAGCCAGCTCATGAACGAGCGCAAGGGCTCCGACGGCAAGCCGATCCTGACCGAAGCCCAGTTCATGCAGATCCAGACCGAGGTCAAGGCCGCCGTGAAGGCCGCGATGGACTTCGCCGAGAACTCGCCGATCCCGGATGAGCGGGAGCTGTGGACGGATGTGTTTGTGAATCCGCAGCCGAATCTCTCGCCGCAGGGTGAGTATCTGATCGGTGCGAAGAATCCGCTGCTGTAACGCAGCCGCGCCTCCTCTCCCCGGCTGCGGGGAGAGGACGACTCGATGCAAAGCATCGAGTTAGGTGAGGGGATTGCGGGTACCTGAGCGCTGTAGCACCCGAACGCGGAACACCCCTCCCCGGTCTCGCCAAGCCTCGACCACCCCTCCCCGCTGAAGCGGGGCGGGGAGGCGCGTTACTCGAACTTGATGCCCTGCGCCAGCTCCAGCTTGCCGCTGAAGTTGATGGTGCAGGTCTGGCGGCGCATGTAGGCCTTCCACGAGTCAGAGCCGGACTCGCGGCCGCCGCCGGTGTCTTTCTCGCCGCCGAACGCGCCGCCGATCTCGGCGCCGCTGGTGCCGAGGTTGACGTTGGCGATGCCGCAGTCGCTGCCGGAGCCGGCGGGGCTGAGGAATCGCTCGGCGATGCCGGCGTGGCGGGTGAAGATGCAGGAGGACAGGCCCTGGTCGACAGAGTTCTGCATCGCGATCGCATCCTCGATGTCGCGATACGTGAACACATAGAGGATGGGCGCGAAGGTCTCTTCGCGGGCGATGGGCAGCTGGTTGTTCGCGGGGGCGCGGATGATCGTCGGCTGTACGAAATGCCCGCTCAGGCCCGCGACCGCCGCACGCCCGCCTCCGACGAGCACCGTTCCGCCCTGCTGCGTGGCCGCCGCGATCGCGTGCTCAAAGCCCTCGACTGCACGCGCGTTCGCCAGCGGCCCGACCAGCGTGCCCTCCTGCGCCGGGTCGCCGATCTTCACCGATTGGTACGCCTTCGTCAATTTCGCGAGCAATTGATCGACCACCTTCTCGTGCGCGATCAACCGCCGTGTCGTCGTGCAACGCTGGCCGCAGGTGCCGACGGCGGCGAACACGATCGCCCGTGCCGCGAGATCGAGATCGGCGTCCTCGTGCACGATCGCGGCGTTGTTGCCGCCGAGCTCGAGCAGGCTGCGCCCGAGGCGTTTGGAGACCACCTCGCCGACGCGGCGGCCCATGCGGCACGAGCCCGTCGCGCTGATCAACGGCAGCCGCTTGTCCGCGATGAACCGCTCGCCGATCACTTGGTCCGTGCCCATCACGAGCGTGAATAGATCCTCATGCCCGAAACGCGACGCGACCCGCTGTGCCAGTGTGTTTGATGCAATCGCGATGATGGGCGCCAGCAAGCTCGGCTTCCAGACGACGCTGTCGCCGCAGACTGCGGCGAGCATCGCGTTCCAGGCCCAGACGGCGTTGGGAAAGTTAAAGGCGCTGATGACGCCCACCGGCCCCAGCGGCAGCCACTGCTCCCGCATCGCGTGCCCCGGGCGCTCGCTGGGCATGGTCAGGCCGTACAACTGCCGTGACAGCCCGACCGCGAAGTCCGCGATATCGATCGTCTCCTGCACTTCGCCCCGTGCCTCGCTGGTGATCTTGCCGACCTCGGCTGTGATGATGGCGCCGAGGGCGTCCTTGTGCAGGCGGAACTCGTCGCCGATTGCGCGAACGACCTGTCCGCGCACCGGTGCCGGAACCTCGCGCCACTTCGCAAACGCAGCAACACTGCGGGCCAGCGTCTCCTCGTACGACCGCTCGTCGTCGAGCCGCACCGCCGCGATGGGCCGATTGGTCGTCGGGCTGGTCACGACCGCAAGACTCGGATCGTGCGACGCCGGGACATCGAGGATCAGGCGGGGATGATCGAGCAGCGAAAGCGAGGCCAGAGCTTCGCGAAGAGTGTGCGTCATGCGGGATGGTAGAAACGGCGAACCCTGCCCCTGTACTCGCGCCAACTCCCAAAACGAAAAAGCCCCGAGCCTGTGCCCGGGGCTTCTGCAATCAACTCAATCGCTCACTCAGCGCGCTGCGCGACGCAGGGCCTCGGCCTTGTCGGTCCGCTCCCAGGTGAACGTGTCGTACTTCTTGCCCTTGTAGACGATCGTGCCCGGCTTGCGGCCGAAGTGGCCGTGCTTAGCGGTGGGGGAGAAGATGGGCGTGCGGAGGTTCAGCGTCTCGATGATCTTGCGGGGGGTCAGGCCGAAGACCTTGCGGACGGCGGCGCTGATCTTCTCCTCATCGACGGTGCTGGTGCCGAAGGTGTCGACATAGACCGACGTCGGCTCGGCGACGCCGATGGCGTACGACAGCTGAATCTCGCAGCGATCAGCCAGACCGGCCGCCACGATGTTCTTGGCGATGTAGCGGGCCATGTACGCGGCCGAGCGATCGACCTTGGTCGGGTCCTTGCCGCTGAACGCGCCGCCGCCGTGGCGGCCCATGCCGCCGTAGCTGTCGACGATGATCTTGCGGCCGGTCAGACCCGTGTCGCCGTGCGGGCCGCCGATCTCGAAGCGACCGGTCGGGTTCACGTGCACCTTGATGTTGTTGTTCCACCAGCGGCCGAGCACGGGCTTCAGGATGTGCTGGATGACGGCCTTCTTGAGGGCGGGCTGCTTGCTGTTCCACTCCGGGCCGTGCTGGGTGGAGAGGACGACGGTGTCGACGCGCTTGGGCTTGCCGTTGACGTACTCGACCGTCACCTGGCTCTTGGCGTCGGGGCGGAGGCCCTTGATCTTCCCGCTGCGGCGGACGGCGGCCTGCTTCTCGACGAGCTGGTGGCTCAGCTGGATGGCCAGCGGCATGAGCTCAGGCGTGTCCTTGCACGCGTAGCCGAACATCATGCCCTGATCGCCGGCGCCTTCCTTGTCAACGCCCATCGCGATGTCGGCGCTCTGCTTGTTGAGGGCGACGAGCACCGAGCACGACTCGCTGTCGAAGCGCATGTCGCCGCTGGTGTAGCCGATCTCGCGGACGGTGGAGCGGACGACCTCGGGGATGTCGACGTAGGTGTTGGTGGTCACTTCGCCGGCGACGACCACGAGGCCGGTGGCGCACAGCGTCTCGCAGGCGACGCGCGAGCGCGGATCGTCCGCGAGCATCGCATCGAGAATGGCATCGGAGATCTGATCCGAAACCTTGTCGGGGTGACCCATCGAGACCGACTCGGACGTGAAGAGCTGCGAACGCGCCATGAAAGTGGACTCCGAGAGTGACGTGCGAACGCGACCCGACCCGGGCCGCGGCAAGGGGCAATTCAATCGTCCCCTAAGGGCCCAGACCATAGGCGAAGGCGCTCAAACTATCCATCCATTCATCCGCATATGCGGATGAATGTGGCGGTTGCCACGCTCCCGAATCGACGACCGTGCAACGAAAAACCGGGCGACCAGCGCCCGGTTTCGTGTGTTCGAGATCTCACTCGATTCAGCGACGACGACGCGCGAGGGCGAGGCCGGCGATGCCGAGGCCCGCGAGCGCGCCGGGGGCGGGGATCACGGCGATGCCGACGCCGGGATTGCTCTCGTCCGAGCCAACGCTGCCCATCTCAGCCGCGGGGGCGAAGATGGCGGCGTTGCCGAGGCCGGCGGGCACGTTGATCGCCGACTCGTCGACCACAACGACCGTCATGGTGACGGCGTCAGCGGTCTTCGCCGGGAACGCGGCCGGGGCCGAGGAAACGGTGATCTGACCGGACTGGCCGTTGTTCATAATGAACTCGGCCTGGGCCATCGAGGCGAGCCCGACGACGCCGGCGACAACAACAAGAACGGAACGCTTGGACATAGTCGAGCTCCTGAAAAAAGCGCAATCACGACCGCCCACCGACGACGTGACGGCTCTCCGCAAACATGCCACAGAAAGCACAACCCGACCAGCCGTTCCAAACGTTCGAGACAAGATCGTCGGAAAAGTCCGGCCGCTCACGACGTTACAAGACCCTTCCGGCACCAAAAAGAAACCGGACGCAGGCTGGCTGCGTCCGGTCGTGCGATCTGTTGAAGCAAAATCAGGCCCGGCGACGACGGGCGGCGAGCAAACCGACCAACCCCGCCGCGGCGAGCGAGCCGGGCGCCGGGATGATCGTGTAGCTGGTCTCGTACCCACCCACGTTGTCGTCGTAGTACCCCGCCACGGCGTTGAAGCCAAAGGCGTCGGCGATCCCCAGCACCAGGAACCCCGCTCCATCCGGGACAGAAAAGGCCTGGGTCGTGCCGCTGCCGGTGCCGGTCTTGCCGTCACCGATGAAGAAGACCTGGCGCAGGCCGGGGCTGTAACTGGCCTGCTGATAGCTGGCCAGATTGGGGTAGGAGATTCCGCCGGGGGCGCTCAGAGCGGAGATGTCGCCCGCCTCGATGAACACGCCGACGAGCTGGCCGCTGAGCGGGCCGCTGAAGCCGGAGATCGGGCCGACGCTGGGAATGTTGGTGCTCGACGAGAAGTTGCCGCCGTCGGGACCATTCACGTTGGTGCCAGCCCATCCGGCCTGCCCGCCCGACGAGAACGCGGCGACGCGCCCGGTGCCGGCATTCAGAGCGATGACGTTGGCGAGCGTGCCGCCGCCGCCGCCGCCCGGGGCCGGCGTGCTCACCCCGTAACCGAAGATGTTGGCGGTCGCTTTGACGTAGGTAAAGCCGTTCTGCGCGAGGGATGCGGACGCAATGCCGCAGACGCCGACGATCAGAGCCGCACGAGAGGAAACGATCGACATAACGAATCTCCTGTTCCGCCGTCACTTGGACGGCGCACCCCAACCCGCGTCCCCGGGTGACGGGTTTGCAAATAGGCCACAGAAACACAACCTCTGCCACCAAAATCACCTCGGGGAGCCCGCTCCGATCTGCGCCACTCTGCCACTGCGGCACTCTGCCACTCCTCCTCGCCCCCAATCCCCGATACCCTGCCCCCATGCCCGCCGACTCTTCCCGCCGCAACGGTCTCACCTACGCCTCCGCCGGCGTCGACATCAACGAGAAGGACTCGTTCACCGAGTCGCTCGAGTCCACCATGCGCCGCACCTTCGGGCCGCGGGTGATCCCCAACCCCGGCGGCTTCGCGGGCCTGTTCCGGCTCGATTACAAAAAGGGCCTCTTCAGCCGCAACTACAAGGACCCGGTGCTGGTCGCCTGCTGCGACGGCGTGGGCACCAAGGTGAAGCTTGCCGCCGAGATGGGCGTGTACAACACCGTCGGCATCGACCTGGTCGCGATGAACGTGAACGACCTGATCGTGCAGGGTGCCGAGCCGCTGATCTTCCTCGATTACATCGCCGTGCCGACCGTGGACAAGAAGATGCTCGCCGCGTTGGTGGAGGGCGTCGCCGAGGGCTGCAAGCAATCCGGCTGCGCGCTCCTCGGCGGCGAGACCGCCAACATGCCCGATGTCTACGCCGCGGGTGATTTCGACCTCGCCGGCTTCTGCGTCGGCGTGGTGGAACTCAAGCGTGCGATCAACCCGACCCGCGTCAAGCCCGGCGACGTCGTCCTCGGCCTCGCCTCCGCCGGCATCCACAGCAACGGCTATTCGCTGGTGCGGAAAGTGGTGAAGCACGCGGGGCTGGATCTGGGGAAGGTGTACGAGGAGCTGAACGAGAAATCGCCAAAGGGCCAAAGAGCCAAAGGGCCGAAGAAGAAGAGCGGGAACGGCGCGCCCAAGACTCTCGGCGAAGTCCTCCTCACGCCCACCCGCATCTACGCCGGCAACATCGTCAAGCTCCAACGCAACTACCGCGTCAAGAACGTTATCAGCGGCATGGCTCACATCACCGGCAGCGGCCTCGCCGAAAATCTCGTCCGCTCCATCCCCAAGGGCTGCGACGCCGTCATCGACCGCGCGTCCTGGCCCGTGCCGCCGGTCTTCACGTTCCTCCAGCAGCACGGCAACATCGACGACGAAGAAATGAAGCGAGTCTTCAACCTCGGCATCGGTTACTGCGTGATCGTGCGCAAGGCCTTCGCCGAGAGCATCAAGGAACAACTCGAGAAGCTGGGCGAGAAGGTCTTCGTCATCGGGGAGATCGTGAAGGGCAAGGGCGTGGTGCGGGAGCGGTGAGCGCTCGTGTCGCGCTGTTCGCACCACGTTCGCAACGGCGAACATCCTGCATACGAGCGATTGCCGCTTCGCCTTTAGACTGAAGTTGGCCCCACAGGGGCCAAACTTCAGGAGGCACAACATGCTCCGTTCCCTTCCCGCCGTTCTCCCGATGCTCGGCCTGTCGCTGCTCGCGCACGCCGGCATCACCGTCACCAACGTCGCCCGCTCCGTGCACGCGCAGGCCTGCGGCACCACCAACGCCGGCACCTTCTGCGACTACGACGCCGATCAGAACTACACCACCGGCTTCTGGACCCGCAACGCTCTTGCGGACCGGGTGGCAAATAGCCCCTTCGGCTCGGCGCATTCAACCGCCCAAGTCGTGCAGCACAGCACCGCCACCGATTCGACCATCGAGTGCCAACTGACAATGTACAACTTCATCTCCGCGAGCGGCGACACGTTCGGCGGATCCGAGGCCAAGATCGCATTCGAGGTCCGCTTCTACACACCCGCCAGCGCCGACATGCACCTCAATACCGACATCACCGGCGACGGATGGTGGATCGTGGTGAACAAGTTCTCCGGCCGCGAGGTCTTCAGCGGCCGCACCGCGACCTCGACGATCATCCCGATCGACCGCGGCGAGTGGGTGATGCGGATCGAGAACGGCCGGGGCCCCAACTGCGGTCCGTGCTCTCTCAGCATCACCGAAACGCTGAGCGCCACCGTCACGTTCGACTTCGGGCCTTGCCTTGCCGACTTCAACGCCGACCTGCTCGTTGACGATGCCGACTTCTCAATCTTCGCCGTGGCGTACGACGAACTGATCTGCCCGAGCTTTCCCGCGCCCTGCACTGGCGACATGAACAAGGACGGCTATGTTGACGACGCCGACTTCCAGCTCTTTGTCGTTGCATACAACGACCTGCTCTGCCCGTAGTCAGATCTTTCTGATTTCCGCTGCAAGGTTCGGGCGTTGTGCGTGATCTCCTTGGGAAGCCACTGGAGATCACCATGCCCACGCGCCTTTCGCCCGCTCGCAATCACATCGCACGGATCGCCGTCAGTGGCCTCGCGCTGAGCGTCGCGTCGCTCGCCCACGCCGCCCCCGTCATCTACAACCTCGGCATCTTCCCCGGCGGCACCGAATCCCACGGCGCCGCTGTGAGCCACGACGCGACCTACGTCACCGGATTCGGCGATTACATCTTCAACAACCAGACGTTCTACTACGCCTTCCGATGGAGCATCGCGGGCGGGCTTGTGAATCTGGGTACCCCGGTGTCGATCGCCACGACCGCGGGAAACTCGATGGACCACGCCGGGCTGGCGATCGCCGGCAACGGCGGCAACAGACTCTTCCGCTGGACCGTCTCGGGCGGCATGCAGAACCTGGGTCTGCTTCCGGGCGGCACGCTGGGCCTGGCAACCGGAATCAGCGGCGATGGCACGATCGTCGTCGGCTGGAGCAACGCGCCCGACGGCAACTCCTACGGCGTGCGCTGGGTCCATCCCGGTGGCGGCGGGCTTGTCGCCTTGCCGACGCTGCCGGGAGGCTTCCAAGGAAATTCCGCGTACGGGATCAGTTCCGACGGATCCACGATCGTCGGTGGCAGCTCGTGGAGCGGCTCGGGATACCGCGCGTGCCGCTGGCTGCCGGGGAACGTCATCCAGAATCTCGGCATCCTTCCGGGCGGGACGGATTCGCGCGCCTTTGGCATCAGCAAGAACAATGCCGTCATCGTCGGCGACTGCCAGATCCCCACCGGTGACCGCATGTTCCGATGGGTCGGCGCGATGCAGAATCTGGGCACGCCTCTGGGCTCGACCGATTCGTACGCGCGAAGCACGAACTACGACGGCAAGGTGGTGACGGGGCGCGCGAAGATCGCGTTCGTGACATATCGCGCCGCGTACTGGAGCACGACAGCTGGGATTCAGAACCTCGGAACCTACTTCACCTCACTCGGCGGCAACCTCACCGGCTGGGTCCTGCTCGACGCCTGGGGCGTCTCCAACGACGGCTCCGCGATCGCCGGCACCGGCACCTTCAACGGCGCGACGCGAGCGTTTCTCATCAAGGGCCTGCCCTGCCCGAGCACGGCGACGATCATCACCGATCTGGCAAACACCGCTGTGTGCGCCGCCCCGACCTCGAGCGCATCGCTCGCGACCACCATCGACGCCCCCGGCGATGTCACGTACCAGTGGAGCGTCGAATCCCCGCCCAACAGCGGCGTCTTCGAACCCATCACCGGCCCGACCTACGCCGACACCACCGGCCTTACCTTCGAGGTCGCCGGCTGGGAAGGCCCCGAGATCACCATCACCGGCGCCCGCGCCCCGTCGTGGATCAAGGACATCAAGTTCGTCGTCGGCGTCACCAACCCCTGCGGCACGGTCAACACCAGCGTCGCCCGTGTCGCCCTCTGCACCGCCGATCTCACCTGCGACCTCCAGGTCGACGATGCTGATTTCGTCCAGTTCGCCAACGCCTACAACGACCTGCTTTGCCCCGGGGGCACGCCGGGCCTGCCGCCCTCCTGCCCCGGGGACCTCAACCAGGACACCTTCGTCGACGACGCCGACTTCGTCCTCTTCGCCGACGCGTACAACGCGCTGTTGTGCGTCTGATTGTGGCGGCACCGACGCCGTGGGCTCAGTTCCCGCGCAGCGAGCGCAGAAGCTCCGCCGGGTTGGTCTTCGCGGCGGTCTCGCGGACCTGTGGCTCGTACTGGTTGTACAGCGACTTGGCGCGTTGGGACTCGCTCTCAAAGAGCGAGCGGAGATCGATGGCACTGACCTGACGTCCGCCGCGGTAGTACTGCTTCGCAACCATCCCGATCGCATACGTCGTCGCGAAGGTCAGCACCGGGCCGGTGCCCCAGTTGGCGGCCGTGCGTCCCATGCCTCCGACGGTCTTCCCCAGCACGCTCCCCGCGAGCCGGCCGAGAAACTTCCGCGTGTACTGCTCGACCATCTGACCGGTGACGCCGACGCCGATCGTCGCAAGGAACTCCTTGATCGACGACGCTCCCAAAGGATGGCCATAGGAGCGCCCGATGGCGTAGACCATTTTCGTCTGCAGCGGGATGATCGCGAGCGTGGCGAGGTTCTGCGGCAGCAGTTCGACCGCGGCGGTGAGAATCGCGTAGCGCAGCACGCTCGAATCAACGCCTGTATCGCGCGGATCGGTGACGCCCGACGCCGCAGCCCCAACGCCGATCGCAGCCGCGCTCGCCAGCACCGGCAGCGGCGGCGTCGCTTGCAGGACGGGCTCCGCCTGTATGCCATCCGCGATCGCGTCCGCTTCAGCGATCTCGCGCTGCGACTGCGTCGGTGTCCGCCCAAGCGCTCGCGCCAGATCTTCCAGGAACGCGCGCTCATCCGGCGTCGTCTTGCCGTCCGCTTCGCAGACGCCAAGAGCGCTCTCCCAGGCCAGTTGACGCCACGCGTCATCCGTCAGCACCGCCGCCTCCGCACCGATCGTCGTCTGCTTCAGCAGCACACGCCGCACCGCCTCGGAGGTGTTCGCGTCCCCAAGTCCCTCGACAATCTCGCGCACCTTGGCCCGCTCGGCATCGGACTTCGCACCGTCCGCGAAGGCCGCAAAGACGGTCAAGGCGGTCAAGGCGCGGACTTCCGCTGTGGCTTTCGGCTCAGACATGGTTTCACCTCGCCAATGGTATTGTGCGAGCGGCTCCGACCGCGTCGTGGCCATCCCGCACCACCCCAAAAGCAACACCGCCCCGGTGGTGGGCCGGGGCGGCGTCGTATTCGGCAACGGGATTGGTGGTGGTGGGAGTGGACGCCCCGTCGCCTTGTGGTGACCTTTGGTGACCCCCGGCGTGTGAACGCCGCGGGCAAGGCACCTGCTTGGCGGCAGACGGAAAACGCACGTCCTGCCTTGCTTGTTGGCGGAGCACGCGTGCCTCGGACGAGGTCGCTGCACTCTCCGCCGAAAGTGCCGAGGCGTGCTTTCGCACAACACGGCGTGGATCCTGTCTTCGGCTCCGTTCCGACCGTCCTTGGTCGGGGCCTCTCGGTGACGCGGGGGGTGGAGACCGGCGCATCCTTGCGCCGCGAGGCAATTCCCTTCGCAGATCCCCACGCCGGAGAGGGTCCGGCGCCGAAAACAATCACTTGCTTGTCTGCCCCATCCACCGCCGGTGAAAGCAGTGGGGAGGGGCCGAATCCCTGGCGGCGAGTTCCCTCGCACACCGCGGGCCAAACGAGCCGGCAAACCGGGCCGGCAAACCGGGCCGATGGAACGGCTTACGCCGTCCGACCCCATCCGACGCGGCCTTCCTGGCGGCCGAACTCGTCGGATGACTGAGAGGGGCTGACCCGCCGCGGCTCGGCGCTCTTCAGCTCCTCCCGGCGTCCGTGCCGCGCCAGCGTGGCAGGCTCTCCGCCAGCGTGGGCATCTTCTGGAACCGGTCCTTCAAAGTCTGCATCCATGCACGACCTCTCACTTCCAGTCGATCGCGAACACCGATCACAACTACCTCACTCGGGATCTCCGCCAACTCCAGGTGCAGCTTGGGCAACGTCAATCGCCCCGCTGAATCCGGCTCGATCCGCTCCGCAAGCGAGAAGAAATCCGCTTCGAGCGAGGCCTGATCCGAAGCCGGCATGAGCGTCTCGCGTCCCTGGTTCTGCAGGTTGCTCAACCGCTCAAACACGCCTTCGGGGTACAGCCTCAGGAGCTTCCCGTCCGCCCACGGCACGACGATCCATGCCTTGCCGTGCTCGGACTCGTTCCACTGCCCCCGGTACTTCGCCGGAATGGCCAGACGCTGCTTCGCGTCGATGGTCAGTTCAGCGTGCCCGGTAAACAGCAAGGAAGCCCCCGACCGATGTCTTTGGTGAGTTCCCGCGTCGGCAACGTGCGACCCGCTCGCTCGCGTTCCGACTTGGGAAGATTACCCACTTCTCGACACTTTGCAACACTTCGCCCCACCAGACCTGCAAATTGTGCAGAAGTCGTGCTCATTGTGGATAGGTGTGGAAAACGCGTCGCTTCGCGCAAGGCCTGCGCCGTACCGCGGCCCTGAGACCACGTCCCAGTACGGCGCAAGTTCCCAAGTCCGCTCGGGTTACTCCCTTCGGTGGCCGAAGCAGAAACCGTGGTTGAGTACCTCCCGCTTCCCGAGAGTCGACGCTCGGACGCGCTGGCGGCCCTTTCTCAGTTGCCGGCGGGATGCTTTGTCATCGCCTCCGGCTTCGAAGGGGTCCGCGCGGGAGTGGTCGCACGCGCCGCATCCGTGGTCGCCGACGACCCGCTTCTGGTCTGCGTCTCGCTCCGCCGCGGCCACTGGATCGAGCCCCTCATCCGCGACAGCCGTGCCTTCGCGATCAGCGTGATCGATCGCGACGACAAGTTCAGCCTGAGAAAGTTCTGCGACGACGCCCCCCACGAGCAGGATCCGTTCGACTGCACGCCCTGGGAGTCGCTCCAAAGCCAGTCCCCGGTTCTCAAGCGCGCCGCCGTCGGCATCGACTGCGAAGTCGTCCGCCGCGTTGATCTCGAGGCCGACTGCTCGCTCATCGTCGGCCGCGTCATCGACGTGCGGCTCGGCGCGCCCCAGAACGGCAAATAAGAACCCTTTCGCGCAAGCGAAGGGTCACCTCGACATGTTTATCGCAGACGACGCCGATCCCGCCCCACGCGGACGCAATGGCACTCTTTAGCCCTGTGCGTCCAGCACGCGCCCGATCGCCACGCCCGTCGCCGCCGTGTTGCGTTCGCCCGGCTGGCCATACATCGAAAGCGTGCCGCGGGCCGTGTACGTCGAAGTCGCCGGTGCCGCTGGAGCGGTTCCCAACGTCGCCTTCACTGCCGACCCTGCCACTGTCGCTGCTGAAAGTTTGCTGACCGACGCCGCGAGCTTCTCCGGGCGGGCGATCGCGACCTGATCCACCACGCTGTCGGCCCGGCGCAGCGAGTCAAAGGACTGCCCGCTCGGCGTCGAAGCTGTCGGGCTCACAGGTTTGCGGTTCACCGCCGTCTGATACGCGCCGGCGAGTCGGAGAGCGTTGGGATCGATCCGCGTCATGCGTCGGGTTCCATCGGGTGACAGCTCGCGTCCGTGCGATCACTTCCATGCGATCGAGGCGGGCAGCATAGTGGACGCCGACGCCGCCGTGGGCGCCCGGAGCCGAAACTCCACACGAATCGCCCCGCACGCACCCGACCAAAAACGAAAACCCCGCGCATCGCTTGCGCGGGGTTGGTGTGTTTCCGATCAGACGACGCTCACTTGGCCTTCTGCAACAGCTCCGCCACCGCCTTGCCGGTGTCGTCGGCCCGCCGATTGGCCCAGTCCAGCGCCGTCGCGCCGTCCTTGTCCTTCAGCGACGCCTTTGCTCCCAGCGTCAGCAGCGTCTTCACCTTCTCCGCGTCGCCTCGGTCGGCCGCGATCATCAGCGCCGTCAGCCCCGCCGCCGACTGCGCATCCAGGTTCCCGCCGCGCTTGTGGATCATCTCCAGCGTGGTGACCGGCGCATCGCTCTCGGCGGCCATGTGCACCGGCGTCAGCCCGTCCAGATCCGCGTCGTTGGCGCCGGCGCCGGCGTTCAGCAACGCTTCGATCTTCTCCTTGTTGCCGGTGCGGATCGCGGTCATCAGCGCGGTGTGGTTCCACTTGTTCTTGGCATTGATGTCGGCGCCGGACTTGATGAGGATGTCCACGCTCTTCGCGTCGCCGCGGGCCGCCGCCATGATCAACGCTGTGAAATTCGCCTCGTCGCGGGCGTTCTTCTCCGCCCCGGCGTCCAGCAGCTTCTGCACCATCGCCGGCGTGCCCCAGCCCGCAGCCCAGATCAGTGCCGACCGCCCATCGCGGCTGCGAGCCTCCAGCTGCGGCTTGGCCGCCAGCAGAATCTCTGCCGCCTTCTCCTGCCCCGCGAAGATCGCCGTCATCAGCGGCGTCATTCCGCGCTGCGCCAGCGGGCCGTCTTCCAGGCCGCTGTCGATCTTCGCCCCCGCCTTGATCTGGGCCTCAAGCCCCGACACGTTGCCCGCTTCCGCCAACCCATGCAGCGAGACCCCGGTCGTCGATGCCGACGGCGCCGCGCCGACGTCCTGCGGCAACTGACGAATCGAGTAATACAACACGGCTCCCGCGGCCGCCAACGCGCCGACGGTGATGATGAACGAGAACGGCTTGCGATCCGACATGGGAAATCTCCCGACGGGCCAAGGCCGGATGCCGCGGCCCGATACCCCAAGACTATCACACAGACGGCGGCGGCGGGAGAGTGTTGCGCGGAAAGCTCAAAGCAGCAAAGCTCAAAGCAACAAATCAAGGCCGGCCAGCCCGTTGCTTGTTCAAACACCCAACGAAAACACCCGCGCCCATGCGCGGGTGTCTAGACCTCAAACCTCAGCCCTCAGCCCTCAGCCCTAAGTCCTAAGACCTAAGACCTCACCCCTCTTCTCCTACTCCCCATCATCATGCGGCTTGTACGCCGCCACCACCGCCGCCTGCACCTGCGGCGGGGTGTGCTCATCATGGCTGTACTCCATGCTGAACGTCCCCGCTCCGCCCGTCATGCTCTTGAGCTCGTTGGCATAGTTCTGCAGCTCGCCCAGCGGCGCCACCGCCCGCACCAGGCACGAGTCGCCCGACTGCACCAGCGAGTCCTGCACCCGGCCGCGTTTGGTCGAGAGGTGGCCCGTGATATCGCCCATGTAGCGGCTCGGGGCGTTCACCTCGACGATCACGTACGGCTCCAGCAACTTCGGCTTGGCCTTCGCCACCGCGTCGATGAACGCCTTCTTGCCCGCGGTGATGAACGCGATCTCCTTGCTGTCCACGTCGTGGTACTTGCCGTCGTAGAGCGCGACGCGGATGCCCTGCATCGGATACCCCGCGAACGCGCCGCTGTCGATGATCTGCTTCACGCCCTTCTCGACCGCGGGCCAGAACTGCCGCGGCACCGTGCCGCCGACCACCTCGCTGGCGAACTCAAACCCAGTCGGGTGATCCGTCGGCAAGGGCTCGATGCGGAGGAACACCTCGCCGAACTGGCCCGCACCGCCAGTCTGCTTGCGGTGGCGGTGATGCCCGTCGGCTTGGCTCGTGATCGTCTCCTTGTACGCGACTTTGGGCTGGCTGGTGACCAGATCGATGTTGTACTGCTTCTTGAACTTCTCGCACACGATCCGCAGGTGCAGCTCGCCCAAACCCCGCATCACCGTCTGATTGGTCGCCGCGATGCGTTCGATCTTGAGGCTCGGGTCCTCGGCCATCATCTTGTGCGCCGCCGACGAGAACTTCGTCTCGTCCGCGAGGTTCTTCAGTTGGATCGCGAGCCCGTACAACGCCTTGGGCAGCGGCAGCGGGCGCAGATGCACCGTGCTCGCCTCCGCCGCCTCGTGCAGAATGCCGTTGAAGTGCAGCTCGTCCACCTTGCTGATCGCCGCGATCTCTCCCGGGCCGACCTCACTGACCTCGACGTGCTCCTTGCCCTGCAGCTTGAACAGGTGCCCGACGCGGAAGGGCTTGTTGTTGTCGTCGATGTACAGCTCTTGCTTGTGCTTGATCGTGCCGCTGTGCACGCGGAAGATGCCCAGTTTCCCGACGAACGCGTCGGTGGTGATCTTGAACACGTGCGCGATCACCTTGCCCTTGGGGTCCGGCTGCGGCACATAGTCCTCTTCGATCGGCTGGGCGTTCTCGTCCTCGCCCTTGCGGATCTCAAGCTCGGGCGGCGAAATCTCCAACGGGCTCGGGCACAGGCTCGCGAACACGTGCAGCAGATCGTCCACGCCCGCACCCGTCTTGGCCGACACAAAGCAGATCGGCACCAGGTGCGCCTCGCCCAGCGCCTTCTCAAATGCCGCGTGCAACTTGTCGGGATCAAACCCCGCGCCCTCGCCCTTCTCGAGGTACGCCATCGTCAACTCTTCATCGACCTCGATCACCTGCTCGACGATGTTCTTGTGCGCCTCGTGTACGCTTGAGAAATCCGTCTGATCTCCCGCGCTGTCGTGCCCGTCGTGCTCGAAGACGTTGATGACCTTCTTGCCCTTGAGCGTCGGCAGGTTGATCGGCAGGCAGATGTTCCCGAACGTCTCGCGGATCTGGGCGACCAGGTCGGGCAGACCATCGGCGTTCTCTTCGATCTTGTTGATGATGATCATCCGCGGGATCTTGCGATCGCCCGCGACGGTCATCAGCCGCCGCACGGTCGAGTCGATGCCCTTGTGCGCATCGATCACCACGGCGACCGTCTCCACCGCGGGAAAACACGCGATGGCGTGCCCGAGGAAATCAACCAGGCCGGGAGTATCGATCAGGTGGACCTCGTGCCCCTCGTAGTCAAAGTGCACGAACGCGGGCTGCAGCGAGTGCTTGTGCTGCTTCTCTTCTTCTGTGTAGTCGCTGACGGTGTTGCCTTCTTCAACAGAACCGGCGCGACTGAGCGCGCCGGTAGAGAACAAAAGCTTCTCGGTGAGTGTCGTCTTGCCGCTGCCGCCGGACCCGACGAGGCAGATATTGCGTACGTCGGCGACGGAGCGGGCAGATGCAGATCCGTGAGCGATTCCATGAGCAGCCATGTGTGCCTTTCCGGCCGCGTGCGAGCTGGGATGGAGCGCCGGGAAGGTGAGTGGCGAAAAAGCGGCTCAGAGCCCGACGCGGAATCCCCAAGGCAAGGAACAAGCAAGCGTCGCGTGCGGCCTGTCGGCCCTCGCCCAAGACAGATCGCGGAGCAACGCACGCCGCGAGGTGTCGGAGGCGAGGACTCATCGCATTCTACCTGTTGCATCGGCCCAGTGGAAGGGCGGGAGGTGTGGATGGTGCACAGAAAAGACAATCGCCGTGCCCGAGAATGAACCCGTTGGTACTCTGGTCGTATGGATGGGGTGCAGACGCAGCTTCAGGTTTGCCCGGAGTGCGGAGCGACTGCTGGGGTACCGCATCGTCTCTCGGATCACTGGATGTCGGCGTGGCGGTTGGTGCCGCTTGGGTTGACCGCCTTCATAGTCGCTTGGGTCGTGGCGAGCGGTTCGTTCTCAATCGACACTGGCGCGGTAACTACCCAGGGAAACGTCTTGGTGCCGATCCCGCCGCCGAAGGTGGTTGAAGGCCAATGGACGCCAATGCTCACCTTTGGCCAACTCCGTGCGATCGCGGAAGGAGCGGTGGCACCGACGTTTAAGCCTTCGGACCTGCGGCACTGGGAGATGCTCAGCGAGAACGGAGATATGTGCGATGCCCCATTGGTCGTGGCCTTGTGTGATGCGCTTTCAGAGGCGACCGTGCGCGACGAGTTTCGTTTGGGGTTTCCGTCGCCTTGGCTGTCCATTTCTGCGAATCAGGGCGCGCACTCGTTCCTCGCGCCGCTAGTCCGCCGCGAGTCGTCTCCTGTCGCGTCCTGGCGATTGTTGAGCAGCCCTTGGTGGTGGACACTCGTAGTCCTCGAGCGCGCAGACGGCAGGTTTGTCACGATCTCAGTGTTCTGGATCGCCCTCCTCGTTCCCCTCTCGATCGCAACCGGTTTCGCCGCGGCCTTACCAGTAGCCTCGCGGCGATTCCGGCTCTCGCCACGCACGATTCGCTGCATGAGATATTTCCTTCTCGCGTTCTTCCTAGCGGCCTACGTCCTACCTGTTTGGGCGCCAGATCGGCTGCATGTCTTCAGGCCGCTCGGTGCAACCGCACAAACCACACTGACCTTGTCCCAGGTCTTTTCGCTATCCGACTCAGTCGAGGACACTCGGCGTTGTGCGGCGGCAATGGTTGCAGCGTTCGAAAAGGCTGCCCAACTCGGCTCCAGCCAACCATGCCCGCGAGACGAAGACCTTGTTGCGTTCGGCTACGCCGCGGCTTCGCCTCCGTTCCCACAAGCAAACCGCAGCACTCTCGCGATCGGACGGGCTTTTGTCGTAATGCACTGGGAAATGCCGAACGTCCGCGCCGAAGCAGTTGGATCGTTCTGGCATCTAGGGGAGTCGTGGCGCCTCATGCGGCGCGTTCAGACCTCGAGTCGCGTCACGCTGACCGTGATTTCGATCAACTGGGTTCTGAAGTTGATGGCCTTGGTGTTTGCCCCCGTCTATCTCACCTGGATCGCCCAGCGACTATGGCTGCGTCGGCTGGTGCGCCGAAGGCGGGAAGCCAAACAGTGTGCCGCCTGTGGCTACCAGATCTGTCGCCCAAGCGAGGAATGAACGCCGCGTACCCTTGCCTCCCATGCCCGCCTCCCCCCTCGTCACCCGCTTCGCCCCTTCTCCCACCGGCCACCTCCACATCGGCGGCGCCCGCACCGCCCTCTTCTGCTGGGCCTTCGCCAAAAAGCAGGGCGGCCGTTTCATGCTCCGCATCGAGGACACCGACGCCGCCCGCAGCAGCCTCGAGTCCGCCCGCGGCATCATCGAGGACCTCCAGTGGCTCGGCATCGTCAACGACCTCGGCCCCTACGTGAACCCCGACGGCACCATCGGCCAGCACGATTGGGAACCAAGCAGCGGCCGCCCGCCCGTCGGTGAGTATTTCCAGGCCCGCCGCGTCGCGATCTACAACGCGTATCTCGAGCGCCTCATCACCAGCGGCCGCGCCTACCCGGCGTTTGACACCAACGAGGAAACCGAGAAGCAACGCGCCGCCGCCGTCGCCGCGAAGCAGACCTATCGCTACCCGCGCCCCGCCGACATCGAGTTCGGCAAGTACACGCACGCCATGCAGGAGCGCTGGAAGCGTGCCCAGGCCGGCGAGCGCCACGTCGTCCGCTTCGCCGCCCCCAACGAGGAGATCGTCGTCCACGACGAAGTCCTCGGCGATGTCCGCTACGCCCCCGGCGAGATGGACGACTTCGTCATCCGCAAGGCCGACGGCTTCCCGACGTACCACTTCGCCGTCGTCATCGACGACGAAACTATGGGCGTGACGCACGTGCTCCGCGCTCAGGAACACCTCAACAACACCCCGCGCCACGTCGCGCTGCAGAAAGCCCTGACCCACCCCGACGGCACCGCCTTCCGCATCCCGCTCTACGCCCACATGCCCATCATCTGCAACATGGACGCGAGCAAGATGAGCAAGCGCGACAAGGCGAAGGCCGCACGCAAAGCCGCCAAGGACGCGATGGCCAAGGACAAGAGCCTGACACCCGACGCTCTCCGCGCCGCGATCGAAGCCACCAGCTCTTCGATCTCAAATCTCAAATCTCAAATCGCATCGTCCCCCGCTCCAACCTCAGCCCTCCAACCTCACCCCTCCGCTGACTTGTCATTCCTTCCCGCCTTTCTCGCCGGCGACAACGACAACGTCCAAGTTGCCGAAGCCCTCGCCGCCCACTTCAAGGTCGCGCTGCCCGAGATCGAAGTCTGGGACTTCAAGAAGAACGGCTACCTGCCCGAAGCCATCTGCAACTTCGTCGCCCTGCTCGGCTGGAACCCCGGCCTCAAGACCCCCGACGGCAAGGACCTCGAGAAGTTCGACAACGCCTTCCTCGCCTCCCACTTCGGCCTCGACCGCATCGGCAAGACCGCCAGCAAGTTCGACCGCAACAAGCTCCTCTCCTTCAACGCCGACGCCATCAACGGCCTCAGCGACGAAGACTTCGCCACACGCTGGCGCACCTGGTGCACCGAATTCGAGCCCGCGTTCGCGGCCAAGATCGATGCGGGAGGACCCGAGCGTTGGCTCGTCCTCGCCAAAGCCGTCAAAGCCCGCGCCAAAACCCTCCGCGACGGCGTGAAGTCCTCCGCCTTCGTCCTCCGCGACGATCACGCCGCCGACTTCGACCCCGCCGCCGTCGAGAAGAACCTCAAGGCCAACAACAACCAGGGCCTGACGCTGCTCCGCACCGTCTTCGAGCGCCTGCAAACCGTTGACGCATCCTCGTGGAACGCCGCCACGCTGCACGCACTCATCGAGCAAGTCGGCCAGCAAGCCGGCACCGGCCTCGGCCCGGTCTCGCAATCCATCCGCGTCGCCATCGCGGGTGCCGCGGTGAGCCCGCCGCTCGGCGAGTCGCTCGCCGTGCTCGGCCGCGCATCGTCGCTGACCCGCATCGAGACGTGCCTCAAGACACTCGGCACGTAACCGACGAAGGTACCCGGCATCAGGCATCGGATCAAAACGATCCGCAGAACCCGCGCCTCGCGTGCGTTCTTGCGCTGCGCCCGTGCCCTTCCTGTCTTGCTACTCCAACCTCTTCTCTCCCCACTCGGACTTCGTTCGTACCCGCATTCGCATGCCCAGAGATCGCGATCGCCGATGCTCTCTACTCACGCGCGGAGCGCGTGCCTCCATTCGATCCGACCTTCCGGAGCCGCGGCATGCTGCGAATGCTCGTCCTTGTCTGTCTCTGCCTCCTCGCCGCGCTCGCTCCCCGCGCCGCCGCGCAGGACGACGCCACGCTCGCCGTCGGCTCCGCCGCTCCGCCGCTGGTCATCGATCAGTGGCCCCGCGGCATGCCCGTCACCCGCTTCGAACGCGGCCGCGTCTACGTCGTCGAGTTCTGGGCCACTTGGTGCACGCCATGCCACCTCGTCGTTCCCAAACTCACCGAGCTGCAGCGCAACAACCCCGCGCTCACCGTCATCGGTGTGGCGGCGTCCGAGCAGGCAACAACAGTCAATCGCGACGACCGACTCGAGAAGGTGCAGAACTACATCACCAAACGCAGCGACGAGATCGGGTACACCATGGCCTACGACGGCAGCGGCGAGACCTGGAGCCGCTGGATGGTCTCCGCCCAACGCGGCGGCATCCCCGCCGCGTTCATCGTCGGCCCCGACGGTCGCCTCGCCTGGATCGGTAACCCGCTCGTCCCCGACTTCGAGAAAGAACTCGCCGCCACCCTCGCACGCCCCGATGTGAACAAGACGCCAGCGCCGACGCGATTCACCGGCGTTGTCGCACCGCGGAACACGCAACTCCCGCCGCGAACCCTGAACGCCCAGCCCCCATCCCCGTCCCCATCCCCGCCCCCATCACAGCCCGTCGTCCAAGCCGCGCCCCGCCGCGCCGCGCCGCCGTTGCCCCAATCCTCCGCCGCACCGCGCAGCGCGCCATCGCGCGAGTTCCGCATCGAGTTCGTGCCCGATTCCAACGACTCGCGCGCCCCGCAGCGCACCCCCGCCGCGACGCAGCTCACGATCCCCGAGCTCGAAGCCGCGGCGGCGAGACCAACCACCACGCCAACCACCAGGCCAACCGGCAAGCAGGCCGCGAATCCGACCACCGCTCCAACCAGGAAGCCTGCCAACACGACCGCAAAGTCGCAGCCCCAAGCCACAAAGCCCGCCGCCAAGAAGCCGGCCACCACCAAAAAGCCCGCGACACCCGCTTCGAAGTCCGCCGCCAAGCCCGGCACCAAGCCGACCAAGAAGTCTGACAGCACCAAGCGCTGAACGTCGCCGCGCTCGGCCCCGCCTCGCCCGACCCACGCAACAATCCCCGCATGAGCGAGGGCCTTGACCGCTTCGCGTGTTACGAACTCTGCGTGCAGTCGCCACGCCACGTCAGCGCATTCCTCCGCGCCGTGCACGCCAACAAGCCCGTCGTCCTCCGCGAAGACTTCTGCGGCACCGCCGCCCTCTCCCAACGCTGGCTCGAAGACGCAGCCCGCCTCGGCGAACCCGCCTCCGCCATCGCCGTCGACCTTGACCCCGAAGCCATCAAACGCGCACGAAGATTGGAACCAATCTCCCACGCCCCCTCCCAAGGTGGTGGGAGGGACGGGACCGGGGGGTGGGTTCCGCCTTCTTCTTCCGCCTCGTCCCGCCAACTCCTCTGCGCCGACTCCACCAAGCTCTCCAACCCCGACCCCGGCTGCGACATCGTCTTCGTCGGCAACTTCTCGATCGGCTACCTCCACACCCGCCGCGAACTCGTCGACTACCTCGCGCTCTCCCGCTCCCGGCTCGACCGAGGCAACGCCGGCTTCGGTGGCGGCGTCTTCGTCTGTGACACCTACGGCGGGGCCTCCGCCTTCCAGCTCGGCTCGCTCACCCGCAAACACCCAAGCCGCGGCCGCGAGATCATCCACTATCACTGGCAGCACGAAGAGGCCGACCCGCTGACCGCGATGGTCACCAACTCCATCTCCTTCCGCGTCGAAGTCGACGGCGAAATCGTGCAAGAGATGCCGCGGGCGTTCATCTACCGCTGGCGACTGTGGTCCATCGCCGAGCTGCGCGAAGCGATGATCGATGCGGGATTCATCTCCACCGAGGTCTACACCGATTGCAACGTCGCCCCCGGCCAGACACCATCCCCCGTGGCTCCGGATGAACTCAACGACGATTGGATCGTTCTCGTGGCCGGGCGTACCTCAGAACCACCGCCCCAATAGCGCATCCCGGAACATCTGATACCATGACCCGGCGGTTCGACCATGAACCCGACGCGGCCGGAACTGTTCCGTCCCCGGGGCATTCTCGATCGCTTCACTTCGGGAGACTGGGTATGCGAGGCATTCACGGCACGGCGTTGGTGGCGGGGCTGGCGGCGGCCATCGTGGCAGCGGGCGTTGGATCCGTGCGCAGCGAGGAAAGCTCCGAGCCGATGGGCCAGTCGCTCCCACGCACGCCCGCCAACCAGCAACCCAAGCCAGCCGACCAGAAGCCCGATGCCAAGAAGCCTGATGCAAACAAGCCCGCCGAGAAGCCGAAGGAATCCTCCGCCCTCGGCGTCGGCAACGTCGCTCCCCGCTTCGAGCCCGATTCCTGGATCAAGGGCCAGCCCGTCGGCGGCTTCGAAAAAGGCAAGGTCTATGTTGTGGAGTTCTGGGCCACCTGGTGCGGCCCGTGCAAGGCCGCCATCCCGCACCTCACCAAGACCCAGAAGGACAACAAGAACCTCATCGTGATCGGCATGGCCAGCTTCGAGCGCAAGCCCAAGTCCGGCGCCGACGACCGCAAGGCCAAGCTCGAGAAGTTCGTGCAAGACCAGGGCGACAAGATGGACTATCGCGTCGCCTTCGAGACCGACGATCAGGTCAGCCAGGCCTGGATGGACGCCGCAAGGCAGAACGGCATCCCGACCGCCTTCATCGTCGGTGGCGATGGCAAGGTCGCTTACATCGGCTCCCCCGGCGGCGGCTCGTTCGACAAGGCCGTCAAGACCGCGCTCGACGCCGCGAAGAAGGGCGGCTGAACAGCCGTCGTCCGATTGCCCACATCACGACCCGCTTCGGCGGGTCTTTTCATGCGCGGGCCGGCAACACACTGTGTCCTGCCGATGTGAGCACTGCAATCGCCTTGTCGAGTGCCTCCTCGCGCACAAACACATAGTCTGTGTCAAAGCTCGCCACCGGCGCGATGCTGATCCCCGCCGCCGCGAGCGGCCCCGCCAGACTCGCGATGATCCCCACCTGATTGAAATCCAGCACCGCGTCGATCACCAGGGCCTTCCACGGCCCTTCCACCTTCACCGCCGGCGGCACGTTTCGCGACGGGCACACGATGCTCAGTTCGCCCTTGCTTCGCAGCACGATCGACAGCGTCGCGTCGTGCGCCCACGGCGGCAGTGGCGCCGCCGCGTCCAGCCGGCAGAACGAGTACACGCCTTCCACAACACGGAGCGTCAGGCGGTGGGCAGGGGTTTGCATCGGGGAAGATTACTGCCCCTCGCGTCCGATCGCTGTCTTCCGCCCGGAGGGAGCACGACCGTTGCCGGCGGTTTCAACCGCCGGGTGCCGTGGGTCGCTTGCTCGGAAGCGACCCACGCGAGAGCGTGCCCTGCGAGAAACCGCTCTCCCTCGCCGACGCACCGCAGGCATTCTCATCGCCCCCCGCACCTCGTAGAATCCCAGCCCCAGATTCTGTGTGCGACCCCTCATGAACGACAAAGCTTCCGCCAAACCCGACTCCGCCGCCGCGCCGCTACCCGCCGAGCGCTCGCTCAACTTCCTCGAGCAGATCATCGAGGCCGACAACGCCTCCAAGAAGTGGGGCACCTGGGGCGAGTGGAGGGGCAGCACGCCCGAAGACAAATCCCGCGCCAACACACCCCGCGTCCAGACCCGCTTCCCCCCCGAGCCCAACGGCTACCTGCACATGGGCCACGCCAAGTCCATCTGCCTCAACTACGGCCTCGCCCAGCAGTACAACGGCAAGTTCAACCTCCGCTTCGACGACACCAATCCCACCAAGGAAGATCAGGAGTACGTCGACTCCATCATCCGCGACGTCAAGTGGATCACCGCCGCCTTCAACACCGGCTCCTTCGACGCCGGCCCCCATGCCGGTGGCCTCTACTACGCCAGCAACTACTTCGAGCAGATGTACCAGTGGGCCATCGAGCTCATCAAGAAGGGCAAGGCCTACGTCTGCGAGCTCAGCGGCGACGAAGTCTCCGCCCGCCGCGGCACGCCCACCGTCCCCGGCACCTCGCCCTTCCGTGATCGCCCCGCCGCCGAGAGCCTCAAGCTCATCGAAGAGATGAAGGCGGGCAAGCACGCCGACGGCAGAATGACCGTCCGCGCCAAGATCGATCTCGCCTCGCCCAACTTCAACCTCCGCGATCCGATCCTCTACCGCATCGTCCACGAGGAACACCACAACACCGGCACCGCCTGGTGCATCTACCCGATGTACGACTGGGCCCACGGCTTCGAGGACTCGCTCGAAGGCGTCACCCACTCCATCTGCACCCTCGAGTTCGAGAACCACCGCCCGCTCTACGACTGGTTCCTCGACGCGGTCAACGAAGGCCGCACCCCCGACGGCAGCGGCCCGTGGGGCAAGACCATCCACCACCCGCAGCAGATCGAGTTCGCCAAGTTCCGCCCGACCTACACCGTCCTCAGCAAGCGCAACCTGCTGAAGATGGTCGAGGACAAACTCGTCAGCGGCTGGGACGACCCCCGCATGCCGACGATCAGCGCTCTGCGACGCCGCGGCTTCCCCGCGCTCGCGATCAAAAAC
>JBILLU010000030.1:0-24567 GCA_044375915.1 Phycisphaerales bacterium
GCACAATCACCGCACGGCCGGCACGACCCGCCGATACCCAAAGAACACCGAATCGAGAATGTTAGGGATGCTCGGGGCCAATGTCAGGCTTCGCCGACGCCGGGCCCGTCGAAGCCCTCCGCCGCAACTGGCCAGCGGGAGAGGAACCCCTGCCAGCCATCGCTGCGGATCGTGGCCCGCAGGTCGCCCATGAACCGCTGGAAGTGCCGCAGGTTGTGGAGGGTGACAAGCATGGGGCCGAGCATCTCGTCGGCCATGAAGAGGTGCCGCAGGTAGGAACGGGAGAAGTGGCCCTCAGCGTCACCGATACGCTGCGTTCGGCAGGCCTCGCAGTCGCAGCCTTCTTCGATCGGGCGAGGGTCCTCGGCGAACTGTGCGTTGCGCAGACGCATCTGCCCGCGGCTGGTGAACGCGTTGGCGTTGCGGCCGTTGCGGGTGGGCAGCACGCAGTCGAACATGTCGACGCCCGCGCGAACAGCCGCGAGGATGTCGCGCTCGTAGCCGACGCCCATCAGGTACCGAGGCTTGGCATCGGGCAAGAGCGGCGCGGTGAAGCGGACCACCCGGGCGATGTCGTCGGCCTGCTCCCCCACTGCCACGCCGCCAATCGCGAAGCCGGGGCAGTCCATTGCGCAGATCCGCTCGGCCGACCAGCGGCGGCGTTCGAGATCGGTGCCGCCCTGCACGATGCCGAAGAGCGATTGCTCGTCCTTGCGGGCGTGGGCCTTGACGCAGCGCTCAAGCCAGCGAACCGTGCGCTCGTTCGCGACGTCGAGGCGTGCGACATGGTCATAGACCTTCTTCTTGGAGCGGGGGCCGCTGGTGGCGTCGCGTTTGGCGGCGCTGGCGAGCCGCGGCTGCGTCGGCTCTTCAACGTTGGGATCGATGGAAGGCGGGCAGTCGTCGAAGGCCATCATGATGTCGGGGCCGAGCAGGTTCTGGACCTCGGTGGCCCGTTCGGGCGTGAGTCGGATGCTGCTGCCGTCGACGATGGACTTAAAGGTGACGCCGTCGTCGTCCACGGCATTCATTTCAGACAAGCTGAATGCCTGATAGCCGCCGGAATCGGTGAGGATGGGCCGGTGCCAGTTCATGAAACGGTGGACGCCGCCCATCTTGGCGACCAGCTCCGGGCCCGGGCGGAGCAGCATGTGGTAGGTGTTGTTGAGCAGGATCTCGGCGCCGGTGCGCTCGATCATCTCGGGCAGGATGCCCTTGACCGTGCCCTTGGTGCCGACGGGCATGAAGGCGGGGGTCTGAAAGGAGCCATGGAGCGTGGTTACGACGCCGCTGCGGGCGGCGGAGACGTTGGATCGGGCCTGAATATCAAAACGGAGCGGAGCGGGCATCGGACGATCATTCGTCGGTTCGTCTGCCTCAGCCGCCCCGGGCACGCAAACGGCTGGTGTCGTCGGCGAGAATCTTCTTCTCCTTCTCACTCAGGCTGGCGATGCCGGAGTCACGCACCTTGGCGAGGATGCGATCGACCTCGCCCTGGCTGGTCTGGGATCCGCCACCGCCGCGAAGCCACGACCAGCCGGAGCGGGGCTTGCCGGGCTTGGGCGGCTTGCGTGAATCGCCGAAGACGTCGAAGAAGTCGGTGAGCAGGTGGGAGTTGCGGATGAAGTAATACCCGGCGATCGCGCCGCCGATGTGCGCGGCCTCGCCGCCGGCGTTGTTGCCGGTGATGAGCAGGTTGAAGAGCGCAATGCCAACGAAGGCGTACGCGAGGGTGCGCATGCGGAGGGTGACGGGCGGAAGCATCAACTGCACCTGCGAATCGGGCTCGATCTTGGCGCAGGCCATGATGACGCCGAAGACGCCCGCGGAGGCGCCGACGAGCGGAACAGTGGTCTGATGGATCAGAAGGCCGGGGATGTTGGACACGCCGAAGGAGCGGCCGACGATGTATCCGAGCAGATTGAGTACCAGATAGAGCACGCCGCCGAAGATGCCGGTCACGAGGTAGTAGGCGAGGTAGCGGCGCGACCCGAGGTAGCGTTCGACGACGCCGCCGAAGATGTAGAGGCCGAACATGTTGAAGAAAATGTGCAGGATGTTGGCGTGCAGGAACTGGAAAGTGACGAACCGCCAGACCTGGATCTCGAGGAACGCTTTCTGGGTGGAGAAGTGGCCGAGGGCGTCCAGTGGCGAGCGCACGCGATACTCGGCAACGCCGATCTGCTCGTTGGTCTGCCGATTCATGATCGGCCGCAGCAAGCCTTGACCGACGCGTGTCGTGTCGGTGCGCGACGCGCGGCTGCCGTCGGGCAGGAAGAACTGATCCAGTTCAACGTTGGTGATGCCGACTGGGACCTTGCGGGTCTCGAGCACGGGAATCCCCGGCCCCGCCAACAGGGTGGCGCCCAGAACAAAGATGACGCAGTTGACGACGATGATCCATGTGTTGACGGACCAAGATCGGAAGTTCCAGACGCCGCCCCACGCGATTCCGTCGGCGCCGTTCCCCCAGCCGCGGCCGGATCCGCCACCTCTGGGATTGCTGTACTGTCGATCGGCCAGTCCCATCGTCGCTCCATCGCTGCGGAGGTGTCATTGGACACCGAGGCCGCATCATTTCTTCTTGGCTCCGTCGCTCCGTCGCTTCGTCGCTCGAACCTCCTTATCGGCCGAATGGGCATCCGGGTTCGAGCGAGGAAGCTCCGCATAAGTCCCGGCCAGCGGGAACGCCACCACGCAACGAACCGTCTCGGCATCCAGCTTGAACATGGCTGCCACGGCGGCACGGTACGCGTCCATCTGCGGCCGGTGATCCTCGGCCGCGGCTGCCTCCCCGGCGGGCACCAACTGCACCTTGTAGTCGATGATTTCGGCCCAGATCGGTCGCTCGGCCTCATCGACACCAACGACCAGACGGTCGATCCGGCCGTGGAACGCGGCTCCGGCTCGGTCCCCGTCCACGGCAAAGGGCCACTCTCGCAACACAACCGGACGCCCACCCCGCTCGCCATAACGGCTCTCAGAAAGCAACCCGCCCAGAGCCTTGGCAAAGCACTCACCCAACTGCTCGGCCAATCGCTGGCGTTCGGCGTCGGCGAGCCGGAACTTCGCCGCGGCCAATGCTGCTGACTGGTTCGCGGATTCGTCGCGACGCCACTCGATCGTCTCGAACGCGTAGTGCCAGACTTCACCGGCCTGCAGATGCACGCCGCGGGTCAGCTCGAAGGTCAATCGATCCGCCAACGCTCCGCCGTCCTTTGTCGACGGCGCCACGGGGGCCACACCTTCGGCGACCGCCATGTCGAACCGCACCACCGGGCGATCAGGCTCCGCTTCGGTCGCAGAAGCGTGATGCTGGGATGCGGCAACGCCTCCTTCGTGCCTGAAGAGCGCCAGCAACTCTCCGCCACCAGGCAAGTCCCCTTGTGCTTCCAAAGCCTTGTTCGCGGCAATCTCGGCATCCCCCCAGATTGTCGCCCGGAGCAGCGCGGCCGAGCTGATCTGATTCGCCGAGGTCTTGGTCGGCTGCATCATGATGTCGAGCCGACGGATGGCCCGCGTCATTGCGACGTACAAGCAGCTCAGTTCTTCTCGCACCGCCCACGACCAGTATCGCTGCACACTCGCCGCGAGCCGGTCATCGGCCTGCTGCAGCTCTTTCGACGGATAGATCGTGACGCATTCGACTGGCGCGAGCGGATCGCGTTCCCCGCGCTCGCCGCGATCGATGATGAGCCTCGGCTTGATGCGGTCCCACGATCGGTTGAATTCCGGCAGGACGACGGCATCGAACTCAAGGCCTTTGGCGTGATGGATCGTCATCACCGAGATCCTGGCACGCGTCGGTTCCACGACGGCACTCTTCTCGACCGTGCGAATGAACTCTGGCAAGGTCGCGGCCGGATCAGCATCCCACGCGTGCCCGAGGCGTTCCATCTCGACAAGGCGAGACACCGCCAACTGCGGCAGCCGCGGGGTCAAGTCGAGCCGCAGGCGTCGCAGCAGCGGTGCCAGCCCATCGGCCGCGAGCTCCGCTCGCATCCGGGCCGCACACGCCGCATGAGCATGAGCCGAGATCGGTTCAGTGAGCCCGATGATCGGCCCGAGAGCAGAGGTAGCGACGTGATACCCGGCAGCACTGTCGCCCGGGTGCTCGGTCAACTGCAACAGGGACAACACAGCATTGACCGCCGGCTCGGCGGTCAAGGGGAAGCCTCGGTCCTCCGCGGCATCAATCCCGGTCCGCTTCAATGCTTCGGCATACCGCGTCAAGCGGTTGTTGCTCGTCGTGCGCAGCAGCACCGCGATTGTCCACTCGGGATGCTCGCGATGGATCTCAGCGACCCGTGCCGCAACCTGATCGATGTGGTGGCGTTCGGCGGCACCGGCTCGTTCATTGCCAGCGTCGTCGCTCTCGATCGTCTCCGATTGCTCTTGCTCAGTGCTTCTGGGCTCTTTGGACTTCTCCAGCTCGCGCGTGCTCTCAATGCGAACCTCTCCCGACAAATCCAACTTCGCCGCCGAGTGCGTCTCGAAGAACTCCGCCCAACGCTGCGCCGCTCGCTTATGCCGCTCGAGCACGGGGTTGTCCGCAATCAGGCCGAAGACCGCGTTCACCGCGTCGAGCACCGCGGGAGAGGATCGCCAGCTCTTCGCTCGCGTCTGGGCAGGACCGAGATGCAACCGCTCGGGCAACGCAGGCAACAGGTCCGGCACCGCGCTCCGCCAACCGTACAGAGACTGCTTCACATCCCCCACCGCGAAGATCGACCGTTCGCCGCCTTGCGACGCGATCTCCTCCAGAATCGGCTCCAGGCACTGATACTGCGACCGCGAAGTGTCCTGAAACTCATCGAGCAGGACATGGTCAATCTTCGAGTCGAGGCGGAACGCCATCCACTCCGGTTCGGCGGCGGCGCCGCCCGACAGGAGCAGCCTCGCAAGGTCGTCGAACGCGACAACGCCGCGTCTCTGTTTCGCCAACTGCAACGCCCGATCGAACTCCATGGCGACAACGCTCGACGCCTGCGACTGCTTCGCCAGCTCGTCCACTGCGAGCGTCTGCACAGCGTGAACAAGCAACTGCAGCACCGCAAAGTGCTGTTCTGGAATCAGCACCTTGCTGTAGGTGTTCTTCCCCGCCAGGACCGATTGCATGATCGTCTCGTCAAGCAGATCACGCCAGCGACCCCGCTCGACCAGCTCGACTAACCCCGCAAGCTTCCGCGCCAGCCCCTCAGCGACGTCTCCGTTCTTCTTCACAGGCTTGGGCAATCGCTTCAAGTCTTCCGCGTAACTCTCCGCATCTCGCGCGGCAACTTCTCGCCGTGGGGCAATGCCCCATCGTGACGGATCGGGGCACTCCAGCCAGCCCTCATGCAACTTCGCCACCGCGGCACGAACGCCTTCATATGGCCTCAGCGGCATCTCGCCCAGCAATCGCTCCACCACCGCCGAGAGCTGCACGACGTCGACCGACTCGAACAGCCGATCCACCGCGTCGTCAATCACCAACTCCCGCTCGGTCTCGTCCATCACACGCCACCGCGGCGGCAGCCCCAAGTCCGGCCCGAGCGACCGCACCGCCTGCGTGAGGAACGAGTCGAGAGTCTGCACGCGTGTCGAGCCCACGCGGCGGAGCAACGACAACGCCAGCCGCCGAGCCTCAGCCTCCGACACGGAGCGGCCCAGCAGGGCTTCCAGTTCCCGCCGAGATTCCGCCTTCGTCGCACCGTCGAACAAACGCTTGAAGACGCGAGCGAGCATCTCTCCCGCTGCCTTCCGGGTAAACGTCAGCGCGAGGATGCGCTCCGGACTTGTTGCCGCGCCCAGCAGGCGGATGTACCGCCCGGCCAGCTCGTACGTCTTGCCCGATCCGGCCGAGGCGAGGATGACGCTGTGCCGCTCGCTCATGTCTCGCCCTCCTCTTCCTCCGCTTCGAGCAACCGCAGTCCGCACAATCGCGAGATCGAGCCGCCGTAATCCGCGGGATCGCCGAGTTCTGCGAACGCTCCCGACAGCACGGCCTCCACGATCTCAATCGCCTTCCGCTCCGCTGCTGCAAGGTCTTCCGTCCCGACCGGCAGCGTCACGATCTCCGGCCCCTCACGGTCCTTGCACAAGGGCCAGTATCCGAGCGTCCACGCCGACTGCGCATCGACTCGCCCGCCCGCATCAAATCCCGATCGCATCAACATGTAGCGATACAGCGGCAGCTGCAGGTCCAGCCACTTGTTGGGCTGATCGTTCCGGCCCTTCTTGAAGGCGTCCGCGGGCTTCTTCTTGCGGTCGCTGGTCTTGTAGTCGAGCACCATCACAGCGCCGCCGCGGCGGTCGATGCGGTCGATGCGTCCCTTCAGCCGAACGTCACCCCGCGAGGTCTGGAGCATCACCGGCTCGCTCGGCTCCCACTCGGTCGCACTGATCTGCCAACCCTCGCGTCGGTGGCGTGCTTGCAGTAACGCGAATCGCGTCAAACGACGCTTCAGAACGGTCTGTTGCAGCTCCGCCGTGCTTGCAAGCAGACTCTTGGGCCAGGAGCCGGCCCGCTCCTCAAACCGCTCCAGAAGCCATGCCTCGATCTGCTCGGCGCTCTCCGAGTTCCGCAGGCGGCTGCCCGCAAAGTCGCGCAGCAGCTCGTGCGTCAGCGTGCCCAGTCGGTCGTATCCGCTCTCGCGATCGGGCTCCCCTGCTTCTCGCAGCCGCAAGGCGTGCGTCACATAGAACACGTAGGGTGATGCGATGTAATCCTTGAACGCCGTTACACTGATCGCCTCGACCGGCTTGCGTGCCACCACCGGCGCGGTCGGAAACGCGGCAGCATCCGCCTCGCGACTCACCTCGAGTCGCTCAGCCTTCGCTTTCGCCACCGCCCGCTCGCCGCGGCTCATTCGCTCCGCACGTCGCAGCGCGGCTGCGTCATCGCATGCGAATGCGAAGGGACTGGGCCACAAGGTTGCGCCATCCGCATCGCTCGATGCGATGATCGCACAGACTCGCCCGTGCTCGCGTCTGCTTTCCAGCATGTGCCGCAGCAGGTACGCATCGCGTGCTGCCGCATGCTCGCTGGTGAACATGCCCAGCGCCCGCAGCACGGTTTCGTTCAGCCACGCGTCTGAACCCGGCCGCGCCGGCATGATGCCGGAGTTGAAGCCAAGCAGCACGAGGTTCGGCGCCGGGTCGTACGCCGCGTCGAGCCAGCCCACCACGTCCACCGCGCCCGCGACCCCGTCCGCGGCCCGTGTCGCCGCTGCCAGTCCCTCGAGCAGCAGATCGGCTGCATCCGCAAGCGACACTCGCTCCGGCAGTACGGCGTCGCATCCCCCAACCTCGGTGATCGCCGCCGCCAGGGACTTGGTCGTTTCCGAATCCAGCGAATCCGAAAGCAGGACGCCCAGGGCGGTTCCGAGCCGCACGACTTGGTCACGGAGCGGCCTCAGCCCCGCTTCCTCGAGATCCACAAGCGAATGCAACACGCCCGCCACTGATTCGCACTCGCCACCGCCGTCCTGCTCGGCTTTTCCGACTTGACTTCGCGGCGACTCCGTCGCTTCCGCATCCACAAAGCGCAACCAATCAGGCTTGATCGTCCCATCGCCAGCGGCGTCGAGCGCCCGCTGGACCGCTCCGTGCTTGACGAGTGTTGCCAACGACAAGCGATCGCCGCGGCGTACGTACCCCGCGATCGCCTGGACCACTCGCCCGACCCCGGTTGCCGAGAGAGCGACACCGGCCGCGTCGTGGATGGCGAAGCCCGTCACGCCCGCCGCCGCGATCCCAAGCTCGGAGGTGAAGGAGGGGTCTGGCGAACAGATCACAACATCACGGGACGTCGGGATTGCACCATCGCCGTGCCAGGCGGCGATGGTGTCGATCGTCAATGCCGCGGCCTCTGGGGGACCGCCGCTCCACGTGAGCTGTGCATCGGCGATCGCAATCGCCCGCAACGCAGACTCGTCGGATGGCCGGTCCGGCGAGATCGTGCCGTACCCATCGAGGCCTTCACTGTCTCCAGCACTCACCACGACGACGCGACGCGAACTCCAAGGCGATTCGCTCTCAGTGCCGCCTGCCCCCAGCTCCCAACCGGTCTCGCTCAGAGAGGGGCTCGATCTCTGCGCATGCTCAAACAACTCCAGAGCAGCCCTGGCCGCACGATCAAGCTCGAGAACCCCAACGAGCACGATCCGCTCCGGGGCGTCGGTGGCGATCCCCGCCGGCGCCCGAAGGCGGCGAAGCTCGTCGAGACGCGGGTCGCAAAGACCCGCCGCGGTCAGGACCTGCTCGTATCGCTCCAGCACCCGGTGGAGAGCCGTCCAACGCTCATCATCGCCCTGCACAGTGACCGCGGTGCAGCGAACGGGAACCTCGCCCGGAAGCACCAAGGCCCGCGCCAGCTTCGAGACCGTGTCGTCGATCCATCGACCGTCATCGATCGACGACTCCCGCCCCGTCCCGATGACGATCGCGGCATCGGCGAGCGCCTTCGGCCCCGCCGTCAGGGCACGACGCCACGCGATCGCCCTTTGCATGGGCTCCGCTCCGGGCCTGTCGGTCGTGCCGAGAACAATCGCGGGCAGCTGTACGGGCGTCACAAGCCGTGGCGGGGAAAGCCATCGCCCCTGATCAGCAGCCTCCTCAGTCAATCTACGAAGCAGCAAACGCCCGAGACGCCGACCCGGAGTGACCACAGACACCAGGGCAAGGTTGATGCCCCCGCCCAAGGCGGGCGTGATGCCGCAGGCCAAGAGCACGGCCACGGCATAGTCAAGGAAGTTCTCGGCTGGCCGGGAGTTGGACAAGACACACAGAATAGCAATCGCGCGGTTGGCGACAATCGCGATTCAACGTCACACAAGAGACTCGTGATATTGACGATGGTCGTCCGAACGGCGCGCGGCCGTCGCGCTTGACTCACTTTTCGAACGCGATCTCGTAGTCTGAAGGCGACCAAAGCAACTTGAATGTGCTTTTCCCGAAACGCGGCGACGTCCGATCGCTGACCGAGAGCTCCTCGCCCTTCTCAACGCCGCCGTGTCCATCGACAAAGCCGATGTGAACACCACCTGCGATCCTTGACCACGGGTCGCTGAACTTACGCTTGGGGTGCCGGTAGTACGGCAGGTATGACTTATGGGGCTGATTCAGCGGAGGCCGAGCCCACGCTCGCTGTCCCTGCGGTCCAGCCTCTTCGGGATACTCGCCACTCGGTCCTGTCTTGAAATCAAAGTCCGACACCCCGTCGCCGCCACCGAATCGCTGACCCGGGAATCCCTGATTACCGATTCCCGAATTCGCATACCAGTACGTGCGTGTCTTGTCGACGTCCGAGGCGACACTGATGCCCCACGCTTCGCCCATGAGCATGACCTTTGATGCGAAGTCGGCAGCGTTGGTGAATCCCTTTCCACGACCGTCATACGACACGCTGCCCGAACCGGTCACGCCGAAGCCGGGGCGAGAGAGGCGCTTGAAGGCGCCGCTGTAGGAATTTGCGGAAGCGGCGTACATGTTCATCGAGTACGACCGCCCCGCATTCGGCATGTTCGGACAAATCATGGTCATGCCGCCAATCGTGATATCGCCTCCGGAAGGCTTGTCAGTCGGAAGCGCTTGCGGCAAGTAACGCCCGATGCGCGACTGGTCGTACCAGAACTGAGCGAGTTGCGTTCCGTTCCAGCCGGGATTCAGCTGAGGCGGAAAGTCGCCTTTGTAGTCGTTTGAATAGAGAAGCAGGGCAGTCGTGTTGCCACGAATGTTCGAAAGACAGATCAGCCCGCGTGCCGACTCCCGGGCCTTTCCCAACGCCGGCAACAGAATTCCAATCAGGAGCGCGATGATGGCGATCACGATCAACAGCTCGATGAGCGTGAAGCCTTTTCGATTGGTCTTCGTCCTCATGACTTCGCTCCTTGCGGCCCGTGAAACCGCTCCCAGCCGGTGTTTCAGTCCACACTCATTCTTCGGCGTCTCGAGTCGTTTCTCTCAGGGAAACTGCGGAGACCGAACACTCAACCGGACTCGCCAACTCCTGATGCCCGCCGCACGCGAGAGGAATCACCCTGAATTGTGCGGCACGATTCGAATCCCGAACCCTCTCGGCAGAGCCGCGGCGAACGCCCGGTGCTCTCTGCCGCCCCCACCATGTCCCCAACTCCTGTACGTCGAAGATACCAGAAAGTGACGATGACTGGGAAAAAATCCTGAGTTTTTTGGAAGCGTGTCATGTGCAGGACGACACTGCGTGTTCGCAACTCGTTTGGATTTCACCCCTGAGCTCTTTTGGTAGCTCGCCCGCGTCAAAAGAAAAAGAGCCCGGCCGAGGGGCCGGGCTCCGAGAGTGAAAACCGTTGCGGCGTCGAGCAACTCGACGCGTTTCGCGGATCAGGCCCGACGACGACGGGCGGCGAGCAGGCCACCGAGGCCGAGCAGGGCAGCCGTGCCGGGCGTCGGGACGGCGAAGATGTAGACCTGGCGGTTCGCGAAGTCGCTGATGGCCAGCGTCTGCGAGGCCTGGTCGAACGAGAAGTTGTACGCACCGTTGCCGTTGGCGGCGACGAAGCCGTTCCAGTTGATGGTCTGGGCGACGCCGTTGGTGTCGGTGATCTTGATCACCGAGGTGAAGACCTGGCCGCCGCTGGTCGCGGAGCGGTCGTTGGCGATGAGCACCTTGCCGAGGCCGGTGATGTTCATGAACGCGATGTTCTGGTTGTCGATGGTTGTCGCGGTGGTGTAGGCGTTCAGGATCGTGGAAGCAGCGAACGAGTTATCGGCGGTCCGGACGGCCTTGAAGACGCGGTTGGACTCGCGGGCGTAGAGGTCGCCGGTGGCGGAATCGAACGCCATGCCGCGCCAGTTGGAAGTGCCCGAAGCCTCGTTGATGATGTCGCCGGCGTTCTGACCGTTGATGTACGCGCCGGTCGAGGCGTCCATGACGTGGCGGCGGCCGGAGCCGATGCTCAGATACGACGCGCCAACATTCGTGCCGCCGGCGTTAAAGCCGGGGTCAAACGCCACGGCCGAGCCGCGACGGCTGGCGTCGGGCGTGCCGCCGCCGGTGGCCCAGGACTGGGTGAGGGCGGTGGCGTTGAAGCCGCGGACCGAGTTCACGTTGCCAGCGCCGCTCTCCCAGCCCGCGAGCAGGGTGTTGCCCTTGATCGCCAGGCTGCTAAAGCCGCGGCTGTTCGGGGTCGAGATCGCGCCGAAGGTGTTGCTCCAGGTGCCCGCGCCCAAGGCGTTGCTGAGCTTGGCCATGCCGGCGTTGGCGGTGGCGCCCGAGGCGTTGTAGCCAGCCACGTAGAGGTCGGTCCCGTTCCAGGCGATGCCCGAAACGTTGCTGCCGACGAAGTTCGTGTTCGTGTTGGTCGAGGTGCTCGACGTATCGATCGTCTTGAGCAGGGTCATGTTCACCTGGGCTTGGGAAGCCGCGGCGAGGCCAGCCACAGCGGCCAGCATGCAAACGGAAGTCTTCATCTCTCTCTACTCCTATGAACCCGCACAAGACGGGTTTTCACTCTCGGCCTTCAGCGGCCCGCTCCAGCGGGCTTGGCCTCGGGCTTGGACACTTGATCCGCTGGCCCCTTGTTCTCCCTCGGGCGGAAACCGAGGTTGACGGCGACGGGGCGGAACTTCCCGTCGCTGGGTTTGTTCGTGAGCAAGGTCGATTCGCCCTCGGGGGCGAAGATGAACGCGGTGGAGCCGCCGCCGTCGAGGTTGATGGCGTTGGCGGCGCCGATCGAGATCATGTAGTCGGCGAGTTCGTGGAGCGTGACGCCGACGCTCGAAGAGCTGCGGCCGTCGATGGCGACAACATACGCGCTGCGGCCATCGTCACTGACGCCGATCGCGGTGCGCGGGTGGCGTTTGTCGGGATCGACGCGGGCTTGGGTACCTGTGTTCTTCGAATCGGTGACGAGCAGGGAGCCGTCGAGTTGGGTCGTGCCCGAGGCACCAATCCCGGCGACCGCGGCGAGCGCGCCCTTGAGATCGTCGTTGCTCAGGCGGCCGACCTTCGCCAATACACCACCGGCGGGATCGGCGAAGAACGCAATCGCAGGATCGGGCTTGTTCTCGTGGACGCGTGCGGGCGATACAACGACGCCGTTGCTGATGCAGGCCCCGAGAATCTCGGCGGGCTCGCCGTTGGCCTTCTTGCCGAGCCAGCCGAAGTAGTTGGCATTGACGGCGAGCTGGGTCTTCTCACGCTCGGCAAACGTCTTTGTGTCCTCGAGAGCAGCGTTGGCCTTCGCAGGAAGATCGCCGCGCTGATCGATCGCGCGGGTCACGACCACCTCGGCGGCACGGAGATCAACAGTGCCGATGAAACCCACGGCGGGACCGTCGGCCGTGTTGATCGTGATGGACCGGACCTCGATCGGAGCAGCAACCGCCCACGCCGAAACGGCGCAGGTCGCTGCGAGCACAAGTCGAGCAGCGATGCGGCGGAAACCAACATCGCGTCGGCCGGCCCGCCCAGCGGAATGGGCGAGGGCGTCTCTCATATCTCCTACCGGTATTCTGCCCGAACGCATCGTGCGATGCAAGTGATATTCCGTAGAAATGAGTAGGGAATGGACTTTGTTTGGGTTACCAGGTGATTCTGGGTCCAAGTGCTCCCAAAGGCTTGCCGCTGCAAGCGCTTTCAAGTCCTTGGGCCGGCGGGTTCTAGACTCCGGCATGCAGGTCACGGTGAACGGAGAAACGCGGGAGTTGCCGCCGAAGGCGACGGTGCGGACGCTGATCGAGTCGCTCGGACTGGCGGGCAAAGCGTGCGCGGCCGAGGTGAACGCGGAGTTGGTGCCGTTCCGCAAGCACGCTGAGACAGTGCTAAAGGAAGGCGACCGCGTGGAGATCGTGACGCTGGTGGGCGGGGGGTAAAGCACGTTCACCGCGGAGGACGCGGAGAACGCAGAGCAATCAGAGACAGAGAGAAGAGCCCCTTGCCATCTCTCCGCGCTCTCTGCGTACTCTGCGGTGCAACGCCTTTGGGATCGGGCGCAAGGAGCGAAACATGTCCGTGATCGTTGAGAACAAGACGCCCGCCGCCCCCAATAGCGCCACGACCGAACCGGGGACGCAGCCGCTGGTGATTGCGGGGCGGACGTTCACGAGCCGCCTGTTCGTGGGCACGGGCAAGTACAAGACGATGGAGTTGATGCAGCAATCGCTCGATGCGAGCGGGTCGCAGGTCGTCACGGTCGCCGTACGCCGCGAGCGTCTCTTCAACGAGCAGGGCAAGAGTCTGCTCGAGTATCTCGATCTCTCCCGGTACACGATCCTTCCCAACACAGCAGGGTGCTTCAGCGCGGCGGACGCGGTCCGCGTCGCGAGGCTGGGGCGGGAGATCCTCGAACAACTGGGGAACCCGGGCGCGAGCTGGGTGAAACTCGAAGTCCTCGGCGACAAGAAGACGCTGCTGCCCGATCCCGTCGGCACCATTGAGGCGACCAAGGAACTCGTGAAGGACGGCTTCCAGGTCCTTGCGTACACCAGCGACGATCCGATCTCGGCGATCCGCATCAAGGAGGCGGGTGCCGCGAGCGTGATGCCGGCGGGCTCGCCGATCGGCAGCGGGCAGGGTGTGCTGAACCGCGCCAACATCGTGCTGTGCCTCGAACTGCTGAAGCAGGGCGATGCGGCGTTCCCGGTCATCGTCGATGCGGGCGTCGGCAGCGCGAGCGATGTCTCGTTCGCGATGGAACTCGGGGCCGATGGCGTGCTGCTCAACACCGCGATCGCCCACGCCAAGGACCCGGTCATGATGGCCCACGCGATGCGGCACGGGTGCGTCGGCGGGCGGCAGAGCTACCTCGCGGGCCGCATCCCGAAGAAGTTGTACGCCAGCGCGAGCAGCCCCTGGGAGGGCGTGATCGGGTACATTCCGGGCGAGTAACGTGCGCTGAACGCCCAAGCGGAAGCATTGCTTCTGAACCCGAATGCGACACCCATCCATCCGGCACCATCAACCGTCGATTGCAAGCCGCGTCGCACGTGGGGCGTTCGTGCTGCTTGCCCCGACGGTCGCGTTTGCGGCGAGCGCGGATCCTGGCGAGCACACCGCGAGGACCATCCACGGCTCTGGCATCAGCGACGCCCCGAACTCGATCACCCAGCAACTGGATCGCATGCGTGTCGGCGTCGCACTGAATCGTCGCCTCATCGAGTTCGAGAAGAAGACCAATCTTCGCTTCGGTCTTGCCAACACAATGCTGTTTCAGCAGGCCAGCGCCGGACCCGGCGAACGCACCGTGGCCAGCGGCGACCTCGATCTGTTCCTGCGCTGGACCGCGATCGGCGCAGGCACGCCGGAGACCGGGACGCTCTACTTCTCGACCGAATATCGGTATCAGATCGGCGACGGCACGCCCGCCGACCTGGGGCGGACGATCGGCACCCTGATTCCGACCGTGGACGGATTTGGCGAACGACCCTTCGTGGCGAAGGAGTTGTACTGGGATCATCGGGTTGCCGAGGGCAAGTTCCGATATGGAATTGGACGCATCGATCCGGGCAATCTCTTCGGGTCGCACCGGCTCCAGAGCGCGAACTCGTACTTCCTGAACAAGGCGTTCTCCGGCACACCGGCGACCGACAATCCAGGTCCGGGCCTGACCGCGGCCGCACAGTGGACGCCGACGAAGCTGTTCGCGATCACAGCTGGCGTTGCCGACGCCAACGGCTCGGCGACGCTCAACCGGGTCGAACGCTTCTTCGAGGATGGCGAGTTGTTCACGTTCGTCGAGGCTGCTCTTCTGCCGACCATCGCGGACCTTGGCGAGGGCAAGTACCGCCTTGCCGCGTGGCATCGCGATTCGCAGAAGAGCACGGGGCGGCCATCGGACTATGGATGGACGCTCACGCTCGATCAGAACTTCGGCGAGAAGCGGATCGCGTTTGCACGCTACGGCTGGTCCGATGCGCGTCTGACCGGCATTTCCAATTCGGTGCAGGCCGGAATCGCGTTCGAGGATGCCTTCGTGGAACGTGGCGTCTTTGGCGTCGCGGCGGCGTGGGCCGACCCGAGCGCAGCGGAACAACGCAACGAGAAGATTCTGGAGGCGTTCCAGCGCTTTCAATTGACCGACGTGCTGCAGTTCACCGTCGGGGCACAGGCGATCTTTGACCCGAGCCTTGCACCGGACGATCACGTTCTCGGGGTGTTCTCCGTGCGATTGCGGCTGGCGCTTTAGAATGTCCGCGTCGCCAGGGCGTCGATCGGCCCTCGCATGCCCACGCGGTGGCGAGGATTCAACGACGGGTGCCATGCTCGACCTTCGCAGTCTTCCCGGGAGTGCGGTCGACCCGACGAGTGATCGAGCCGATAGTTCATGATGCTTCGTACCGCGGCCACGCTCTCCGCATTGCTCCTGTCGCGATCGATCGCCGCACCGCTGTCGGTGCAGTTCAAGTCGGGCGCGAACCTTGGCTCCTCGACACAGGACCAGAACGGCGCGAGCTTCACGATCGCAGGACTGAGCGGGTTGACATGGGCGGGTCCAGAAGTCGGCGGCGGGGGAACCACGTATCTGGCGGTCATGGACAACTCGAACAAACTCGTCCGTGTCTCGATCGCGGTGACGAGCGACGGATCGATCTCCAGTGCCGCGATCGTGCCGGGCGGCGGGCTGAGTCTGAGCGACAGCCGCGACTTTGAGGACATTGCGTTCCGGGGCACCGCGCTCGACAGCGTGTACATGTGCGAGGAAGGATCGCCCGAGGTGCGCGAGTACCGGCTCGACACCGGGGCGTTCGTGCGCGTGCTGTCACGTCCAGTCATCTTCTCCAACCGACGCACCAACTTCGGCTTCGAGTCGCTCTCGCTGAACCGCACCCGCAGCACGCTCTGGACAGCGAACGAGGAAGCGATCACGAGCGACGGGCCCGCCTCCACCCCCACCGCTGGCACATGGGTGCGACTGCTCAAGTACAACGCGACGCAGACGCCGCCGGTGCCGGTGGCGCAGTTCGCGTATCTCACTCAGCCGATCCACGGCAGCGTGATCAGCGGCGCCCGCAGCGGCGTGTCGCAGGTCGTGGCACTGCCGAACGGCCGGCTTCTGGTGCTGGAGCGTTCGTTCGCGTTCGGAGCGACGTTCTTCCAGACGCGAATCTACGAAGTCGATGTCGCTGCCGCAACCGATGTGTCTTCGTTGGTGACGCTGGTCGGCGCGACCTACACCGCCGCGACCAAGCGTCTGCTGTATTCCGGCGATCAGACGAACCTCGAAGGGCTGTGCCTGGGCCCCAAGCTCTCCGACGGCTCGTACGCACTGCTCGGCATTGTGGACGACGGCGACCCGATCAGCGTCAACCGCATGGTGTCGTTCCGGCTTGCGGGCGATGTCGACAGCACGTGCCCGGCGGATCTGAACGACGATGGCGTCGTCGACGACGCAGACTTCGTGCGCTTCGCGGAATCGTACAACCTGCTGCTCGATCCCGTCGGCGATCTGAATCAGGACGGCGTCGCGGATGATGCGGACTTCGTTCTTTTCGCAGCGGCGTACAACGAGTTCGTGTGCGCAACGTGAGGCACGCGATTCTGATCAGCGTCCTTCCGCGCTCCGCTCGATCAAGGCAATCCGATTTCCCTCGGGGTCCTTGAACTCCGCGACCAGCGTGCCGGGCGCCACCTCCGTGACCGGATAGAGCTCGTGAGCACCGAGGTGGATCGCTTGCGCGAGCGTCGCGCGTACATCGGCAACCTTGAAATAGATGCGGGTGCCGTCCAACGACGGGCGATAGCTGTCGCCTGTGGCGATGGCACCGGAAATACCAAGCCCCTCTTCAACCTCGGGCAGGAGGCCCATCGGATGGCCGTCGATGGTCGTTCGCTCGATCGACACCCCGAACAACGAGCTGTAGAACTCGATGGCCCGATCAAGGTCCGTCGCGGGAATCTCGTAGTACACGGCCGGTACGGGGCGAGACATTGCCGAACTCCTCGATACGCACAGGCTCGTTTGTCGACAGCCGATCAGACCGAAGGCACAAGCCGCGATGGTCGTCAATATGACTCGCATGTTCAGGCCCTAGGCCGCACGACAACGGCCGTGCCGTAGCAGAGAACTTCGGTCGCGGCAGACGTACCGCCCATGTCGGACGCGTCGTAGCGCACGCCGACGATGGCGTTGGCCCCGCGGGCGAGGGCGTGCTCGATCATGATGTCATAGGCCTGTTGGCGTGCCTGCTCGCACATCTCGGCGTAGGCGCCGATGTTGCCGCCGATCATGGACTTGAGGCCACCCATGATGCCCTGGCTGATGGTGGGTGCCCGCACAACGATGCCGCGGACGACGCCTTTTTGTTCGACGATGTCGAAGCCTTCGAGGGAGAAGGTGGTGGAGACGAAGACGGTGGAGGGCATGCGGGGCTCCTTGGAAGGAGGAATGTACCAAACACGCCTCGAGTTATGGGTGATCGGCGTATTCCCTCGCTAACGGCGCGGCTTGCTCAGTTCCTCACGCCGATCCACCAGCAACTCCACGGCCTCGTAGCCGTCGTCGTGCACGGCGGGGACGGGGATGATGCTCGGACCGGCGGGTTTGGGGGCGGGGTAGACACCGATCGTGCGCCAGACGCCGTTCTTTTTGGCGATGATGCGGTAGGCGCCGCTCGGGGCGTCGGCGTTCCAAGTGCCGTCGTTCTTGGTCATCGGGATGGGTGCGGGCCGCCAAATGGCGCCGAAGACTGGATGAGGCGAAGCACCGTTGCCGGCAACGTCGTAGAACTTCGTGAGTTCGTTGGGGAAGACGTCGAGCACACCGCGGCTGAACCAGTGAACGTGGCCTCCGCCGCCGGTGGTGCGGACGAGTTCGACGCTCTTGCGCAGATCGTCCCACGTGCTGTCCTTGCCCTCGCCGACAAGGCGGATGCCGGCGATGAGGTCCTTCACACGCCCGGCGCCGAGTTCCTTCATGTACTTCACCTGATCGAGCCAGGTCTTCTCGTACGCGTCGTAGGAGAAGCGGTAGCACTGCGGGATGTACTCGTCCCAGCGGGGCGCCTGATTCGCGCCCGGCCAGTTGGCGGCGAGCCCCGCCGCCGGAGGCTTGATCGCGTCCTTGCTGGTCCACGCCGCCCACTTGGGCCACTCGAGCAAGTAGTACTCCAAGCACCATGGATAGACCGCCGGGCTGAGCGAGATCATCAGGCCGGGGCGCTTGGCGCGGATTTCCTGCACGAACATCTTGCTGTACTCGTTCACCTTCTCGATGCGCCAGCGGGCCCACTCGCGGTCCTTCGGATCGGCGGGCGGCTCCTTGCCGTTGTGCTCGGCGGCGTAGGCCTTCTTGGTGTAGTCGTCGTAGCCCATATCGAAATACGGCCACACGATGCGGTCATCGAGTTGTACACCGTCGAGGTCATACTTGTCGACGGCTTCGAGCACGATGTCGAGCAGGAAGCGCCGCGTCTCCGGGTGCAGCGGGTTCATCCACACGAAGCCGTTCTTGGCGACCTCGTTGCCCTCGATGTCGCGGCTCATCCACTCGGGCTTCATCTTGCGGAGGTGGTTCTGCGTGCTGCTGTGAGCGGCCATGAAGCCGAACTCGAACCACCCGATGTAGATCAACTGGTTGCGATGGGCCTCGATGAGCGTCTCGTCGAGCAGGTCACGGGCGGGCTTCTTGAGTTGCTCGGGCGTGTCGCTCGGGTCCTGAGGCATCAGGTTGGGGCGGCGGTCGACGCCGATGACTTTCTTGAGCGCTTCGGACGGATACTGCGTGTAGCCGTTCTTCCACGTTTCGACATACACCGTGTTGAGACCGATCTCGCGGAGTTTCTTCATCGTCTCCGCGGTGTTCGCGGGCGAGGCGATGGCGGTGTTGGCGGTAGTGGTCACCCAGGTGCCACGAACCTCGGCGGGGGCCAACTTCGGTGCAGATTCGGGAGCCTGTGCTGCGGCATGCCCGGCCCAAACGGCGAGCGCAGCCGCACTTACGAGAGTCGCCTTCAAGGCTCGGGTAAAGACCGGATACCAAGGGGTATGCATGCGTCTATCCTCACGCGCCGCGTGGAAGCACGGTGCTGCAAGCGCGGGCACTGGATGTACGAATCACGCCGCCGGTTGGGTCGGGGGACCCCGGCCACCGAGCGGCGACACGAAGGAGCGTAGCACAGATGGCATTCCGGATCGGCATCATCGGAGCGGGCGGCATCGCGAACGCCCACGCGGCGGCGGCCAAGGACTCGCAGGGCAAGGTCGAGATCGCCGGGGTCGCGGACATGAACCGCGAGGCGGCGGAGAAGTTCGCCGGCGCAAACGGCGCCACGGCGTTCGAGAGCGCGGAGGCTCTGATCAAGGGTGCGAAGGACCACGGCATCGGCGGCATCGTCGTCTGCACGCCGCCCAGCGCCCGCCTGCCGATCGTGGCGGCGGCTCTGAAGGCCAAGCTGCCGGTGATGACCGAAAAGCCGATCGCGCACACGCTCGCGGACGCGAAGAAGCTCGAGGCCCTTGCCAAGAAGAACAAGAAGGTCGTGACCGCGATCGGCTACTGCCACCGCTTCACGCCCGCGGTGCTGAAGATGAAGGAACTCATCGCCGACGGCCGCATCGGGCGGCTGGAGCGCTTTGAGAACTTCTTCGCCTGCGACCTGCCCGGCCACCAGGGCAAGTGGTTCAGCGACCCGAAGAAGGCCGGCGGCGGCGCGTTCCTGGACATGGGCTCGCACTCGATGGACCTGTTTCACTTCGTGGTGGGCCCGAGCAAGGTCGTCGGCGCGGTTTTTGATTACAAGTGGAAGGGCCGCACCGAGACCGGCGCGACCGTGCTCGTGAAGTCGACCAAGAAGGGCGGGAACAACAACCCCGCGGGCGTCGCCGGCGTGATCCTGTCCGGCTGGGCCGAGACCTCACGCTTCACCGTCAGCGTGTTGGGCGACAAGGGCATGCTCTCGTACGACTACGAGAACCCCGAAGTGCTGGTCTTCAAGGACCTGCTCGGCAAGGTCGAGAACCACGCCATCGAAACCTGCGGCGTGCGCTTCACCCGGCAGTTGGTCGCCTTCGCCCACGCGGCGCAGGGCACCAAGCAGTCCGGGCTGGCGACGTTTGCCGACGGCCTGGCGGCGGCAGCGGCCGACGCGGCGGCTCGCAAGGCCGCGAAGTAAGGCGAACATCCCGGTCTCCGACCTACCAACGCCCGGCAGACGCCGGGCGTTTTCATTCTCGGACGGAACTCGGAACTGGCCCCTTGACAATTCACGAACTTGTCCGGTGGCTATTGCCATGGGGCCCCTGTTTCGACTATTCTGTATCGGGTATTTTCCGTAGCCCCAAGCCCGGGGCTGCTTCGCCACCTTTGCCAGACCCGAAAGGACGCGGCCATGGCTCAGCACGTTCAGCACACAGCCAACACATCTGGTTCCGGACACCACTTCGGCTCGGTCGTCGAAAAGATCCCGGTCACGGTGCACACGTCGAGCCACTCGGCAAGCCACGCCGTGGCGCATGAGATTGCCACGCTGATCCGCGAACGGGCAGCGCAGGGGAAGAAGGCGGTCTTGGGCTTGGCGACGGGCTCGACCCCGCAGGCGGTGTACGAGGAGTTGGTGCGGCTGCACAAAGAAGACGGCCTCTCGTTCAAGAACGTTGTGTCGTTCAACCTTGACGAGTACTGGCCGATGCAGCCGGAGGAACTGCAGTCGTACCGGCGCTTCATGCGCGAGTACCTGTTCGATCACGTGGATATTGATCCCAAGAACGCGCACGTGCCCGACGGCACGATCGCGCCGGATCAGATTGCGTCGTTCTGCGAGCAGTACGAGCGGCAGATCAAGGACGCGGGTGGTATCGACATCCAGATCCTGGGCATCGGGCGGACCGGGCACGTCGGGTTCAACGAGCCGGGCTCGTCGCGCGACAGCCGCACGCGGGTGATCACGCTGGATCGCGTGACGCGGATGGACGCCGCAAGCGACTTCTTCGGCGAGCGGCACGTACCGCGCAAGGCGATCACGATGGGCGTGGGCTCGATCCTCGACGCCAAGCGTGTGCTGTTGCTTGCGTTCGGCGAGCACAAAGCCCCGGTCATCAAGAAGGCTGTCGAGGGCGAGATCACCAACGTCATTGCAGCGTCGTACCTGCAGCAGCATCCCAACGCACGGATCATGCTGGACGGGGCGGCCGCAGCGGAACTGACTCGCTTCAAGACGCCGTGGCTGCTCGGCGCGATCGAGCAGTTCGGGCTGAAGTGGGATGAGAAGACGGTGCGTAAGGCCGTCATCTGGCTGGCCAAGACCCTCGAGAAGCCGATCCTGAAACTCACCGAAGAGGACTACAACGAGCACGGCCTGGCCGACATGCTCAGCACCTGGAGGGGTGGTCGCGGCGGCGCGTATGACATCAATATCGACGTCTTCCGCTCTCTGCAGAACACGATCACCGGCTGGCCGGGCGGCAAGCCCGCCGACAAGGCGGAGCGGCACGGGCGTATCAGCGTGCCGGGGCATGAGGTGTTCCCCAAGCGCGTGGTGCTCTTCAGCCCACACCCCGACGACGACGTGATCAGCATGGGCGGCACGTTCATCCGTCTGTGCGATCAGGGGCACGATGTGCACGTCGCGTACCAGACCAGCGGCAACATCGCGGTGTGGGACGAATCGGCGATCCGGCACGCGGACTTTGTGTCGGAGTTTGCCCAGGCGTTCAAGGACCGGCTGGGCGACATCGGGCAGAAGGCCGCAGACGCGATCGAGCGGAGCGTGGAGGAGTTCGTCCGCAAGAAAAAGGCGGGCGAGGTGGATTCGCCGGAGTTGCAGCGGATCAAGACACTCATCCGCCGCACCGAGGCCCGGGCCGGCGCTCGCTACAGCGGCGTGAAGGCGGACAACATTCACTTCCTCGATCTGCCGTTCTATGAGACGGGTCGGGTGAAGAAGAAGCCGATCGGCGAGGAAGACATCCAAATCACCATGGAGCTCCTGGAGCGCGTGAAGCCGCACCAGGTGTATGCGGCCGGCGACCTTTCAGACCCCCACGGAACGCACCGGGTGTGTCTGGCGGCGATCACGACCGCGATGCACCGGCTCGCCGGGCGCGAGTGGATGAAACAGTGCACGCTGTGGCTCTACCGCGGCGCGTGGCAGGAGTGGGAACCGGAGCAGATCGAGATGGCGGTGCCGCTGTCGCCTGATGAGGTAATGCGCAAGCGTTACGCGATCTTCAAGCACGAGAGCCAGAAAGACAGTGCCTTGTTCCCGGGTCCCAACGACCAGCGCGAGTTCTGGCAGCGGGCCGAGCAGCGCAATCGCAACACCGCGAAGTTGTACGATCAGCTCGGCCTCGCGGAGTACGAGGCGATCGAAGGGTTCGTACGCTGGGTGCCCAGCGCGGCGGACGGCTCGCTGGCGGAGACCAAGCCGGCGAAGGCGTCGGTCAAGGTGTGATGGGAGTTGGAAGGCTTAAGGGCTCAGATTGGAGAGGAAAGACATCGCTTCATGGCCAACATCATGGACAAACTCGGGGTGTGCTCGTGGTCGTTGAGGCCGGAGTCGCCGCGTGACCTAGCGGACAAGATCGCGGGGCTGGGGATTCGGCGGGTGCAGTTGCACCTCGATCCGGTGCGCGAGGGCGCGTGGAGGGCAGACGAGACCGCGGGGGTCCTGAAACTCGCGAACATCACGATCGCCAGCGGCATGATGGGAACCAAGGGCGAGGACTATTCCACGCTCGAGACCATCAAGCTGACCGGTGGCGTGCGTCCCGATGAGCACTGGGAGGCGAATTTGCGGACCGCCGAGGGGAACGCGATCTTCGCGGCGAGGCTTGGCATTCCGCTGGTGACGTTCCATGCTGGGTTCCTGCCGCACGAGGCGGGTGACCCGCTGCGGGCACGGATGGTTGAGCGGTTGCGACAGATCGCCGAGGTTTTCGCGGCTCGCAACGTCCGCGTGGCGTTCGAGACCGGGCAGGAAGATGCGGACACGCTCCTGGGCGTGCTGAAGGAACTGAACGCCGCGTTGCCAAAGAAGGCCAAGGTGGGCGTGAACTTTGATCCGGCGAACATGATTCTGTACGGCATGGGCGACCCGATCGAGGCGCTTCGGAAGCTCTCGCCGCACGTGCTGCAGATTCATATCAAGGACGCCAAGCCGACGACCAAGCCTGGCTCATGGGGCAGCGAGGAACCTGCGGGGACCGGGGCGGTGGATTGGCAGAAGTTTTTCGACGCTGCTCGCGGGTTGCGGGTCGACTTCATGATCGAACGCGAGGCGGGCGACTCGCGCGAGAAAGACATCGCTATCGCCCGTGATCTAGTCCGTCGTATCGCCGGATAAGCAACCATGACCCCTCCTTCCGCGGCAACGCCCCCACCACCCACCCCCTCTCAACCTTCGGTTGCTTCCGCAACTTCATCGAGGCCTCTAGAGACCATGGCAAATCCACTCCGCGTCGGTGTCGTTGGTCTGGGGTTCATGGGGCGCACACATGTGCAGGCGTTCCTGAGCGCCGAGAATGCGGGGTATCACTCGCGGCTGGTGGCGATCGCGGACACCAAGGCCAAGGACCTGTCGGACAACGCCAGCGGCGGGAACATCAAGGTGAACGCGGGCGAGGTGCCGGTGGACCCCAAGAAGGTCAAGATGTCGCCCAACGCCGCGGGATTGGTGGCAGACGCGAGCGTCGAAGCGGTCAGCATCTGCACCCCGACCGACACGCACGTGGGGCTGGTGATCGCGGCGCTGGCGGGCGGCAAGCACGTGCTGGTGGAGAAGCCACTCGCGCTCTTGGCCGAAGACGTGCTGCGGGTGCACAAGGCGGCGGCGAAGGCCGACCGCGTGTGCATGCCGGCGATGGTGATGCGGTTCTGGCCCGGATGGGAGTGGCTGCACGACCGTGTGAAGGACCGGTCGCTCGGCGCGTGCCGGAGCGTGGAGTTTGAACGTCGAGGCTCCCGGCCGACGTGGAACACCGCGTTCTATGGCGACGCAAATCGCTCGGGCGGCGCGCTCCTGGACCTGCACATCCACGACAGCGACTTTGTGCTCTGGACGTTCGGCCGGCCCGAGGCGGTTACGAGCGTCGGATCGCTGGAGCAGTTGACGACGGTGTATCACTACGCGAAAGGCTCGGGCGCACCGGAGATCGTGGTCGCGAGCGGCGGATGGGGGCAGCACGCAGGCTTCGGCTTCCGTATGCGGTACGTCGCCAATTTCGAGAAGGCGACCGCGGACTTTGACCTCGCCCGCGGCGACAAGCCAGTGATGCTGAGCGATGCGCATGAGAGCAAAGCGATCGAACTTCCCACGACCACGGGCTACGAGGCCGAGGTGCGTCACTTTGTCGAGATCGTTACCAAGGGCGTGACGCCGCGGGCGACGGTGCAGGACGCGCTGGACGTGACCTGCCTGCTCGACGCGGAACGTCGCAGCATCGAGACCGGGCGCACCGTTCCGGTGGAGTACATCGACCCCGCCGAGGAGGCGGGCGAGGATCCCTGGAACTAGCGGAGTTTCTCCGCCGACCGCGTCGGCCAGCACCCCATTGTCTTAAACCTGCGTTGTGCAGCTTGTACAGACTTCGTTCTGACACCTATCGTTCCGCCAAGCCTCAACCACCAGCATTTCTCCCGAGGATTCCATCATGCGTATCGGCGCCATCGG
>JBILLU010000189.1:0-6301 GCA_044375915.1 Phycisphaerales bacterium
CTCGCCGATGTGGTGTCCAGCAGGTTGCCGGATGACCTGCGGCATCTGGCGCTCGAGCTCATGCAGCGGGCCCTTCCCACGCTCGCAGAATTGCGGAGCCTGCGGGCTCAGGCGTACGTTGTGATCGCGTTCGGCCGGCTCCGCGGAATCGACCACAATGTGGTCCCACGTGTCGAAGCGATCGCACGCAGCGCGGCTCGGCACCTGGTGGAGTGCTTTGAACGCTCGCGGCGCCCGAATTGGGTGTGGTTCGAATCGCGGATGACGTACGCCAACGCCGTGCTGCCGCACGCGCTTTTCGTCGCGGAACGCTGCTGGCCCGACGAGGGATTCGGATCGGTGGCCGCGGCGTCGTTCGCGTTCCTCGAGGCGCAAACCACGAGCGCAGGGCTGTTCGAGCCCGTCGGCAGCAACGGATGGTTCTCGCACGGGGAGACCAAGGCGCGGTACGACCAACAACCGGTCGAGGCCGTCACGATGGCCGACGCGGCGCTGGCGGGATACGAGTTGTCGGGCGAGGACGTGTATCTCACGTCGCTTCGCCGAGCGCACGCGTGGTTCCGGGGCGGCAATAGCGAAGGTCTCATCGTCGGCGTCGAGCCCGACGGGTCGTGCTACGACGGACTCATGGCGGGCGGGGTGAATCGCAATCAAGGCGCCGAGTCCACGCTCGCGTTCCTGTGGACCTCGATCATTCACGCCGAAGGCGAGATGGCGAAGCGTCAGCGCTGCTTCCTTCATCCGGGGTCCGGCGATCCTGACGACCCCATGGGCGACCACGCGGTGCCGTCACACGCCTCTCTCACAGTCGCACCACAGGAGCCCACGCGTGGTTAACGGATATCCGATGTTGTTCCAGCGTTCCCCGGCGAATCCGATTCTGACTGCTGCTCAGTGGCCGTATCCGGCGCACACGGTCTTCAACGCGGGCGCGTGCGAGTTCAACGGCGAGACGCTGCTTTTGGTGCGTGTGGAGGATCGGCGGGGTCACTCGCACCTGACCGTCGCGCGCAGCCGCGACGGCGTGTCGGATTGGCGGATCGATCCCGTGCCGAGCTTCTCGCCTGATCTGCTCGAGCACAGCGAAGAAGCGTGGGGAATCGAGGACCCGCGGCTCACCTGGGTCGAGGAACGTCAAGAGTGGATCATCGCCTACACCGCGTTCTCGCCCAGCGGGCCCTTGGTGTCGCTGGCTCGAACCAAGGACTTCGTGACGTTCACGCGGCTTGGTCCGGTGATGCCTCCGGAAGACAAGGACGCGGCGCTCTTCCCGCGTCGCTTCGGCGGGCGATATGCGTTGATCCATCGTCCCGTGTCGGCGGGAAGCTCGGGGGCCCACATCTGGCTCTCGTTCTCGCCCGACCTGATTCACTGGGGCGATCACCAGATCCTGCTCCATGCGCGGCGCGGCGCGTGGTGGGACGCCAACAAGATCGGGCTCAGCCCGCCGCCGATGGAGACCGATGAGGGTTGGCTGATCCTCTACCACGGCGTGCGTCAGACCGCTGGCGGCTGCCTCTATCGCCTCGGTCTGGCGTTGCTCGATCTGGAGGACCCACGGAAGGTGCTGCGAAGGTCCGACGACTGGGTCTTCGCCGCGGAGACACCTTACGAGCGGCACGGCGATGTTGGCGGCGTGGTCTTCCCGTGCGGGTGGATTCTCGATCGTCCCACCGGCACGATCCGCATCTATTACGGCGGCGCCGACACGTGCATCGGCTTGGCGACGGCGTCGGTCGGCCAATTGCTCGAGTACCTTCGCAACTGCCCGGTCCCGCGTGACGGGCGGGCGTGACAGCCGCACACCTCGGGCTTCTGACGATTATTTCGGCACCTTCGGCTTCGGCAGCGGAACGACGACGTCGGTGGTGATCTTGTAGCGCGGCTTCGCACAATGCTGGCGCAGCACGGCGTTACCCAGGTCGCGAGCCAGCCGTGCCGTGCCCGCACGACGCGGGTCTACTCCGAGAGCGTCCGCTGCAATGCGTGCGGCGTATTCCATGTGTGGGTCGGTGCGATCTTCCATGCGCGTCCTTTCATCTGTGAAGAGCACTGCGCGTCCTGCGCGTGCGGTGGGTGTTCATTATCGATTCAGGAACCGATCAGGGATCGTCACTGCCGCCAGGCCGGCGACGATCGCGGCGATCCCTCCAAGCGTGAACCACACCGCTCGATCGGTGGGCGATCCGGTGAAGAACTTGGAGAACTGCGACGCGATCGAATCCGACGCACGGAGCCCGACGACCAGCAGGCCGATCCCGATGACGATGACGATCAATCCGATAAGGCGTTGTGCGGACATGAGGTTCCTTCTTTTGTGGTGCGAGAACGGGTGGACGGTCGTGGCACCCGTTACTTGGGCATCTGGTGCACAACCTGCTCTTGCACTGCTTGGCGGCGAGCGTCTCGCTCCTCGAGTCCTCGCCAGTTGACGAGCACCCAGATGGGCATGCCACCGATTGAGAGCAGCGCGAGAAGCACGAGGGCGTAACGGATGGCGGTTGCGCCGGGAACGCCGTAGATCATGGCGACAATGATGATGAGGCCGACGACAAGCGCAAAGCCAACCGCGAGCATCTGCCATCCCCGGGAGCGCTGCAGGTGCGAAGGGGACCGGCTGTCGGCCGATTGCCGTGCCATGAGTTCGTCCTGGCGCTCGTCTATCGCCGCCATCTGGCGCGCATCGAGCGTTGCGGGCTGCTCGGCGTGGACGCCCTGGAACGCTGCGGTTGACGCGGCAGAGTCTGCTCGCGAGCGCAGCTCGCTATCTTGGTCCGTCGTGTTGTCTGCCATTATGGTGCTCCTTCGAGTCGGTCGCGACGCGGGGTGACGACCAAGGGCTGAGCCCGGACGTCTATGCGGCGCTGCCTCGGCCGCGGGCGGGCCGAGCTGCGTTGGCTGTTGGCTACCTCAGGTAACCGAGCAGCATCGCGATCACCAGAACAAGCAGGATCAACCCGAGCACGCCGCCCGGGGCGTAGCCCCACTTGCGGCTGTGCGGATAGAGCGGAAGCGCGCCGAGAAGCATGAGAACGAGAACGATCAAGAGAATGGTTCCGAGCATAGAAGTCCTTTCGTCGGTGCCCGTGACATCACGAACACTTGCACATCTAGTGTCGAGTCATTGTCGGTGCAAGCGTGTGCAATTGCTACGGGGAAGTGTGCTTGATCTCGATACCAGACACGCCCGCGGGTGCGGCGAAGCACACAGAAGAATGGCTCCACACGCGTTCAAGCACAATTCCCTCATCACGCCGATCCGGTTCGTTCGCGGTCGACGGCGTGGCAACGAGCCGGGCATGCGTCAGTCTTCACGGCGTGCGGATATTCGCCAGCGCTGAGGCATCCACCTGTGAGTGGGCGAGCGTGTCGGTCGGCTTCGCAGTGCATTGAAAGGCTCTCCCATGACTTCCAAGGTCCTCATCTCTCTCATCGCCGCCACCGGTATCGCGGCGTCGTGCAACGCCGCCCAGATCGGCATCTCCGCCATCGGCGGCGGGATCGTTCTGAACTCCGGTCCGCTCTCGACCATGGCGTTCGGCAACGGCCCGAACCAGTGGCTCGGGACCTCGCTTGCATCCGTTCACGCGTCGATCAACGCCAGCGGCGTGAACACCAACGGCCGCATCACCTTCGTCGCCGCCGATACCAGCGCCGGTCTCGCCTTCATGGCCCTGATCGATCAGGAACTCGTCAGCGGAGCCAATACTGGCGGCAACATCCACATGGACTCGGTCGCCGATGGCGTGAATCAGGCGTTCATCAAGGACACGGCGGGCAACGTGGTCATCGGGGCAAACGGCCCCAACGCCCGCATCGCGTCCGGCAACTTCGCCTGGAACAGCAACGGCGGCGGCGACGGATTCGCCTGGGCCAACCTCGCCTCCGGCAACACGACGACGTTCCGCTTCAACATGATCTCGAACGTTGCGCTCGGTCTGAACGCGGCGTCACCGTTCCAGTTCGTGACCTGGGACGGCGTCAAGTGGTCGGAGGTCGTCGTCCCCGCCTCGCTGCTTGGCTTCAGCAGCACGGATGACTTCGGGTTCTCCGCAACAGTGCTGGTGCCGAGCCCCGGCGTTCTTGCGTTCGCTGGTGCGCCGCTGATCGGCTTTGCCGTGCGCCGCCGCCGCACCGCCTAGGAACTTTTACGTCGAAACCTGTGGTTCTGATTTGTGAGCGAGAGGCGCTGGGTGCCTCTCGTTTTTCTGTACTCACCATTGAACACCGCGTCTGGAGCCATCCGCCCGCTTTGTTGTGTTTCGGTTTGCTTGGCGTTCGCGGAACATTCCCTGTTTTGTGAGGATCCGGCGCGTGCCGCTGGTCTCGACCCCGACGATTCATAGACTGCTGCATGGCTCCAGTATCTCGGAGCACGGCACGCGTTGGGCGGGAGCAACTCGCTCCCAGGAGTGCCGCGAAAGCGGCTCCGGTGACCCCCATGCTCGACCCCATCATCACGATGAACGCCAGCGGGTTCATCCAATCCGCCAGCGCCTCGGTTGAGAACGTCTTCGGCTGGACGCCCGCGGAACTGTTTGGCCGGAACGTCAAGGTCCTGATCCCCGAACCCCGGCGGTCGGCGCTCGATCGCTACCTGGATCGGTACCGCAACGCGGGTGACACCCGGGTGCTCGAACGAACGCGGCGTTTCGACGCCGTCCGGAAGGATGGACGCCCGATCCAGATCGAGCTTTCGATGTCTCGAGCGGATCTGCCGCCGCATGTCGCACCGTACTTCATCGGCATCGTCCGCGAGGTGACCAGCGAGATCGACGTCAGCTCCGACGTGATCAAGGACCGCGACCGTCTGCAGCAACTGATCACCGAGCAGACCCGCGCGCTGGCCACTGCGGGCCTGCGGCTGCAGCTCGCCGATCGCCTCGCGGCGCTTGGCACCCTCGCCGCCGGTCTGGGCCACGACATGAACAACGTGCTGCTGCCGGTCCGGGCCCGGCTCAACGCGCTCGAGCATGCCGGCATTCCGCCCGCGGCTCAGGCCCATCTCAGCGCCGTACGGCGCTCGGTGGCGTATCTTCAGAATCTCAGCGATGGCCTGCACGACTTGGCCCTCGATCCCGATGGCTCCGGGCCGAGTGTCGTGGGGTCCGGCGTCACCAATCTCTCGCAATGGTGGCGACACGTCGGTCCATTGATCAGCAAAGCGATCCCGAGCCGCGTCCATCTGTCCGCCACCTTCTCGACATCGCTCCCTTCGGTCGCGATCGCATCGCACTGGCTGACTCAGGCGATGCTCAACCTCATCGTCAACGCGGGCGAAGCGATGCCGGTGCGGAGCAGAAGATCCTGGATCAAGCTGACGGCGGCCAAGTCGGACGACGGTCGCTGGCTGCGTCTCTCGGTGAAGGACAACGGGCGAGGCATGACCCAGGCTATCCAGAACCGGGCGATGGATCTGTTCTTCACGACCAAGCCGCGACGCATCGGCACCGGGCTGGGGCTCCCGCTCGCACGCAAGGCCGTCATGCGCGCCGGCGGCGATCTTGAGATCCACTCGAAACCAAACCACGGCACCACGGTCGTCATCGTGCTCCGAACCGTCGCGCCTCGCAAAGGTGATGATCCGACCAGCGTTCCGGGCCATCCGTCCGCGGCAATCTCGATCCGGAGTGCAGCCAGCTCGGCGCTCGCGACGCAGATCGTCATCAGCTCGGGCCTGGAGCTGCACATCTCCAAAGACAGGGGACCGGGCAGTTGCGACGTCTGGATCACCGAGCCAACGGCAGCCTCCTTGCGGAGCGCGGTCGTGTGGCAACGCGCCGGCAGCAAGCGGGTGTCCGTGCTGCTCGGCACGCCGAAGAAGAACCTCCGCGGTCAATGGGACGCGCTCAAACCGGTGATCATCGATCCACCCGACGACTGGCTCTCGCTGCGCCACGTCTTGGGAAGCCTGATCCAGCAGCCGAGCGAGGCGCCCTCTGCCACGCGCGAGCCACAACAGCGCAGCAGTCGCAGCCGCAAGACCAAGGAGCGTCGCTCATGACATCTCGAAACAAGCCCATGGCCTCCGCCATTGCACTCGATCCGGCCTTGTCACAGGCGGCGCGAGCCGCTGCGTCATCGGTCGCTGCATTGAAGCTCGTCGATGCGTCCCGCGCCGGCGGGCCGCCGGTCGCGACCGCGATGCACCACGCCATCCGCGTGCTGTGTGTTGACGATCACGCGGTGCTCGTCGAAGGGCTTCGCGCCCAGTTCGCGATCGAAGGGCGTATTGAGGTCGTGGGCCGCCTCTCCTCCGCCGCCGGGTTGGTCGAGGAAGTGCAGCGCCTGCGGGCCGATG
>JBILLU010000190.1:0-6296 GCA_044375915.1 Phycisphaerales bacterium
GGCAGCATGGTCCAGGCCATCGCCGCCGCCGCCGACGAGCAGGCCGGCACCAGCAACCAGATCGCCAAGAGCGTCGAGGAAATCAACGCCATCACCCGCGAGTCCACCGAGGGCGCTTCACAAGCCGCCCAAGCCGCCGCTCAGCTCAGCCGCCAGGCCGAAGAACTCCAAGCCGTCGTCGGCCGCTTCCGTGTGTGATGCACACTCCCCCTCCCCGAGGGAGGGGGCCGGGGGGTGGGTTCAATGGCCATCATTACCGCACCCGGCGAACGACTCACGAAAGCCCACACCTCAGCACGCCCCGAGCGCACCCCCTCCCCGCGCAGCGGGGGGTTGGGGGGAGAGTTGGCCGAGTTCGCGAGGCCGGTCAGCGGCCGAACGGCTCGGACGCGGGAGTACACGGAACTTCCGCTGCAGCACCAACCTCCACACAGAACGCGCGGGCCCCGGAATGCCACAGATGGATGATCCAGAATCACCCCGAGGGAGCGACACTTACGGGCAGAGCAGCTGCTCGTAGGCGGTTGCGAACATCACAAAGTCGGGGTCGTCGACGAAACCGTCACCGTTCAGGTCCGCGGGGCAGCCCGGGGACATGCTTGGATCGGTGCAGTCGAGCAAGCTGTACGCCTCCGCGAAGATGACAAAGTCGGAGTCATCGACGAAGAGATCCCCGTTGAAGTCCGACGGGCAGTTCACGGTGACCTGGACGGTGGCGGCGGAGGATGTGGCGCTGCCGCAGGGGTTGGAGGCGAAGCACATGTACAGGCCGGCGTCGGCTGGTTGCACGTTGGAGATCACGAGTGCAGCCGACTGTGAGCCTGAAATGATCGAGCCCGCGGGCGTCACACCGTCGGCGAGCGGGGACCCATCGCGTTTCCACGACAGTGCAGGCGACTGCCCGATGACGACGGGGAGCGAGAGCGTGACGGTGGTGCCGCGCTCGTAGGAGCCGGCACCGGAGGGGGGCACGGGGAAGCTCGGCTCGGCAACGCCGTTGAAGGCCCAGGTGTCGCCGAGGATCGCGGAATCGGAAGTGCGAAGGCCGCCGAAGAGGCGGATGTCGCCGGCATTGGATGTCGGACCGATCGCGGCGAAGCGGCGCAGGCTCGGGGGCTGTTCCACAGCGACAGGCACGAAGGACGTGCCAGTCCATTCGTAGACGGCGGGCACCACCGAGGCGTTCTGATCAAAGCCGAACTGCTGCTTGGCATAGAGCAGGATGCGCTGCCGCCCGGGATCCCAGAACATCGAGCCACCCCGCCAACTCTGGATACTCCCGAGCGAACCCATCTGGGTCCATTCGGGCGTGCCGGAGACGAAGCGGAGGCGCCAGATGTCGTCGAGGTCGAAGCCGGAGGCGTTGCGACCGCCGAAGAGAATGGCTTCGTCGCGGATGGGGTCGTAGGCCATCATGGGGTAGTCGCGTGCACTGGGCGAATCCCCGGGGAGAAACTGGTACCCCAACCAGCCCTGCGGATTACTGGCGGTCGTGAGCCACAGGTCGTTGACGACAGGAGATCCATTGAATTGCCCGCCGAAGACCGCCAAAGCACCGTTGGCGAAGACACACGAGGCGGCGCCCCAGCGCGCATGTGGCCGAACGGCCAGGGACAACTGAGACCACGTGCCATTGGAAAATCGCCAGAGGTCGTTCTTGCCAACATCGGAACCGGCGAGGCCGCCGAACAGGAGCAGTTGCCCGTTCCCGATGGAGTGGAGATTGGCGTAGGCGCGGCCGGACAGACCGGAGCTGTCGAGACGGCCCCAACCGGATGGGCTCTGGAGCCAAAGCTCATCGGAAATGGGAGAGAAAGGCTGTGCAAAGGCGGTGACTCCGCCGAATATGACGGCGCCGCCGAGTTCGGGTACGAACGCGCGCGCGGCACCGAAGCGCGGAGATGGGCCAGTCCCGGACATCGGGATCCATCGGCTGCCGTCAAACTCCCACGTCGTGTCCCGGAGCGCCGCCGAGGCAACCTCTCCGCCGAACGAAACCAAACGGTTCCGGAGCGAGTCGTACGTCAGCACATGGCTGTAGCGGGCCTCCGGTATCGCAATGTGGCGCTGCGTCCAAACCGACCCGTTCCACTCCCAGTGGTCAGGACGGAACACCCCGGCGTACCCGCTGAGTACGACGGTGACACCGCGCACCGGGTCAAAGGCGAGGTTCTTGTTCCCGCGTCCTGGGGGGCCGTTCGCGCCCGAGTCCCGCAGCGACCACGCCCCCGTGACCCCGTTCCACTCCCACGTGTCGTTGAAGGACTGCGATGCTTGAGGAGGAGATCCGCCGAAGAGCACGAGCACGCCGCGAACCGAGTCGAACGCGAGCCCGGGCCACTCCCGCGCGCCGACGGGCGGTGTGGGCTTGGCCAGCCAGTTGGTACCGTCGTACTCCCAAAGGTCTCCCAGATGGCCTGAAGGTCCGTTGCCTCCGAAGAGGACGGCCCGATTTCGCAGCGAGTCGAACGCCATTCCGGCGACCGCACGCTGCGACGGTGCATTGGCCGTCGAAACCAGCACCCACGCTGACCCGTTCCACTCCCAAGTGTCGTTGTGATAGGTGTTGCCGCTCCGGCCGCCAAAGAGCACCACACGGTTTCGCGCCGAATCGAACACAGCAACGGCGTGGGCGCGGGGTGACGGGCCCGTCGAAGCCGCGAATCGCCACGACGATCCGTTCCAGGCCCACGTATCACCGACCGGGCCGGAGCCGTTGTCGCCGCCAAAGAGCACATGTTCGTTTCGCTGGGCGTCGTAGGCCATGGCGTAACCGACGCGTGCGGAGGGACCGGGCGATGCACCACGCTGCTCCCACGTCAGGGGACACCGCCCGTTCACAACCTGCAGCGCTGCATCGGCACGCACCAATCCGTGACCGAAATCCGTGTCGTACCCGGTTGCGCCCAGGTCACGCGCGGTGGTCTGCATGATCGTCTCGACCTGAGGCGGCGTAAGCCACGGACGCTGCGAGAGGATGAGGGCCGCAACTCCGGCCGCGTAGGGCGACGCGAAGGACGTGCCGGTGGCATAGTCATAATCGGAGACGTCATCTCCATCGGTACCGGTCCGATCGGTGGTCGCGATCTGGTTGCCGGGCGCGGAGAAATCCAGTCCGGGTCCCCAGTTGCTGAAGAACGATCTGGTCCCATCGAAATCCAGCGACGCGACTGAATTCACCACCGGCAGGTTCGCCGGATATGCAACCGTGCCAATCCCGTCATTCATCGCGGAAGCGAAGTGGATGATCCCGGCGTTGTACGTGCTCTGGTACGCTGCATCCACGATCGACGACGTCGGGCTGTAGTTGTTGCTGTTGTTCGTGACCCGTGCCCCGATGGATTGCGCCCACGAAAGGATGTTGGCAATCCAACTGAACTGCAGGGTTCCGGTGCCGTTACACGGGAAATTGGGGATCCTTGCGCGCGCCGAGGCCACCCGCGTGTTGGGGGCGATTCCAACGACACCGACGCCGTTGTTGATTTTCGCCACGATGCAGCCTGCGACCCGTGTGCCGTGGTTGTCGCACGCGCTGACCGGCTCGCCCGCACCGCCCTGGCCGGTCGCATCAAACCCGGGGGTGAGTACCCGCCCCGACAGATCCGGGTGCGACGACTGGACACCTCCGTCAATCACGACAGTGATGATGGCACTGCTGCCAGTGGTCGTATCCCAGGCCTCGACCGCCCCGAGATCAACGCCGGGGACCGAACCGAAAAACTGACCGACATTGTGCAGGCCCCAGCAGTTCAGAAAGAACGGATCGTTCGGGATCAAGCCTTCGCGGCTGGTGACGATCATGTCCGGCTCGGCGAACTCAATCTCGTCCATGAGCGCGAGTTGATTCGCCTGGCTCAAGACCTCGATACCGTCGCGCGAACCCGACCGCACCTTGAACCCGTTCGGCAACGTCCCGATGCCTTCTTCCACCACAACGCCGAACCGCGAGACGATCTCCCGGGCCCGGGCCACGGGAATGTCCTCGCGAACGCCGATCAAGAGGTCCTGCGTCAGCACGATCGGATCGCCCCGATCGTCGAGGAACACCGGCGAGACGAAATCGGCCTGAGCGAGCCCGGCGAGCATCGCGACGTTGCGTGCGACGTCCCCATTCGAGAGTGCCGCCTCATCGCTGGCAAGCAGCCGCCACTGAGGCATGGGCAACTGGAAGGCATCAGGGTCGCGGAAGTATCCGGGGAACTCCAAGACATCGCCGCGTGCGGCCGCGCTCTGCACCGCAACGCGTGTCGGGTCCAGCCGCATCGCAACCGGGTTCTTGAAGTGGAACCGGCGAAGTTCCTCGGCCGACGAGACAAAGGCCACCGTCCCGAACACCGCCGTCACGCCCAACTGCTTCCACACGCGCATTCCCATTCCTCCAAAAAATCCGTTGCGACTCTCCGTGTGCCGCGGACATGCTGCATTCCACAGGGTGGACCTCGAAGACGCCACCCCCGGAGTTTGAGCACGCAGCATAACTCAAGTGCAGAGTTCCGGAACCCAAACACCTTCCATATCTCGTGCAAAATTTTGGGCTGGAGAACGCTGACCACAATCATGAATAGGCGACGGGAACATCGGCGCGGCACTGTTCTCTGCCCAGTTACCTTGTGTCCGGCAACCGCAACTGCGTCGCCACGGGCTTCAGCTCCGGCAACTCCTTCGCACCCTTCACATTCGCCTCTTCAAACTTCCGCAAGGTCGGCTCGAGCCGTCGCTCGTAACTGCCCACAAAGTTGTTGAAGTGATCCCCCGCCGACTCGATCGCCTTCCCGAGCTTCGCCACATGCTCAAACGCCGCACTGGCACGCTCGTGCAACTCCTTGCCGAGCTCCCGCAGCGTCGCCGCCTCCGCCGCCAGCCTCTGCTCGCCGTAGCCCACCGCCACCGCGCGCAGCAAACCGATCAGCGTGCTCGGGCTCGCAAGCAGCACGTTCTGCCGCGCCGCCTCTTCGAGAATCTCCGGCCTTCGCGACAACGCCGCATCAATGAACTGATCGCCCGGGATAAACATCACCACAAACTCCGGCGATCCCTCATACCGCGTCCAGTATTTCTTGGACGACAGCGCCCGCGCCTGCTCCGCCACGTGCCGCGCGAACCGATCCAGGCACTGCTCCTGCAACTCCGGCGTCTCCGCCTGCAGCGCATCGAGATACGCCTGGATGTTCGTCTTCGCGTCCACAACCACCACCCGCTCGCTCGGCAGCCGCACCACCATGTCCGGCTTCAGCGCCGCGCCATCCCCGTCCGTCGTCTGGTCCTGCGTGTTGAAGTCGCAGTACCCCGTCATCCCCGCCAGCTCCGCAACGCGCTTCAACTGAATCTCCCCATACCGCCCTCTGACGTGCGGCTCTCTCAGCGCCTTGACGAGCTTCCCCGTCTCCCCTCGCAACTGCTCGCTCGCCTGCGCCATCGACTGCACCTGCGTCCGCAGCGCCGCGTAACTCTCCGTCCGCTCTTTCTCGATCGCCGCCAGCTTCTCATCCGTCTTCTTCAGCGTCTCTGAGATCGGCGAGAGCAGCCGCTCCACCGCCTGCTTCCGCGCCTCAATCTCCTGCTGCGCGATCGTCGTCTGCCCCTTGAACTTCTCTTCCGCGATCTTCATCAACTCGTTGCGAGCCTCGGCCAGCGTCGTTCCCGCGAGCGCCTTGAACGTCTCACCCGACTGCCGCCGGATCTCTTCCAGCTGCTCGCTCCACTTCTGCTCGATCAACTGCTGCTGCCGCGCCACACTCTGCTGCTCCCGCACCCGCGCCGCCTCCGACCCCGCCACCTTCTCGCGCTGCTGCGCCTCGAGCACCCGCAGTTCATCAGCGTCCTTGATCAGCGCATCCAGCCGCGCCTGCAGCTCGCGCAGCCGCGCATCGGCCTCGCGCTTCTCCGCCTCCACCGCCCGCTCCGCGCGTGCCACATCCTCCACCAACCCCTGACGCCCCTCCTCCGCCTTCGCCACCCGAGCGAGCAACTCGCCCCGCTCCACCATCAACCCCTGCGCCTTCCACGCCGCCACCGCCGCCGCCACCAACCCCAGCAGCGCCAACACCCCCAACACAACTGCCACAACATCACTCATGCCCCGAGTGTACCTGCATCCACTCCCCCTCCCAGATGGGAGCGAGGGCCGGGGGGTGGGACATGGGTCTCTCCAACTCACTCTCCGCCCGATGCCCGATGCCCAATGCCCGATGCCTTCCCCTCTGCCATTTCGGCACCCCCACCCCCGCCACCCCCGCCCCAGCCCCCCGCCCCGCCCCCCCCCCCCCCCCCCGCCCCCCCCCACCCCCCCCCCCCCC
>JBILLU010000191.1:0-6289 GCA_044375915.1 Phycisphaerales bacterium
GAGTACGTCCACTGGGCCGCGATCTCGGCGGTTGTTGATGCGCTGGCCTTGTGCAGCAGCGCGATCACATCGCCCTGGGCGTCGCTGAGCGCCCACCACGGCTTGCCGCCGAAGGCGCTGACCACGCCTGGGCCTGTGTCGCGCGGGTCGATCTGAACGATGAGTTCATCGACGCCGCTGGTGGGTGAGTCGCCCGGGCCCCAGATGTACATCGCACGCACGTAGGGAGCGCCCGCCACGAGCACGTTGCTGCCCGGCTGGCCCGCGTACAGCTCGTTCGCCATCGTGATCGCGTCGCCCTCTTCGGTGTACAAGAGTGGGTCGGTGATCAGCTCCTGTACGCGGCGTGTGCCGTCGTAGAAGAAGCGCTCGGAGCGGTTCAGCGTTGAGACGTACAGATAAGGCGGCTGCGTGGCCGGAGGAGGAGGCGGAGGATTCGGATTCGCGATCTGGAAGAACAAGCCTTCCGGCGCCTGCAACGGCGAACTGGTGCGGTACAGCCGCCCCACGCCGTCGTAGTTGAAGTGCTTGAGCAGCCAGCCGGTGGCCGAGTTCCCACAAACGCTCGGCAACGCCGCCATGTCCGGCAGGTACGGCGTGCCCATCTTCACGCCCGCGGTGTGGAACGCCCACCGGCGCAGGGTGCTCGCTTCGTTCACCTGGGTCCGCCGGTTCCACGCGTCGTATTGGTAGAACTGCTTGCAGTCGTACGTCGGGTTGCCGTTGGCGTCGGCGTGGCGGCGAGACCTAGTTGTGCACACTGCGGTATGCGTGTACTTCCATCGCTCCGCGTTGAGCGTCCACTGCTCGGGGGTGGCTCGTACCTCATGACTTAAGCACGAGCGGAACCAAGAACGACTGCTCGTCCCCCATAACATCAAACAACCTCAGAGCAATCTCTCGGCAGACAACGGGCATCGGCGGCGCAATTCGACGCTTGTTGCCGAAGTCGTACGCGTTCCCCCACCGCTCCCATGTCATGCACACTGGAGGAAGGCTCTCGATCGGCTTGTCGATACCGATGCACTGCACACCTTCACGATCTCTGGTCAGGAACCAGTAGCCGCGATCACACCGTGTGCATCCATGTTCGCCCTCACCGTCGGTGTCTTGTCGATAGAATCCGGTGCCGCTCAGCCGAGGCAAGACGGTGTTCGAGATGAGCTGATACCACGTCAGCGGTCGGCCTTCTTTCTTTGTGACAGCAGGACGGATGCAATCGTCGAAACCCGGAATCTTCCGCAGCGGCGCGATCGTAGCTTCGTTGAGCAGCAGTGTTGAACCGGCAACCACCCAAGACGGTTTGGGTTTCGGCCCTCGGGTCTTGAGCACCATGCCGCCGACCTGGTCGGCACCGGCACGACAGTTCGGACACGCGTTGCTCAGGTCGAACGGCATGCCGAGCTCGTCTCCGCCGGGAATCTCGTCCGCGTCGCCTAATTGCACGCCGCATCCTACGAGACAGTGGGTGGCAGACTCGATGTCGAAACGCTCACAAGTGTTTCGAGGATGCGACCACACATTGACGTAACGGCCTGGGATTGCAACTGCAAGTATTTTGTGAACCAACGCGTCTCCGGGCTCGGTCAATACAAGCAGCGATCCTCCCGATTTATGGACCTTCGTGGCACTTGACATATCAATTAAATCGAGTGCCGCCATGACTTCCGGGGCGGCGCTTTGCAAAACTGAAACATATGTTTGCGTGTATCGCTTCATGGAATATGTCCCAGGCTAGCAGTTGCGTCTGGTCGCATTCTCTGGTAGACATCTCTTAGCGTATTCAACACTTGATCCCTACTAGGCTTCTTCTTCAAGGAATTCAGCTCTCTGAACTTTTCCCGCAACTCTCTGTGTATCCGATTATGCTGTCGCCTTGAGAGTACAATGCAAGGAACATCATCGGCAAGCGTCTTAAACTCGAACGCTTTGTTCCACTGCCTAGGCAACATATGGTGAGCCTGAATTCTGCTATTGAATCCATCTGTCGCTTTCTGTGCGGACTTAAAGTTTGGGAACACAGTGTTGAGAACCTTCACCATGTCCTTCGTACGCGTCGTCGCCTTGGCAAACTTCGCCGCTCCCTTGGCGCTGCGTGGATTGTACAGCGACGCCATCGGCTCGTCGAACTCGCCGTCGCCCGCTTCAAGATCAATATCGTCTGTCGACGCTACCGCGTCCAACTGCTGCCACGGCTCGTCATCACGAGCCTTCCAATCGAGCGCCCACTCGATGTCGTCCATCTGGCGGAGCGCATAGTCCCCGAGAATCCCAGCCAGCTTGGTCGCTACTTCCGCCCCCTGCTCGAGCGTGTCAAACGGACTCATGTAAAGCCCGAGCGGATCAGACCCGCTCAGCGGGTTTCCTCGAACGTAACCGTACAGGCTGTGCCCATCCGCGAGCCGCGCTACGAGTTCCACCGATGGAGACTGAACCGACATCCGGCCGTGATGCAAAATTGCCGTGATCGTTCCAAGGCCGGACTCATTCGGATCCTGCTGCAGCCACCGCCCCAACTGCGGCGAGTAAATTCGGTTCCGCGCGTACGCCAGCAGCGTCGCACCCGGCATCAATCTGTGCGTGTCAGAGAGTGAACTGGTCGCAGTATCCCACGAAAGCGCCGGCGCGTCAAGGCGGTCGATCGCAAGTCCCTTGTGGCCGTGCGTGATCGCCGGGTGGGGGTGGAACTGCTCGTAAGTGAGGACTTCGCCGTACGGGGAGTACGTCCACTGGCCCGCCACCTCGGCTTGCGTCGTGCCCGCGCCCAGCGGCATGTGGATCAAGCTCACCACATCGCCTTGGGCATCTTGCAGCGGATACCACTGCTTGCCGTTGGTGTCCTGCTGCATCAGCAGTTCATCAACACCCGCCGTTGGCGAGTCCCCCGCGCCCCACACGTACTGCGCCTTCAGATACAAGATCGTGGTCACGGGGCCGGGTTGCTGACCAGCACCATCCCCACCCCCGCCCCCACCCCCACCTCCACCTCCACCCCGCTGCTCATTCTCCTCGCCCATCGTGGCCACATCGCCGTCTTCGTTGTTCACCACCACTGGATCGGTGATCAACTCCTGGATACGCCGCGTGCCGTCGTAGAAGAACCGTTCGGAGCGGTTGGCGACGCCGCCGCCGGCGTAGGCGTAGCCCTCGGCGAGCAGCGACGGATCGAGCCGCGAACTCGTCCGGTGCAGCCGCCCCACCCCGTCGTAGTTGCAATGCTTATTGCATCGTCCACAGATAGATTAGTAGATGTCCCGATCGTACAATTTCTCGAGCCACTTAAGAAGTGTACTGCACTGCTTCTTTGGTCGCTGCATCATGCCCTTAGGATGGTCGTGCTCCCACAACACGACTGGACAATCACCATCTATTACTTTTGAGCTGTCAAGACAAAAGTGATCTCCGTTCCCGACAGCGACAATCGGTATCAGACGATTCAACATCGGCGGCTCGGCATGCACACCCTCGAAGACCGATACTTCCAGCACAGATTCAGCATCACTAACATCCGGACCTAATCCGTATACGATATCGCTATAGACCTGCATCCAGCCATACATCTCAATCATTGTTCGATATGATTTTGGAAATCGTCGGTTTATGATCTTTTCTGCGTAAATAATGCCATCTTTCGGGCAACCGCGATGAACAACAACGCCTTCGCGATGCGAGTACTCGTCATAGAATGACTCAAAAATATTCATTTGAAGAGTCCGGGGTGAAGGTCTTTATAGAATTTGGGTCCTCTGTGAGGAACCATATCCATAAATCGAAGATTATGGAACGCGTTTGTCCCGCCCTCATATAGCCCTTTTTTGTGATGAATTTCCATTGCAATCCCGCCCTTTCCTCGTGGCGCACGTCCATGAATCAGGACATCCCTTACTTGTTCGGGCTTGTACTTCTGTAGATTCTTTGCTAGTTTCTGATCACGCAGAATCTCTTCTTTCCAGTACTTCATTCGATTAGCCTTGTACTCTCTTCGCAGCATATTGTATGTTTTTCGTGATACCCCGACCAGCTTCGAAGCTCCTCTCGCGGCTGCTCCGCCCATTCCCGCCATCGCGGGTTCGTCCGAGCCGCCGCCCCCATCGTCTTCCCCGTCGAGATTCCGCGTCAGGTAGCCGCCGGTCGGATCGATCGCGTCGAGCAGGCCATCACGCATACCGCCGTAGAGGCCTTCCTCGAAGGCTGCCGCCACCCACTTGTTGCTCATCCGGCTGTGAGCATTATCTGGCATGGACCAGTCGAGCGCCCAATCGAGATCCGCCTCTTGATTGGCGGCGTACTGACCGAGCATTTCTTCCAAGCCGCCGCGAAGGCCGCGAACGCCGATCATCAAGATATCGCCAGGCCCCGGCATCAGCAATCCGCCGATGAACAAGCCGGTTGGGTCGCCCTTCGTGATTGCGTTCTGTGCGACGTAGCCGAAGAGCGAGTGGCCGTCACGGATTCGCTCACGCAGCTCAACACGAATGTCGATCGCACAGGGCGATTCGCCGTGCATGAGCACACTTGACGACGCGCTCTGCCCGCTGGCATTCGGATCGACCTGCAGCCACCTTCCCAACTGCGGCGAGTAGGTCCGGTTCCGCGCGTACGCCAACAGCTTCGCGCCCGGGATCAGTCTTTGCGTTTCAGAGAGTGTGCCGAGGTCAGTGTCCCATGCGACCGACTGGCTGTCAAGCCGATCCACCACCAGACTCTTGTGGCCGAAGACCACCACCGGGTGGGGGTGGAACTGCTCGTAGGTGAGGACCTCGCCGTACGGGGAGTACGTCCACTGGGCCGCGATCTCGGCGGTTGTTGATGCGCTGGCTTTGTGCAGGAGCGCGATTACATCGCCCTGGGCGTCGCTGAGCGCCCACCACGGCTTGCCGCCGAAGGCGCTGACCACGCCTGGGCCTGTGTCGCGCGGGTCGATCTCGACGAGGAGTTCATCGACGCCGCTGGTGGGTGAGTCGCCCGGGCCCCAGATGTACATCGCTCGCACGTAGGGAGCGCCCGCCACGAGAACCTTACTGCTTCGGCGCTTCCGCGGGCTCGGTCTTTCGCTCGTTTGCGGGCTCGGGGCTCTTGGGTGCCGGCTCGGCGTTCTTCGTCTTCGCGTCGTCGGCGACCTTCTTGCCGAAGAGCTCAAGCAATGCCGGGCCTGGAATTGGCTTGGCTTCGCCCTCGCCACGGATCTCCTCCTTCGGCGCGGGCTGCTCAGGATTCGGGCGATCGGGGATGGTGAGATCAACGCGGCTCTGTCCCAGCAGGGTTCCCGTGGCGAACGCGAGATCGACCTGGGCGATCGAGTAGTCCGTGATCGCACCGATCTCCTGAAGCTGCGCCTCGGCCAGGCGCGTGGCGGCGTCGAGCACGTTCGTGCTGGTGCTGGCGCCGACGTCGAACTGGCGTTGCTCGGCCTGGAGCGCCCGCGTGTTCAGAATGACGCTCTGCCGGGCGGCGATGACACGCTGCCAGGCGGCCTCGCTGGTGTCGATCGCGTTCAGCACTTCCTGGCGGATGCTCTGCTCGCGAGCATCGCGGGTGCTGAGGCGTTGGATGCGGGTCAGGATCGCTCGGCGTACCGCGGAACGGGCGGCCTCGTTACCCAGCGGGATCTCGGCGGAGAGCCCGACGCTCCAATCAGTGTGCTGCCACTCGGCGACGCCCTCGAACGCCTTGCCGCGGACGGATCCGAGGCCGTTGACGTTGTAGGTGTAGTCCATCGTGATCAGGGGCAGCGCGCGGTTCTGCGCGAGGTCGATGTTGGCGGCGTCGGCGGCCAGACGCAGCTCGAGCTCGAGCATCTCCATGCGGGTGTTGACGGCCTGCTCGGTGAGAACGACGCGATCGAACTGATACAGCACCAGATCGGGCTCGGTCGAGAGCGAGAGCATGGTCGGCGTCTCGATGGTGAGACCCGGCATGTTCATCACGCGCTTCAGCTCACGCTGCTGCGTCAGCACAGCGTTCTGGGCGCGGATGATCGCGTCCAGCCGGTCGGCGACACCGGCCTGTGACCGAATGACCTCGATCTCGGGCGCGCTGCCAGCCCGGACGCGTCGCTCGGCGCGTTCGAGCTGCGCCTGGGCGAGCTCGTACTGCTGCTGCGTGACCTCGAGGCTCTTCTTGGTCTGGTACAGACGCCAATAGGAGCGATCGATTGCTGCAAGCTGGCGGATGGCTTCGAGCTTGGTCGTCGCCTCGGCGGCCTTCTGGTTGTACGACGCAACGCGGAGGGGAGCGGTGTTGGCGCGACGACCTGCGTTGCGCAGCAGCGGCTGGCTGACAGAAAAGC
>JBILLU010000192.1:0-6262 GCA_044375915.1 Phycisphaerales bacterium
TCATTCACACGGCCCGGCGCACGGCTACCGCGAGGTCAAGCCCCACGCCAGCTCGGGCCATCGGGGCGGCCACACGGCGCACCGCGAGCACGCACCCGCGAAGTCGCACACGTCGCCCGCGCACGGCTCGCATCCCAAGCCGACCAGCAGCCATCCGCAGTCGGGCACCCACTCGACGCCCCGCGGCACCCATGCCCCGCGATCCAACGCCGGACACGGCGGCGGTCACTCCGGTGGCAAGCCCACCGGTCACGGCGGCCACTCCGGCAACCCGTCGAAGGGCAACCGCCGCGCGGGCAAGCCCAATTGGCAACGCGGCGGACGCTAAGCGTCCGGCGACGTCACCTGAAGGATCGGATCTCGACCGGCTGTCGATCGCGCACGCCGCGCGGTCTCACCGCGCCTCGAAGATCGTCTGCGTTCGGGCCACAAAGCCGCCGTTGGCGACGAGGTGGTACGACTGCACGTGCAGCTCGCGCCCGAACTTCTGCATGTCCACGGCGCTCAGGCAGCGGCCGCGGGCGTCGGTCCACTCGTAGTGCAGCGACGACTGCTCGCGGATGTGTTCACGCATCTCGTCCAGCGTGGACTCGTAGATCGTCTCGGTCAGCGTTTCGGTCTGGATGCTGTGGATGTAGTGCATCCCCGCCGCCTCGAACGTCCGCTCGTAGTCGTACTCGCCCAGGCAGTGCGCCGAGTGCACGATCCCGTGGTCCGGCGGGTTCTTGTCCCCGTCCAGCACCAGTTCCGCCAGCACGCTCGATCCCAGCTGCACCCGCAGCAGGTGGGCACCAGGGAGCAACCACGTCTCGAGGTCCATCCCCGCGTGCTTCAGCCCGCGCTTGGCCTTGACCGTGAAAAACTCCGGGTGCGGCGATCGCCCGTACACCACGGTCTGATACGTCTGAAGGCCGTGGGTCTTGGGTGACACGTTCATGTCCAGTCCTTGTGCTATGCCGCTCGCCTCACTCCCGGCGGCGAGGGCGTCCATTCGGATCCGAGGCCTCTTCGGACCCGCGAGCGGCTCATCATGCCACCGCCCGCTCTTCGGCGTTGCCCCGCGCACCGCCGACCGCCGACGACCGCACAAACCGTCGGCTACCAACCCCCGCCTCCAACACCCCGCCCCCCCCCCCAACCCGTCCTTCCCGCTCCGCACACGATTCTCGACCCATTCTGAGGTATTCTGCCGATGCAACTCTCCGGCAGACCCACCATACGCCCCGTGCCCTCACCGGGCTCCACCTGTCGGGGTGTCCGACCGGCAAGCACCATTGGCAGGGCGCGGCGTCGCGAAAAGCTCCAAACGAAACCCGCAATCGGAAACATTATAAAGGTCGTGTCAACACACGCTTCACAAAGACGGTCTCCGATTGCGCAAGTCGTGCGATTGCCGACACGTGCGCGCGTTGCCATCCTCGCCGAGACGCTTCGAGTCGCCTCGAGCGCGGAGGCTGAGCCGCTTGGTCTTGCCTTGCTCGAACTCGCGTCGATCGATTCGCAGCCCGCCTCGAACGGTTCTCGCGTGGCAGCACTTCTCCGCCGCGTCGCCGATGGCATCTTCGGCGAGCGCGAGCCTGTTCCTCAGATCGCGCTCCGCGAACTCGCCCGCGTCTTCGCGGCACTCCCGCCCGACATCCGCGACCTGGCCACCGCCACGGGGCGGGGCCGCTGGACCGGCGTCATCGGCACCCTCCTGACCAGCCGCGAGGCCGCCGACCGCCGCTCTGTCGCCACCCTCGCGGAGCTCGCCACCGATCCGGCACTTGCTGACGCGGTCGTCGAACTCCTGAGCGACACGGATCCGAGCGTCTGCGAAGCGGCGGAACAAGCCCTGCTCTCGCTTGCCCTGGCCGCCGCAGACCCCGACTCCGCCGCCCTCGCGGATCATCCCACCCCCGCCGATCACGACGCCGCCGCCCGAACCCGCCACACCTGGGACGCCGCCGCCGGCACGTTGATCCGCGATTCCATCGGTGCCGCTCTGCTCGCGATGGCCCAGCACAAGCGCGAGAAGCTCCTTCTCGCCGCACTGCTCGCCGTCGAGCCTGTCCACCTCCATGCCGGCGGGTCCATTTCCAAGTGGCTTCACGATCGTGAACAGTCCGGCCACTCCTACCTCCGCGGCCTGCTCCGTCGCGACACCACGCCCCTCTCCCGCCTGCGCGCCTGGCAATGGGTCGGCCGCACCGCCGTCTCCGGCGCTTGTGCCGATCGCCTGATCGTCGCCAAGAGCCTCGATGAGCACGAAGCGGTTCTCGCGGCATGGCAACTCGCGCTCGCGCCGTCACGCGTCGCCACACTCGACAAACGCACTCCGACTTCCGCGTCCGGCCGCTCCGGTCTGCGATCTCTGGGTGCGCTCGTGCCCCCGGCCGAGCACATCGAACGACTCTCCACCGACGCCCGCCGCGGCGTCGCCGCCGTGGCCTGCGGCCTGAACGCCAAGGACCGCGACGCCGCGTGCGAATTGCTCCTCGCCGATCGCGAACCCATGGTGCGTTTCGCCGCCACCCAGTCCTGCTCCATTCGCATGCTCGGGGATTTCTGCCTCGACATGAATGCCACCGTCGCCCGCTCCGCGTACATCCGGCGCTCCATCGCCGCCACCCCCGACGTTGTCCGCGCTCCCGGCGCTGAGCGACTCGAGCAGGAACGCACGCTCGCCCGCGTCCTCGTCCGCTCGCCCCACGCCGACGTCCGCGCCATGGCTCGACAGGACCTCGAACTGCTGTGCGAAGCCACCACGACAACCACGTCTTCGCGCGTCGCCCTCGCCCGCGCCCTGCGGCTTGATCGCTCGTGGGTCGTCACCCGCCTCGCCGAACTGATCCGAAGCTCCGAGCGCGAGCGCTCCGTCGCCATTCAGCTCGCCCGCCGCCTCGGCCTCACCGGCGAGATACGCCCCGTGCTGATCGAAACTGTCCGCGTACTGCTCGGCGCGAACGAACTCGCCGGGCCCGCCGCCCGCGATCTCGCCACCGCGACCAGCGCGCTCGCCGAAGTGCCGGACACGCAGGCGACCCAGCTCCTGGATCAGGCCACCGCGTCGATCGACCAGCGCGTCCGCGCCAACGCTGTGGACGCGATGGTGCAGCGCGTCCGCGCCGGCGCCGAGCAGGAACTCTCGGGCGTCGCCGACAAACTCATGGAACTCAAGGACGACGCCTGGCACCGCGTCCGCGGCTCCGCCGTCCGCGGGCTCGAGGTCCTTGCGCAGGTCAAGAGCGGCGGGCCGATCCGCTCCGCACAGGCGGGCGAACAACTGCTTCGCATGCTCGACGACGCCCGTCCGATGCACCGCCTCGCCGGCGCCTGGGTCGCCGATCGCACCCTGCCCGGTCACGATCTCCGCGAGATCAAGCTCTGGCCTTCGCTCGTCTCCCGTCTCCGCAGTCTCGCCATGCTCGATCCCGACCCGCGCGTTCGCGCCCGTGCCCGCCTGGCCATCGGGCGCGCCGGCGAAGGCTTGGCCGCCGCCGTGCCCACCCTGACACTCGTCGGCACCGACACCACGGCAGTGGGGGAGAGCGCGGCATGACGGTCGCGTTTCTCGCATCCCTCGCACCTCTCGCTGCCGACGTCGCCGCTCGCGCTGGCGATCTCGCGCTGCTCCTCGCCGCTGAACCCCTGGGTCTCGTCGGCGATCAACCCGCGTCGACAAGCCCGTGGGAAGCCGTGCGCTGGAGCGCCTTCACCAGCAGCACCGCGATGACCGTCATCACGGTTGCGATCGCCGCCTCCGCCCTGGCCGCCTCCAGCTCCGTGGCCGCCATGGCCTGGACCCGCTGGCGCGACCTCGAAACCAAGCCCTCGCACTACGCCACTCGCGTTCTCACTCGAAAGCTCGGCCTCACCCGCCTCGAACGCCGCACTCTTGAGGCACTCGCCCGCGCCCACGGCGTCGCCACGCCCGGAGCGCTGCTGCTCTCGCCCAGCGCGTTCGAACAGGCCGCCGCCCTGGTCTGTGGTCCGGGTGCGGACGAAACCCACAAGGCTTCTGTTGAAGCGCTCCGCCGCCGCATCTCAGGTTGATTGCGCGGCGACCCCCCACCCTCCCGGGCGGGTTCACGCTTTCTCGGAGCTCTCGATCGCTGTCCGCTCCAGCCCGCGGCAGAAATCCAGCAACCCGCTGCTCAAGCCGATCGCCCGCAGATCCGCGTGCGTCAGCGCCAGCTCTTCCGACTCCGCGCCGCCCGCATCCACGCTCTCGGCGACCTTCAGCAACCCGAGCAACCGGTTGTGCGCCGTGATCACCGACGAGTGATTCGGTCTGCCCATCGCCTTCGCGATCTCCGGGAAACTCATCGTCGTCAGCCGCCGCGCCAGATACACCACGATCGAGCGTGCCAGCACTACACGCCGGTGCCGCCCCGTACCTGCCATCTCGCCAAGATCAACGCACAGCGCCCGCGCAACCTCCGACTGGATCACCGCGATCGGTACCGGCCGGCGCGACCGTGTCGTCCCGCCGATCGGCGTTGCCGGCTTCAGCCCTCCGGCAAGCTCCAGCGCCCGCCGCACCTGCGTCGCCGACAGCGCCGTCGCCATCGCCAGTTCCGGCAGCAGGCGCACCGCGGCCATGATCTGCGTCAGGACGCCTTCGAGCTCTCGCACCGAGCGCCACGCGGCTCCCGCCAGCGCCTGCGCGCCGCTCGAGTCGAGCGCGATCCCGCGCTTGGCCGACAGCCGATCCGCCAACGCCCGACGCAGCGCCTCGTCCGGTTCCTCGATCCGCAGCACCGCGCCGGACATGAACCGGCTGGAAAGTGCGCTCGACAACTTGCGGATCTCGCGCGGATGCTCGTCCGACGCCATCACGATCTTCGCGCCGCCCTGGGCGATCGCATCGAGCGTGTGCAATAGCTCCGTCTGCGTCGCGTCCTTGCTGGAGAGAAAATGCACGTCATCGATGCAGAGCAGCCCCAGCCGACGGTACGAACGCCGGAACGCCTCGATGCCTCCGGCCTTGAGCGCCGTGATGAACTCGTTGGTGAACGCCTCCGCCGTCAGGCACCGCACGCTCACCGACGGATTCAGCTCCATGAATCGCGCCGCGATGCCCTGCAGCAGATGCGTCTTGCCCATCCCGCACGGGGCGTGGAAGAACAGCGGGCTCAGCGACTCGGCGTTCTGCCCTTCCGCCAGGCGCACCGCTGCCGAGTGGGCCAACCGATTGCTCGCGCCCACGACGAATTCATCCAGCCGATGCCGCGCCGGTCGCGGTGCCGGCATCCGCACCGGGCGAACCACCTCCACCCGGGGCTGCGTTTCGTCAGCCTGCTCCGTGCCCGGCAGCGAAACCCGAGCCGTCGCCGCATCAACGACGACCCGCACCTCCGCGTCCGCACCCAGCATTGCACGAGCGGCCAGCACGCACGCGTCGCCGCTGCGCCGCTGCAAGAGATCCGCCACGAACTTCGACGAGACCGCGATCTCGAGCGTCACGCCATCGATCCGCACATCCCGCACTTCCGCCAGCGAGCGATCCACCCGCTCCAGCACGCCGGCGCTCCGCAGGGCGGCCACGAATCGGTCGCGCGTCGGAGACGAAACGACGCCCGCCGCTTCCGCAGCGGTTCCGACCAGACTCGTGACCGCCCGCGGCAGCACCCGAGGCCGCGCGTGCCGCTCCTCGCGCCCGCCGACACCCGTCGCCTGCCCGGCCACCGAGGCCTGTGTCGGCGCGTAGTTGGTGGGCGCGTTCGCGCCGCTGAAGTTCGTCATGCTCGAAGTGGTGGTCGCCACGATCGACCCGCTCCGCGCTCTTCCGACCGTGCATCCCGCACGCTCGAAAGCGAGCGGATGCTCCGAGCTGTCCGTGACGAATCCAAGGGGCCTTCCGTGTCCGTCCTGGCCCTTGCATCCGTCCGCTCGAAGCATCCGATCAAGCCCGCTGCTTGCCAACGTCCATGAACAGACCCCGCTACTTCCGGTCGCAACATGAGCGCAGGAGACTCCCGTCGCGCCTCGGCCCATAGGGTGAGGGGCGACGCTTCCTCCGCACAGGTTGCAGGGTGGCCTCGCGCAACATGCGCTCGGGCCTCTCCCGGAAACGTCAGAATCCGGTCGATCCGTGACCGAGACGCAAATCTAGATCGGATCGAAAACCGGAACAAGAAACACCGTCCGAGATTCGAGTTTGTGCACGCCGCATCGACTGGATTTTGCGGGGCTTAGTGAAACCTAAAAATACTTCTCCACGCCACGGCCGTCGCTGCGAACATCCTGTGGACAACTCTTGTCGCTTGCACGCAAGCCG
>JBILLU010000193.1:0-6237 GCA_044375915.1 Phycisphaerales bacterium
GAGCGCGAGGAGCCGGTCGCGTGGCTCCGTGGCAAACGCGTCGTCGCCGCGTGCGGCATAGGCAATCCCGCGGCTTTCATCGCCTCGGTCAAGGCCGCCACCGCATCGAACGTCGAAGAGTTCGTGCGCCCGGATCACGACCCGTTCTCCGTCGCCACCACCGGTGCATTGCTCAACCTGGCGCAGCGCAGCGCGGCGGCGGCCATCGTCGTCACCGCGAAGGACTGGGCGAAGCTGCGGCGGGTTAAGCCGGATGCCTGGCCCTGCCCGGTCGTAATCCCCCAACTCGATCTCGCCTTCGACCGCGGTTGGGACGAACTCCGCGAGGCGGTCCTGAACGCGCGTACCGAGGACATCGACGAGTAGGGCACTTCGACTCGGCTCGCGGGTTGCGCGATGCTCGCGAGGAGACCAGTTGACGCAGGGTCAGGGAACCGAACCGGCCGCTTCAGATCGGGCGGCGCAGAGGGTCGGTGCCCGTCGGCTTCAGCGGCTCGTCCGCCGTGCGACGCTTGGGCGAGAGTCTCTCGAGTTCCTTCATCGCCCGCTCGGTCTCGTTGTCGCCCGCGATCCGCAGCGGTTCGGGCCGCGGCATCGCAGGCGCGGGGGCCGGTGCCGCAACCGGTTCGGCCCGGAAAGGCTGCGGCGCTGCGGCGATGGCTCGATCAAAGTCGCCCGCGGCACGCGTTCCGTACACGCTGCTGGCGCCGCGCTCACGCACCGCCGCCAGTTCGGCTTCGATCACCGGGTCGAGCCGGTGCTGCAGAATGCCGGCGGCGATGCCAAGCCGGATCGAGGAGACCGCCCAGACCAATAAGCCGATCGCGATCATCGGCGACACGCCGTGGATGAGTACGACGACCAATTCCGACCGCGCACCTGACTTACCCGCCTCGCTGGCGAGCGTCATGGGCGTGTAGCCGCAGAGAAAGCCGGTGACGGTCGATGCCGGAACGGCGCTCGACCACGGGACCGCCATCGCAAAGAGCGTGGTGATGATTGTGGCTCCAAACACGGCCCGCTGAACGCCCATGATCGCCGCGCCCGAGGCGACGACGACCGCCATCCAGCTTTGTGCGAGCAGCACGAACGCGCTGATCAGGCCCACCGCGCACGCGGTCTCGGAAACAGCACGCAGCGTCGAATCGCCGGCGCCGAGCTGGCGAGTCGTTTCCGGCGGGTCATGGATCGCTTCTTCAAGCGAGATGCGTTTCTTGGGAGGCGTCTCGACAACCTTGAGCGCCTTGTCGTCGCTCGCGGGCGTCGGGGCCGTGACGTTTGTGTACCGCGCGCTGGTGAAGTGCGCGAAGCCGAAGGCCAGCCCCTGCACCGCGACCGTCAGCGCCAAGACCACGCCGAAGATTGTCACGCCGCGGTGGAGCGCCAAGAGCGCGGGCGAGGCGGCGTGAGAGGGTTTGACAGGTGACATGACGCGCGCCTCCGGAAATGCGACAACGCGGCCCTGAACATCCGTGCCGCAGTGGGTGCATCGGCCCAGAACCTCCGGGGATTCAGCGGGGGTCCGAGGTCTGCCGCAGGGGAGATTCGCACGCGGGAAGGTCCGGAAACGCAGGCCCGAGCAGGCTTGCAAACTGGCTCGACAGAACCTATCTTTCAAAGAATCCTGAAAACTCCGAAGCCTCCGCTCGGCCTTGGCGAACTCTTCACAGTCCAGCACCCCAGCCGCGGCCTTCGAGGATCGAACCCATGTCCAACCTCTACACCCCTCCCAAGACCAGCCCGCACACCAGCGCCCTCGACACCGGCCTGCTCAACGCGGTGGTTCGCGGCGAGGCCCGCCTGACGCCCGATCAGGCCCTCGAGATCTTCCGCGCTATGCAGCTCCCCACGCTCGGTCGCTACGCCGACGCACGCTGCCGCGCCATCCACGGCGACACCTTCCGCACCTACATCATCGACCGCAACATCAACTACACCAACGTCTGCAACGCCAAGTGCACCTTCTGCGCCTTCCGCCGTGATGGCGATGAACACGACGCGTACACGCTCTCGTACGACGCGCTGCTCCAGAAAGTCGGCGAGCTTGCCGCCATCGGTGGCACCCAGATCCTGATGCAGGGCGGCATGAATCCTGAACTTCCGCTGGACTGGTACCTCGACCTGCTCTGCGCGATCAAGGAGAAGTACCCGCACATCCACGTGCACGGCTTCTCGCCCCCGGAGTTTGTCGAGTTCGTCCACTTCTTTGACCCGCCGGGCAAGAACTTCGAGGAGAAGGTCCGCTGGGTGATGGTGCGGCTGCGCGATGCGGGGCTCGACAGCGTGCCCGGCGGCGGCGGCGAGATCTTCGCCGGGCCCGTCCGCCGCAAGATCGGCCTGGGCAAGTGCGACGCCGAGTCGTGGCTCACGGTGATGTACGTCGCCCACTCGCTGGGCATGTTTACGAGCGCGACGATGATGTTCGGCCACATCGAGGGCTACGCCGACCGCGTGCACCATATGATGCTGGTCCGCGAGTGGCAAGACCGTGCCCTCCGCGATTTCGCCACCACGCCCTGGCAGGCCACCGAGGACGACAACGTCTTCGCGATGCCCACGCATGGCAAGATCCAGAGCAAGTACCCGAACGCGCGGCTCATCAGCCCCGCCCGCAAGCACCTGCCCAAGGGCGGCGGCCACTACAAGGCGTTCATCTCCTGGCCCTTCCAGCGCGAGAACACGCCGCTGGGCCGCGTGAAGGACTGGGGCGCGAACCCCGGCGAACTTGAGGCCGAGTTCCCCGGCGACACCGTCGCCCGCGCATTTGACTGGGGCAAGAACGAGGACGTCGACTACAAGACGCTGAGCCCCGAGTTCGGCCGTCGCGTCCGCATGAGCGGCAGCAGCGACTACCTCCGCACGCAGGCGCTCTCACGCCTCTTCCTCGACAACATCTACTCCATCGGCTCGTCGTGGGTCACCATGGGCCCGCACATCGGGCAGGTGGGCCTGACCTACGGCGCCAACGACATGGGAAGCGTGATGATGGAAGAGAACGTGGTCAGCAGCGCGGGCACGACGTACTGCCTCGACGAGGCGGTGCTCTGCCGCCTCATCCGTGGTGGGGGGTTCGTGCCGGCCCAGCGCGACAACGTCTACGACATCCTCAAGGTCCACAGCGGCCCGCAGTCGCCGGACTTGCTCGTGACCGACTGGTCGCAGCATCGGGCCAAGAAGACGCACCAGCAGGCACCGCGCGAGAAGCGGGTTGAGATCGTGGTGCAGCCACGATCGACGCAGCCGGCAACGGCACGGTGACGCGGCGGGATCGATCCGGTCCCGCCCGAGGAGGCGGCGATGAAGATCATCCGCGCGGCACTTCTGTACTGGCTTCTAGCCTTCGCCGCGGGCTTCGTGCTCGGCACCCTGCGCGTGCTGCTCGTCGAGCCCATGCTCGCGAAATGGGTGCAGGGATTCGCTCCGCTCGTGGCCGTGGGGATCGAGGCCCCGATCATGATCACGTTGTCGTGGTTCGCCGCCGCGTGGGTGCTCGGTCGCCGTCCGGCGTGGACACCCGTTGAGACGCTGGGAATGGGCGGCCTCGCTTGGCTGCTGCTCCAGTTGGCCGAGCTCGGTCTGGCGCTCGTCATGGGTCTGTCGACGGCGGCGTATCTCGAGAAACTCACGACGCCCGCAGGTGTCCTCGGCGTCGCAGTCCAACTCCTCTTTGCCTTCGTACCTCTGCTCGTCCTGTGGCGATCGAAGACCTTGGCACGCAACTAGAACGGCACCGGCGCCTCAAACTCCACCCGCGTCTGTGTCCCGGGCAGCAGAAAACTCAGCGTCCGCGCGTGGAGCATGAGTCGTGCCGCGGCGACCTTGCCGTAGAGCACGTCGCCGAGAATGGGATGGTTCAGGCCGTACGCCGCGTGCACCCGCAATTGGTGCGTGCGCCCCGTCACTGGGCGAAACTCCATTCGCGTCCGATCGATCTCGCGGGCCAGCACACGGAAGTGCGTCTGCGCCGGACGCCCCTGCACATGGTCCACGATCTGGTACGGCCGATTCTCCACGTCGAGCCGCATGGGCAGGTCGATGAAGCCTTCATCCGCCTCGACGATGCCGTCGACCAGCGCGACATACGACTTCTCGGGAATGCGATCGTGGAACTGCTGTGAAAGCTCGCGCTGCGCGTCGGCGTCGAGCGCGACGACCATGAGGCCCGACGTGTCCATATCCAGCCGGTGCACGATCAGGTGGTTCGACGCCAGCGCCGGCTTGCTGGCATCCCCCGCGTAGAACGCCGCGTGCACGCGGCTGACCACGCAATCGGCCTTCGCGGGCCCGATGCCCGGCACCGACAGCACGCCGCTGGGCTTGTCGACGACCACGAACCGCTCGTGCCGATGCACCAGACGGATGTCGCCGAGGATGGTCTGCGGATCAGGCACGTCGGCATCGTTCGCACGCCAGCAGGCCGAACGCGATCTCGGGTGCCACTGCCGAGCCGCTCGGGGCTCGGCAGTGCGAGGCCGCGCAATTCCAGCAAAGCCCTTGAGTTCTTCCGCGACGCACGTCCTCGCACTGCCCGGCCCAAAGCATCCGGGCAGTGGCACCCGATGCAGGATGAGAATCGGCGTCGTGACGCCGTGTCCAAGTGGACCAATGATCGCCTGCACACCGAAGAGGATTCCCGATGATGCACGCCCTCATCCTGCCGTTCGTTGTCACCGCCCTCCAACTCGGCGCGCCGACCAAGGCCGAGCTGCAGCCGGAGGTGAACTGGCGCGAGGCCGAAGCGCCGCTGCTGAGCCACTGGTCTCAGCTCACGTTTCGGCGTGATTTCGTGAAGGCGGGCGAGGCGTACTTCAGCCCCAACGGCCGCCGCATCATCTTTCAGGCCGTGCCGGTGCCGCCCGAGGGACAGGAGCCCGAGCAGCACTACTCGATGTACGTCGCCGATCTCACTCGCGACGCCGAGGGAGGGCCGGTCGGCCTCGCGAACGTCCGCCGCGTCAGCCCCAAGGGCAGCGCCAACACCTGCGGCTGGTTCCATCCCAAGGACGAGAACCTGATCCTCTTCGGCTGCACGATCGACCCGCCGCTGGCGCCGAACAAGCCCGGCTTCCAGGTCGGCACGAACAAGTACGTCTGGTCGTTCCCCGAGAACATGAAGGTGGTGACGCTCGATCTCCGCACGCTGAAGGACGGTGAGGAGCCCAAGCCGACGCCGATGTTTGAGAAGCCGGGCTACTGCGCCGAAGCGAGCTGGGATCCGAGCGGACGCTACGTGCTGTATGCGAACGTCGATCCGGCGAAGCAGACGGGCGAGAAGCCGGACGCGGACATCTGGGTGTACGACTCTTCGACGAAGGCTCAGATCCCGATGGTGATCGCTCCGGGATATGACGGCGGGCCGTTCTGGTCGCCGGATGGATCGAAGATCTGCTATCGCTCGGATCGCGCCGGGACGGATTTGCTGCAGATCTATGTATCAGAGGTCGAGCAAGCCATCGGGAAGCACCCAAGCCCGGTCGGCGTCAAGCGCGAATTCCAGTTGACGACGAACGAGCACGTGAACTGGGGTCCGTTCTGGCACCCCTCCGGGGAGTTTCTGGTGTACGCCACGAGCGAGATCAGCCACCGCAATTACGAGGTCTTCGCTCTGCAGGTCGGAGACTTGGTCGCGCTTTCGGCCAAAGCCAGCGGCACGATCAAGAGCTCCGGCCCCACGGCCGAGCCCAAAGAAGTCCCGTCGATCGTGGCACTCGCGCGTGCTTCGAAGCGTGTGACGTTTGCGAACGGTGCGGACGTGCTCCCCGCCTTCCGCCCCGACGGCCAATGGATGATGTGGACCGCCCAGCGCGGCGAGCTGATCGCGGGCGAAACCCGGCCTTCGAGCCAGTTGTGGATGGCCCGATGGAATGCTGCCGACCCATTCAAGCAGCAGCCGCCGGCCGTAGATCCCACCAAGTAATCACTTCGCGCGCATCGCGTCCAGAACGTCTGGCAACACGTCGGCGAGTTCGAGCGCGAGCAAGCCTGCTTCCGCGTTCTTCGCCGCCCATTGCTCGCCCGCGATCGCATGTGCCTCGACGCCGACGCGCACGCAGTCCATCAGTGAGAGTGTCCCCGGGATCGTCTTGCCGGGAATCGGCATCAGCCGCACGAACTGAGCGATCAGCCCGCCGAGCAAGCCCGCGAGCACATCGCCGGTGCCCGCCGTCGCCAGGCACGCGTGCCCGCGGCGGCAGGTCCAGCTCTCGTGCCCGTTGCTCACCACCGTGTGCATGCCCT
>JBILLU010000031.1:0-23986 GCA_044375915.1 Phycisphaerales bacterium
TTCACGGCATCGCTGGAGCAACGGGGATCGCGGCGGCGGAGCGGTTCGCGGCGTCGAAGCTGGTGCACAACCTGCATGACGGATTGGGGATGCTGAACAAGCCGCAGCGGGTGGCGTCGCTGATCGGGATGCGGCTCTTGGACATGGTGATCCAGGCGACGCGGTTCTTCATTGCGGCGAAGCTCTTGGGGATCGAGATGACGTGGGAGTCGGCGGTCTTGATCGCGTCGACGCACTTCATCATCGGGGTGATCTCGCCTTCGGGCATGATGGGCACGCGCGAGGCGGGTGCGGCGGGGCTGGCGAGTTACCTGCACGTGGCGGACATGTCGCAGGCGGCAGCGGTGGGGGTGCTGATCCTCGCGACCGAGGCGATCGTGAACGTGACGCTGGCGGTGATCGGGGTGCTGCGGCTGGGGGTGGGGCGGATGTTCACGCCGCGGGGGTGAGGCCGAGAGTCATTTCACCGCGGAGGACGCGGAGGAAGACAAAGGCAATTCACCACGGAGATCACGGAGAGAGGCGGAAAAGAGATTCCGGAGTGGATGCTTGCCGTGACTTGGCACGGCAAGCAGTTCGCGGTGCCCCCCAGTTCCTTCTTCGTGATCTCCGTGATCTCTGTGGTAAACTGCCTTTTGCCTTGGCATAAGCAGTGCTTTGCATTCCTCTGCGTTTTCCGCGTTCTCTGCGGTGAAATGCCTTACTTCTTCGTCGCGCGGAGCTTCTCGAGCGCGGCGAGGCGGTCCTTATGGATGGCGCGATCGGGCTCGAGCATGGTGAGGGCTTCGAGTTGCCACTTGGCGTCGTCGAATTGCTGGCGCTGGATGGCGATGGTGGCCGCGAGTTCGCGGATGGGGGCTTCGTAGGGGCCAACGGTGGCGGCGCGGAGGACTTTGGTCCAGGCCTTGTCCCACTCGCCTTGCTCGGCGTAGAGGCGAGCAAGCTGGGCGGCGAGGCTGGAGGAGTGCTGCTCGCGGTCGTCGAGGTACTCCAGGTGCGCGATCGCCTTGGCCGGGTCGTGCGATGGTGAAGCGTTGTCGAGGTAGAACGCGGCGAGGAGCTTGTGCGGCGTCGGATCGACCGGGCGGGCGGCGGCGTAGCGGGTGGCGAGGTCGATCGACTCGGGCGTGAGCTTGCCGTTGGACGCGGCGAGGCGCCGACGCAGGGCCATCTCGAGCACGTCGGCGTGGGTGGGATGGTCCTTGAGCCAGCCTTCGATGACTTCGAGCGAGGGACCTTCGTCTTCGGCGCGTTGGTTGCCGCGGGACGGCTTTGCCTTCGGCTTGTCGTCGGGATTGCCTTCCGCGGGCGCGTCGGGCTGGATGTCGGGTTGGGCTTCGGGCTGGGCGTCCGCCTTGGTGTTCGCTTCTTCCCACTTGGCCAGCAGGTCGCGGTACTCGGGCTCGCCCGCCTTGGGCTTCATGCCCCAGGCGATGAGCTGCTCACCGGCCCAGGTGTGGAACTGTTCGAAGAACTGCTCGCGGCTGATGCCGAGCACGGTCTGGAAGGCCTCGGGCTCGCGGTCGCCGGCGGCGTAGCGGTCCATCAGTTTGAGCGGGGCTTCGGGGCCGAAGCGTTCGACCATGAACTCGTACATCCACGCGCCCTGGGCGTAGGCCTGGCCCCGGTCGGTGGGCTTCTTGGGGCGGGTGAAGGCGATGTTGATCTCTTCGAAGTCAAAGAGCGTCTGGGTCTCGAACGCGCGGGTGAGGATCTGCACCGCGCTCCAGTCTTTCGGCGAGTCCTCGAGGTAGACCGCGGCGGCCTCGGTGAACCAGTGGGGCAGGCGGTTGTTGGTGCGGTCGAGCGAGACGGTGTGGGCGTACTCGTGCTGGACGACCCGGGCCCAGTCGTACGCGCCGACCTTGCTCTGGTCGGAGAGGCGCGGCGCTTCCATGGCGATCAACGGGCCGGTGGCGGCGGCCATGGTGTGGACCTGCGGCATGCCGGTGATGCGGACGCTGAACCACTGGTGGTCGGGCATCAGCTCGATCACGGTCTTGGTGCGGGGGACGTGGCGGATGCCGCCGGGCTTGTCGCCGGTGACGCGGGTGAAGATGCGTTCGAGCACCGCGGGCATCTCGCGGGCGAGGACCTGATCGACACCCGCGCGGTAGCGGACGATGAAGTGCTCGGTCTCGATGCGACTGAAAGCGCCGACGTCGCGGACGAGCTTGAGGCTGTTGGACGCGCGGACGTTAAAGGGATCCAGCAAGGCGGCGCGTTCGAGCGCGGCGAGGGCGCGATCGTCACGGGCGGCCTGCACTTCGAGCAGGCCGAGTTCGATCCACGGCTCGGCGTGCTTGGGAGAGCGCTTGGTCGCTTCCTCGAGGTACTTGGCGGCTTCGGCGTACTGCCGCTGCTCGGCGAGGGCCTTGCCGACAGCGAGATAGCCGATCGGTGTACCGGGGCTCAGCGTGTCGAGCGCGGCGAGTTTGGTGTCGGTTGCCGCGGCATCGAAGGTGATCGCACTGGCGGCGGCATCGAGGGCCCGGGCTTCGAGAAGGTTGGGGTAGCGGGCGAGCGTCGGCGCGAGCGCGTCGCTGACGCCTTTTGGATCGCGCTGGCGGATGCGGATGCGTGCCGTCAGCATATCGGCCAGCGGTGCAACGCCGGACGCCGCGTCGGGCGACGGCGGTGCGTCGGAAACCTCGATCGGTTGCGCGAGTTCGCGGAGACGCTCGGCCACCTTTTCGGCGCGGTCGAAGTCAAATCCGTCGACGGCCATGCGGCCCAAGAGGTACCACGCGTCGGCGGCGGCATTGTTGAGTTCGAGGGCTTGCTGCAGGGCCTCGCGGGCTTCGGGGGAGTTGTCCTTTTCTTCGAGGATCTCGGCTTCGGCGAGCGAGGCTTCCCAGCTGAGGCGGTCGAGCTGCTCGCGGGCGCGGGCGAGCATGGACATCAGGGACTGGAAGGACTGCGACGCGTTGCCGGGGCCGTCGATTCGGGTGCGCTCGTGCAGGGCGCGGACGCCTTCGACGAGTTCACGCGCGGAGGACTGGCGATCCTTGGTGAGGCGGCGGTCGATCTCGGCGCGGACGGCGCGGGCGTCGTCGTGTTTGGCCTGGGCGTCGAGCGCGAGCGCCTTGAGCCGCAGGGCGCGGAGCGAGGTGCTGCTTGCCTTGTCGAGCGTCGCGAGTGCGTCGGCGAACTCGCCTCGGCGCACCGATGCTTCAGCGCGGTCGATCGGATCGGCGTTGGTGTCGCTGAGGGCGGGGTCGTCCCAGACGCCGCGGATGAGGGCGGCGCGGGCGCGGCGGGCTGGGTCGGCGAGGTCCGAGGGCGTCCACAGCCCGTGGCGGACGCGGGTGTCGGCGCGCTCGGCGTCGGTGAGATAGGGCGTGTCGAGGAATCGCTGCACCGCGGGCGACACTGGCACGGCGGGCTTGTCGTCGGCGCGGACGCTTTGTGCAAGACCGGCCATCAGCCCGAGCGTGGCGGCCCGGGATGCCCAACGCCGTACCCAACCGTTCGAGGCACGCATCGTCTGGAGGGCGAACTGCTCAGGCATTGGGTGTGTCCGTTCGGGTGAGCCGCGGCGTCCGTGTGGCGGCGTTGGGAGGCGGCGTTGGGTAGCGTGGGACGATCGGGCGGGTGCCCGAAGGCCGGCACCCATTACTTCGGCTTGTCGCCGGGGTTGGAGCCGGAGTTGGATGCAGGATTCGGTGCGGGGTTCTGGCGATCGGTTCCCGCGGGCTGGATATTCGGACCAGCGGCGGGTGCAACTGGGGCGTCGTCGCCCTCGATCGCGCCGCGGAAGGGTTGGATGATGACGTCCCAGTCCTTGGGGGTCGAGGTGTCAAAGACGCCGGATTCGAGCTTGGCCTCGTCGTTGACCTTGATGCCGAGCAGCATCACCGTGGATTCATCTTCGGCGGTGTTGATGGTGTGGGCGAGGCGCGGGAGCAGGCGTTTGCCGGACTTGGTCTCGGTGGGCAGGTACCAAAGGCGGATGGCCTTGAAAGGGTCACGGGCGTCGGCGCGAGGCTCGAGCAGCAGTTGTACGCAGTTCTTGGTGAACGCTGTCAGTTCCTTGGCGCGCTCGAGCGGCATCTCGTCGAAGCCGTCGTCGGCGGGCAGCAGGGTGGCGTCGTAGCGGGCGAGGATGTCGGCACGCTTCTGGCCGATCGGGATGGGCAGCGGGCCTTCGCCGATCTTGAGCGGGTCGAACTTCTCGCCGGGGCGGACGACCTGGCGCTTGATCATCCGCTTTTCGCCCGGGAACTTCTCGACGAGCCACTCGCCGTCGAAGGTGTAGAACTGCTGGCGCTTCTCTTCGCGGCTGCCGACAACGAGGCTGTCGAAGCGAATGGCGAAGCTGCGCTGGCGTGTCTGTTCGCTTTTCTTCGTGGAATCCACGAACCAGAGGCTTCCGGTTCGGATCTGCGTGTCACCGGCGATGGCGAAGTCGCGGGTGTAACGAATCTGAGCCGTGAGAAGCGACAGGTTGGCGTCAGCGGTCTCGAGTGCTGTCAGCAGCGCATCCGCGTCAGCGAAGCCGAGAATGGGCTCGTTGGGAAGGACTTTTACCTTGCCGCCGGGCACGATCTCGGTTGGAGGCGGGGTGGGAGGAACTTGGGCGGGGGCGGGGCTGGGGTCGGCGGCGAGTGCCAGTTGGCTCAAGAGGGCAAGGGCGGTGAGAAGCACGTGCAGGCTCCGATTGTCTGGAGGAAGGCGATACAAGAAGTACGAGCGTGAGGGCGATGGAGGTTCGGGTCCGAAAGCAACGGTCGCCGCGGGCAAAGATGCGTTTCGGTAGGGTAGAGGCAAGATCGCCTGCAGGCCGAAGGGTCGGAAACCGCAAAATGTGTTGTGGGTGACCCGACTTGGTGCGAATGTAGAAGTGTGAGTGGACGCCTTCGGAGGATCCCGGGCTGGGCTGTCGCCGCCGTCGCGGTCGGGCTGTCGCTTGTGACCGTGACGGCTGGGCAACCGGGCGAGACGGCACCGTCGTCGAGCGGATTGGCGCGACGGCCGACGCCCGTCTTCCCCGAGAAGGCCGAGTCGGGCACGTGGCTCAAGCCGTTGCCAACACATCGCAAAATGGGCGGCGTGTATCACACCGCGCGGGTTGGGCGATTTGACGTGAGCGGCGTGGCCGTGCGGCCGAGCATCGATTCGCCGATCGGTTACGCGGTGGCGCGGGTGCCAATGAGTTCCGGCGCGGACGGAACGATCGGCGCCGTGCTGCTGGCGGGGCAGTGGCTCCTGCCGTGGAACAAGGTTGTTGACGAAGCGACGCTGAAGGCGTGGAGCGACGCGGGTGTGCTGAAGATGGATCAGCATCCCGACATCGGGTTCACGGTGCGGGCCGCGGTGGACACGCGGGAACTGTCCAAGAGCGAGAGTTCGTCGTCGTATTCGTGCGCGGTGATCGCTGATGTGACGATCAACGGCGTGACGACCGAGGTGTTCGTGCCGCGGGTAGTGCTCACGCTGACGCGTGCGGACGCCAAGCAGGAGGGCGAGACGCTCAAGGGCGATCTGCTCGTGCTGCGGGCGCGGTGGAAGGTGCGGCTGTCGGACTTCTTCGACATGAAGGCCGCGGCACCGGTGGTGGACGCGAACATCGAGATGACGTGCTCGACGGTGCCGCCGGAGTTTCAGGGGGACAAGGAAGAGCCCAAGCCCGCGGAGGGGTCGGAGCCGGGACCAGAATCAGCGCCGGGCAGCGAGGCGAAGTAATCGCGCAGGATGGCGGCGGCGGCGAGGGCGTCGCGCTTTTCTTTCTTTTGCTTGTGGGTCATGCCGCTCTGGGACATGGACCAGTCCGCTTCGACGGAGGTGAGCCGCTCGTCGTGGTAGCGGACGGTGCGCTTGGCGGCAGCGGCGAGGCGTTCGCCGAAGAGGCGGATTTTCTTCGCTTGCGGGCCTTCGCTGCCGTCCATGTTGAGGGGGAGGCCCAGGACGAGTTCGGCTTCGGCGCGGCCGAGGTGGGATTCGACGCGCTTCACGATGTCGGCGAGCAGTTGAGCGCCGGCGTTGGCGGCGAGGGGAGTCTCGATGACCTCGAGGGGCGAGACGATGCCGGTCACCGGATCGCCCAGGGCGAGGCCGGTGCGTTTGTCGCCGAGGTCGATGGCGAGGTAGCGCACGGGGAAGGGTAGAGAGAAGCGAGAAGGGGAGCAGGGGGGCAGGGGAGCAGCAGCGTTGCTTGGCGCGGACGTGCACGCGGAGATGATTCGATCTTGATCCATTCCGCCGGGGCCTGGAAGGCCCCGCCCCCGTGGGGGATGCGCGTTTGGGTCACTTCAGGCGATCGTCGACCATGCCGTGGAGGGCTTTGAGTTCCTCGGCCTTGCTCTTGGGCATGATGAGCGTTGCGTCGGGGGTGTGAACGACGATGAGGTCGTCGATGCCCAGCACGGCGAGCGTGTGGTTGGCGTTGGCGTTGATGAGGAGGTTGCCCTTGGCCTGCGTCTGCAGCGTCGGTCCTTCGCCGGTGATGCGGTTGCCGGCGGCGTCGGCGCCGAGCGTCTCGGCGTAGCTGGGCCAGGAGCCGACGTCGAGCCAGTTGACGTCCATCTGGACGGTGCAGATGGAGAAGTCCTTGTCCTTGCTGGCGGGCTCCATGATCGCGTAGTCGACGCTGATCTTGGGGAGCGTGGGATAGATTCGGGCGACGACTTCGTTCTGCTTGGCGGTACCCCAGGCGTGCTGGATCTGAAGCATGCCCGTGTGGCTTTCGGGCTTGAACTTGCGGAGCGCGTTCATGATGGTGGAGGCCTTCCACACAAACATGCCGCTGTTCCAGTTGAAGGCTCCGGACTGGACATAGGCCTGAGCGCGGGGCAGGTCGGGCTTCTCGACAAAGCGTGCGACGTGGAAGGCGAGACCCTTGCCGTCCTTCTCGCAGCCCTCGACGCCGCGGATGGGCGTGCCGCGCTCGACGTAGCCGTAGCCGGTGGCGGGATAGGTGGGCTTGATGGAGAACGTGACGAGGCGCTTGGCGTCGTCCTCGACGAGGCGGTAGCCAAGGTCCATGCGCTCGCGGAAGACATCCTGCGGCTCGATGATGTGGTCGGCGGTGAGGACGGAGAAGACCGCGTCCTTGTCGAGCTTCTCGAAGACCGCGGCGGCGAAGCCGACGGCGTTGACGGTGTCGCGACCGACCGGCTCGCCCAGGATGCGTTCGTCGATGAAGTTGGGCAGATCACGCCGGATGATCTTGCGGTAGTTCTCGCTGGTGCAGATGAAGCGGCGCTCGGGCGGGACGATGCCCTCGAGGCGCTCAGCCGCGATCTCGAGCAGGGAGCGCGAGGGGCCGCCGTCTTTGGGCTGAATGAACTTGAGGAGCTGCTTGGGCTGGTCCTTGCGGCTCATCGGCCACAGGCGCGTCCCGGCTCCGCCGGCCATGATCATCGCATATCGCATCGCGTGGAAGATATCGGGTGGGGAGAGGGAAAATCAATGGGAATCTGAACGGGACACGGATTTCCTGACGGTCACCGCTTCACGAACGTCCCGTGCTCCCGGTCCTTGATCACGCCCGGGAACGCCAAGGCACGGCCGTGGGCGACGCAGTAGACGCCGGGCGGCAGGACTCCCGCGGCGAAGATGGCCTCATTGAGGTTCTGCAGGGCGTCGGAGCGTTTCATCTCGTACGGACGCATGGCGCCGGTGAGGACGATCGGCACGCGGGGGTGGGGGATGTCCTTGAAGATGCGCTCGCCGGTGTTGCTCAGGGTGTCGGTGCCGTGGAGGATGACAATGCCGGTGGACTGGGTGGCGAGTTCGGACGATCCGCCCGCCGCTCGCACCGCCTGGACGATCGACGCCCGGTCGGCATCGGTCATGTCGAGGCTGTCCTTGCTCAGCAGCTCGATCGTGCTGATGGTCGTGTCGGCGAGGCGGAGGCGTGACAGCATGCGGCGGACGATCGACCGCCGATTGGCGAGCGACCCGCTGGCCTCGTCGTAGGTCTTCTCGATCGTGCCGCCGGTGGTGATGAGGGTGAGGTGGGGCATGGGAGGCACTAGTCACTGGGCACTAGGGGGAAGAGACGGAGCGACGGAGCGACGAAGTGGGAACGAGGAACGGTAGACCCGAATGAAAAAAGGCACGGCCGAAGCCGTGCCTTTGAGTCTTTCCTAGTGCCTCATGCCAAATGCCTAGTGCCTCGGTCTCAGCCTCACCCGTTGATCGCGGTGACCTTGACCTTGGTGTACTTCTGGCGGTGGCCGGTCTTCTTGCGCCAGGTCTTCTTCTCGCGGAAGTGGTGGATGTCGATCTTGTCGCCCTTGACGAGCGCTTCGAGCACCTCGACCTTGACCGACGCGCCCTGGACATAGGGCTGGCCGACCTTGGCGTCGCCGCCTTCTTTGCCGACGACAAGGACCTTGTCGAAGGCGATGTTGGAGCCGACCTTGGCCTCGCCGCCGTCCTGGAGGTCGATGAGGAACTCTTCGCCCTGGGTGACGCGGCGCTGGCCGCCGAACTCTTCGATAATCGCGTACATGAAACCGGCTCCTGGCAAGGCCCGCGGCGGATGCCGAGGGGTCGAGATGATAGGCGGGAACTGGGGAGAAGTCACGGCGGTTGGGAAGGGGAGCAGGGGGGCAGGGGAGCAGGGGAGGAGGGTGTTTGGGTCGAATTCGCCGCAGGCTCGACGTGAATGAGCACATCCCGGACCTGCGGCAGCTTGGTTCGGACGGCGTCCTTGACGGCGTGGGCGACTGCGTGGGACTCGCGGACGGTCATGGTGCCGTCGACCCAGATGTGCATGTCGATCCAGTAGAGGACGCCGCTTTTGCGGGCGAAGGACTTCTGGACGTTCACGACCCCCGGCACCTGTGCCGCGGCGGACCGGGCGGCCTCGGCGATCTCTTCGGACTGCTGGTCGAGCAACTCGCGAAGCGGGGGGATCATCATCCGGATGGCACCGGCGGCGATGATGCCCGACGCGAGCAGCGCGGCCCAGTCGTCGGCAGGAGCCCAGGCGTCGGTGCCGGTGCGCCACTTGCCGATGAGCGCGATGCTGATGCCGATGAACGCCGCGAGCGAGGTGACGGCGTCGGCCCGGTGATGGAAGGCGTCGGTGGCGAGTGCGGTCGAGTCGTCGGCACGGGCGCGGCGGCGGCCGAGGCGGAAGAGGGTTTCTTTCACGACCACGACTACGACGAGCACCAGCAGCGTCCACCACTCCGGGGTGTGGTGCGGCGTGATGATCTCACGCACGGCTTCGTACGCGATCGCGCCGCCGGCGAGCAGGACGAGGATGGCGACGGCAAGGGACGCCAGGGGTTCGGCTTTGCCGAAGCCATACGGGTGTTGCTCGCTGGCAGGGCGCGAGGAGATCACCAGTCCGCTGAAGATCACGCCGGAGCCGACGATGTCTGCGAGGGACTCGATCGCATCGGCGACGAGGGCATAACTGTTGCCAAGGATGCCCGCGAGCAGTTTCCCGATGGCCAACGTCATGTTGGCGAGCAGGCCAGCGAGAGCGAAGCGGCGGGCGGAGGCGGGGTGAGCCACGATGAGATCGTATCGGCCATGGATGTCGTGACCCGGGGCTTCGCCGTCTGGCCGTCCGAAACGCACGGCGTGGCGGCGCCCGTCCGTAAAAGACGCGACGTACGTTTCCGAATTGTCAGGGCATAACCGGGTCTGACCCGCGAGCATCGGAGGCAGGATGCGGACTATCGGCTGGTGGATCGTCGCGCTTGGTGCTTGGGGCGTGGTGGGCTATGCGCTGTTCGCCTATGCCATCAAGACTCCCGGCTCGACCGTGCACCCGAAAATGATGCAGGTGTACAGCCGCGAGACCATCGGCATTCTCACCCATGTGTTCGGCTCGGCACTTGCACTTCTGATCGGGCCGCTGCAATTCGTCGAACGCTGGCGGCGTGCCCGGCCCATGGTGCATCGAACGCTCGGGAAGATGTACCTCGCACTGGGTGTGCTGCCGGGCGGCGTTGCCGGGCTGTACATGGCGTTTCATTCCTACGGCGGATGGATCGCGCACGCGGGCTTCGGCGTTGGAGCCGCTGTCTGGCTTGTGACGGCGTGGCTGGCGTACGCCGCGGCTCGGCGACGAGACTTCGTCTCTCATCGGGCGTGGATGATCCGCAACTTCGCGATGACGTTCGCCGCGGTGACACTGCGAATCCAACTCGGCTCGTCGTTCGCGGCCGGCATCAACTTCGATGTGTTCTATCCGATCGTGGCGTGGTCGTCGTGGGTGCCGAATCTGGCGGTGGCGGAGTGGCTCATTCGAGTCGGGCGAAGCGAGACGCCTCCGCTCGCGCGGCCGCAGAGCTGAATTTGCCGGAACTCAAGGGCACAGCACGTCGTTGTACGCCAGCACGAAGAGCTGGAAGTCCTGATCGTCGACGACATCGTCGCGGTTCAGGTCGCCCGGGCAGTCGCCCGGCATCGTCGGGTCGTTGCAGTCGAGGATGTTGTACCAGCGGGCGAAGCTCTGGAAGTCGACGTCGTCAACGTTGCAGTCGGCGTTGTAGTCCGCCGGGCAAGTGAGTCGCAGCGACACGCCGTTGGACTTGTACCACAGGCGCCAGGAGCGACCGAGCGTGGCGGGCGGCACCTCGAGGTTCACGGTGTCGAAGGTGCCGGAGATCATCGGGCCCTGAATGAACGGGATCTCGTCGCAGGTTGTGTTGAGCGTGTAGTTCATGAGCTTGACGTTCGCGGTGCCGGCGAGGTGGAGCGTGCTGGTGCCGTTGATGACGTCGTACTGGCCCGGATCGCCTCCGATGGCTTGCAGGTTGATCGACGAGGTCGGTGTGAAGATCACGTCGCCGCTGCGGAAGCCGATGGTGTCGATGGTGTCAGCGCTCGGTCCGGGCGAGACGAGTCCTTCGATGGTGAAGTTGCCGTAGATGTGTCCGCGGCCGAGGATGGTCTGACCCGGCGTGACGGTGACGCGATCGGTTCCGTTCGGACCGCTGAGGTACGCGGTGTCGAGACTGGCGGAAGCATTGAGCCGCATGATGCCGTTGCCTAGGAGCGACTGTGTGCCCGGGAGACGCACGAAGGTAAAGCTTCCGCCCGCGGTCGGGTTTACGAGAATGATGCTGGTGTTGTTGAAGTTGATCAGGTCGACACTGGCGTTGTTGTCGACGTACAACGGGCAGAAACTGGTGGTTCCGGTCACCGAGTTGCCGCTGCCGATGGCGCGGATGACGCCGCCTGAGAACGTGGTGGTGAACGTGCCGCCGACCAACGCGGTGCCCTGGAGAGCGACGTCGCCCTTGTCGGCGGCGACAACGCCGCCGGTTTGCGTGATTGGCCCGCGCAGGCGCAGCACCGCGCCGGGATCGGTCGGGCTGCCGCGGAGTGTGCCGCTGTTGATAAGTGGGGCGTAGACGTTGCCGCTGCCAGAGATGGTGTGGCCCGCGAAGTTGGTGATCGTCGCGTCGGCGACCGCGGCGAGGTACGCCGTGTCGGCGCTGGCTGTGTTCGCGTTGAGGTAGAGCATGCCCGTGCCACTCAGCGTGCAGGATTCTGCCGCACGAATCAGCGTGAAGTTCAGGCCCTGGGTGGGGTTCACCACGACTCGAGCGTTGTTGATGAGTCCCGCGGGTCCGATCTCGAGCGTGGTGTTGTTGAAGACCTCGAACTCGGCCTCGTTGGTGACGCCCGAGACCCGCGCGGTGCCCTGCGTGCGGACAACGCCGGTGCCGAGTGACGCAAGGAATCCGCCCGTGATCGACGACCCGTTGGCGATCTGCAGGACGGCGTTCTGGCCCACCAGACGGCCGGTGACGGCCTGGTCGACCGCCGACCGGATCTCCAGCGGCCCCGCGGCACTGTCTGCGCGAATGGCTCCGAGGTTCGTCATCGGCGCGTAGATGCGTCCGGTGCCGCGGATCACGTGGTTGGCCCCGTTCGTGATCGTCGCATCGGGCAGAGCGCTGAGATACGCGGTGTCGAGGTTGGCCGCTGCGTTCAGTACGATCGCGCCATTGCCGTCGATGAGCGTGTTCTCGGTGGCCCGAATCTGGGTGAAGCCAAGGCCGGTGCCGTCGTTGACCGCGAGCGTCCCGTTGTTCGTGATGCCGCCGGCGAGCAGTTGCAAGGTGGCGTTGTTGTCCACCTGCATGGCTCCGAGGTTCAGGACATCGCTGATCGTCGGCGAGCCGTTGGCACGCACGCGGCCCGTGCCGATGGTCTCGAAGGTGCCGCCGGTGACAAGCGCGCCGCTCGCAATCGCGGCGTCGGCATTGTCGCCAACGACACGGCCGTTGCCCTCCTGCGTGAATGCCGAGCGGATCTCCAGCATCCTGCCCGGGGTCGTCGCGCGGACTGTGCCGCGGTTGGTCATCGGGGCGTAGATCCGTCCGCTGCCGGTGATCTCGTGGGCGGCTTCCTGCACAAAGGAAGCGTCGGTGTCGGCATCGACGATCGCGGTGTCCAGACTGGTATTGGATCGCAGGTGGACCGCGCCGTTGCCCGCGAGAATCGTGGGAATCTCCGCGCGGAAACGCGTGAAGTTGAAGCCCGAGCCGTTATTGACGTCGATCGTCGCGTTGTTGATGACCCCGCCCGCTCGGACCCGCAGCGTTGCATTGTCGAGCACCGCGCCATTGGATTGAATGATGATATTTCCGATCGCGCTCGAGCCTGAGGCCTGCCACGTTCCGGGGCCGGAGATCGAACCGCCGCTGAGCGACGAGCCGTTGCCAAGGCCGAAGATGCCGGTGGTGCACTGAATGAAGCCCGCACCGTTCTGCGTGAGTGCACCGCGGTTCTCGAGCACGCGCCCGGCCACGTCGGCGCGGATCACACTCTCGTTGATGATCGGGCCGTAGAGTCGCCCGGCGCCCGCGATCAGGTGCGGCGACTTGTGCGTGATCTGCCCGCCGCTCGCGGAGGCTTCGAGATAGGCCGAGTCAAGCGACGCGCCGGCATCGAGGCGGAGTACGCCGGTGCCCTCCAGCGTGCCGAACACCTGGAACCGCACGGGCGTGAAACTGAACCCGGCACCGTTGCCCACGCGAATCAGCCCCTGATTGGCGATCCCCGAGTCGGTGATGTTGAGCGCGGCCGCGTTGGCGAGCTCAAGCGTCGCGTTGGGGTTCTGCAGTTCGACTCGCCCCGGGTTCGTCGCGCCGTTCAGCGTGATCGTGTAGAAGCCACCCAGCGCGATGAGGGCGGTCTCGCCGGCGGTGTCGGGTACGTTGTTCGGCAGCCAGTTGCCCGCCGTGCTCCATGAGCCGCCGCCGGCGTTGTTCCAGTTGATGACCTGCGACAGAGAGGCCGAGGATCCGGCGACCAGCGCGAGAACGGCACTGAGGCGAGATGACAGCATGCAAACCCCTGCGATAGTGCGAATCCGCAGGGTACCAAGTACGTCAACTGATGCATGGTCCGAGAAGCGTGCGGCCAGATCGCCACCTTCTCCCAAGATCGTCTCGGCGGAAACCAACGGCGAACAGCACGCAAGTGCGCGAGTCGAAGCCAGCCGCTGGCCGGGTTTACGGGCAGACCACTTCGTTGTACGCGAGCACGAATCGCTGGAAGTCGGCATCGTCGACTACGGAGTTGCGGTCCAGATCGGCTGGGCATGCCGCGGGCATTGCCGGGTCCGTGCAGTCGAGGATGTCGTACGCCACGACAAAGATCTGGAAATCAGCGTCATCGACCACGGCATCGGCGTTGAAGTCCGCGGGGCACGGGCGGGCGAACGTGTTGTTGACGATGCCCGCCTGCACGCTGTTGGCGGTGTAGCCCGCGGGCAGGTTGAACACCGGTCGATCGGTGGCGAGCGTCAGCGTGTGACCAAAGTCGGCGTTGGCCGCGGGGTTTCCGGTGAGCGAGAGATTGAGGGAGACGTTCGCGTACACCGAGAGGCCGATGCCGATGGTGAGCGGCGTGTTGGTGGGCACCTGAAACGTCGGGCTCGCGATGATGGGATTGCCAGGGAAGTTCGCGAGCTGGCCGTTGGCGCTCAGCGTGGTGGAACCCGCGTAGACGCTCAGGCCGTAGAGCCCGCCGCCGATGTTGTTGGTGTTGTAGTAGAAGGAGATCTGCGCGTTGCTGGACGCCGCGGCCTGCGCCGGAGCGCCGGCGATCAGCGATCCGTCGAGGTCCAGATTGAACGACGTGATGGTCGTGCCCGGCGGTCCGCTGATGACGACATCATCCCAGGTGACTCCGGAAAAGGAGCTGCCCGTGAGCGTGTCGGTGATGCTGAAGCCGCCCGCGTCGGTCTTGGTGATGTCCGCGTGCGCCGACGCCGAGAGGTATCCGGCGCCAGCCGAGGAGACCGCCTGGATGTTGCGGCTTTCGAGCGACAGCGGCGGAAACTCGTGGAACTGCACGATGTCCTGCCCGCCCTCGTCGCTTCGATCGAACTGTTCGTAGACCAACCGAGTTGAGCCGCGGGAGAGCACGACGGTGCCGGTGAACCGATACGCAACTCCGGCGAGCACAGGCGCGGGTGCCGCGAGTAGCGCACCGACGAGGCCGACCCGCCGTACAAGTGAGCACGGGCGCTGAGAAACACGCATGAATGTCCGATCGCTGGCGTCGCCCCCCGAGCCGATGCCGGCGAGTGTTCGCCGCGAGTAGGGCTGAGCGGATATGCGATGCTACTCGCCGGGAGGCATCGGTCGTCGGTGAATCGCGAAGAACGGTGCAGTTCAGGCAAGAAGCCCCTGAACGAGTGGTTGCCAGCGACGTTATCGCAGCGTCTTCATCACCCGGCGCACTTCCTTCAGCCACGCGAAATCCGCCTCCCAGGGCCACGGATGCCCGGACTCGCCCGGCTGGCCCATGTCCTTGGGTCCGAACCACCAGCCGCCCCAGAGGATCACGCTGTCGCAGCGCTCGCGGCAGATGTCCAAGATGCGCCCGAAGTACGGGATCATCTTGTTCCGCGTGTCCTTGTTGCTGTGGTGGTAGTGGGGGCAGATGAACGGGATCACCGGCTTGCCGTACTTGTACGCCTCTTCGATGTTGGCCAGCGCGTACTTCTCATAGCCCTTCGCATCGTCGTAGAACGCGTACAGCGAAGGGCAGATGACATCGAGTTCGTCCGCGAGCACGGAGTTGAAGCGGTTGCTGCCGCGCCAGGCGAGCAGCTTCTCGTCGCTGGGCATCACCGGCGTCCAGTAGTCGCTCACCGGGCACACGGCGTACGTCCCGATCTGGGCCGACTTCACTTTCTTGTCGCGCTTGGCCGCCTTGATCGACTCGATCCGCTGCGCGTGCCCCTGTGCCACACACTCGGCGGCCTGCACCCGCACGTCCGAGCACAACGCCTCGAAATCGACGATCAGCAGCTCGGAGTTCTGCTCGCTCGCCCACTTGCCCACCGAGACCGGATCAAACCCGCCGCGGCTGTACCAAGAGACCGGCTCCAGCCCCTCGGCCTTCAGGTCGGGCTGGTTCTTGAACGCGAGGAGGTTGTAGATGGTGAAGGGCATGGGGTTCCAAATCTCAAATCTCAAATCTCAAATCGAGATTCCCGGATGTCGGATGTCGCCGTTCTATCGCAAAGACTCTTGGGCGTCGCCTGCGGCCTTGCTCTCGTCCGCCTCTGGCTTCTTCTCCTGTACGCCCCACGACTCACACTGTTCGCCGTTGCAGCACGGATGCACGTTCACGCCGCAGTGGCGGCACTGGTCGTGGCCGTGGACGCGGACCAGTTCCAGCTGGCGGGAGCAGTAGGGGCATCTGTTCATGTGTTCATCTGTCCGGTCGCAACATGGGCATCGGTCCATGCGTCCATGTGTCCACTCCGAAAGTGGTGCGGGGGCTATTCCTTCACGCACATCTTGAAGACCACGACGGCCACGATCGCTCCGAGGAGCTGCCCGAAGAGATGCGGCCCCAGGTCCGCCCAGTTGACAGTGCCCCACAGGCCGAACGCCAACGCCACCGCCGGGTTGAACATCGCGCCCGAGATCGGGCCGACGCACAACATGCCCCCGAGCACGATCAGGCCGATCGACAAGCCATAGTGGGAGTTGTTCGCGTTCGCCTTCGCGGACGCCACGTTGAGGATGACAAACACCATCGCAAACGTGAAGAGGGCCTCCGCGATCAGCGCTGGGATGGGCACAAACGTTCGGGGCTCGATCTTCGCGCCGTTCTTGAGGTAGAGCACCAGAAACGCCGCCGCCGCGGCTCCGACGCATTGGACGACGATGTACGGGATCGCGTCCGCGAGGAAGCACTTCCCGCGGATCGTCATCGCCACCGTCACCGCTGGGTTGTAGTGCGCCCAGGAGATGTGTCCGCCCGCGTAGATCATCCCGATCAGCGTCGCCGCGATCGCCACCGGCGCCCACGCGCCCGCGCCCCCGGGGTCGATGGTGGTCAGACCGATCGCGCTCACGAGAAAGAACGTGCCGATCGATTCGACGGCGTACTTGGATGCGGCCATGCAGAAACTCCGTGCACGTCGGTTCGTGCGGAGCGAAAGGTACCAGTTTGATCCAACTCCGGCAACCCGGAGGATGTGTTAAGGGCTCTTCCAACCCTGCGCGATCGGCATCCGCCGCCCCGTGCCGAACGCGACGCCCGTCACTTTCAGCCCCGTCGCGGCCTGTCGGCGCTTGTACTCGCTCAGGTCCGTCAGCCGGATCACCCGCCGCACGGTTGCTTCGTCGAATCCCGCGCGGCCCGCGCACGCCGCGATGATCTGCGTCGCGCTCTCGTGCCGCTCCACGTACCGCGACAGGATCTCATCGAGCACGTCGTACGCCGGCAGTGAGTCCTGATCGGTCTGGTTGGGCCGCAGCTCCGCGCTCGGGGGCTTTTCGATGCTTCCCGCCGGGATCGGGGGCGTGGCAAACCCCAGCCGCGCGTGCTGCTCGTTGATAAAACGGGCGAGTCGATAGACCCAGTGCTTGGTCACGTCCGACAGCACCGCCAATCCGCCGTTCATGTCGCCGTAGAGCGTGCAGTAGCCGACCGCCAATTCCGATTTGTTCCCGGTGGTGAGGACGATCGCACCGGTGCGGTTCGACAAGGCCATCAGGATCGTGCCGCGGAGGCGTGACTGCAGGTTCTCTTCCGCCAAGTCGGGGAGGTTCTCGCCAAGCTGGCTCGTGCCCAGCGTGGCCATCGCCGGATTGATCGCCGCCACCGCGCCGTCGAACGACGACGCGATCGGGATGGTGATACATCGGATCCCCAGCCGCTCCGCGAGTTGGTAGGCGTCGGACTTGCTGTGCTCGCTCGAATAAGGCCCAGGGAGGCTGACGCCCAGCACGTTCGCCGGGCCGATCGCCGCGGCCGCGATCGCCGCCGTCACCGCGCTGTCGATGCCGCCGGAGAGTCCGAGCAACGCCGACTTGAATCCGGTCTTGCCCAGATAGTCACGCACGCTCAGCACCAGAGCGTGGAAGAGCCGATCATCGTCCGAAGCGTCACGGTCGTGGCCGTGCGAGGCCCCGGCGGATCGCGCTGCCGCGATCGCGGCGGCGGTGCGGTCGGGGGTCGTGATCGCGGAGACCACCCGGGCGTTTGGCTGGGTGAGAGGAAGGTCCACGCACACCAGAGCCGTCTCGAACGCCGCGGCCGTGGTCATGACGCGTCCGTCCGGCGCGACCACGCACGAGCGGCCGTCGAAGATCAGGTCGTCGTTCCCGCCAACCTGATTCACACTTGCCACGTGCACGTGGTGCCGCGCCGCGTGCTTCTGGAGGATCGCCAGATGCCGCTCGCCCTTGCCGAGCACGAACGGGCTCGCCGATGCCGACAGAATCGCGTGGCAGCCAAGTGCGGCAAGCTCGTCGATGGGGTCGGGAGCATCGGCGTATCGGGCGGCGAACCCCGCGTCCTCGCCGCGCCACAGGTCTTCGCAGATCGCCAGCCCCAGCCGCACCGTGCCGGCGTGCCCGCGGACGTCGATCGCCACCGCCCGTGAACCGGGCGTGAAGTAGCGATCCTCGTCGAAGACGTCGTACGTCGGCAGCAGCCGTTTGTCATACGCGGCGATGATCTGGCCGTCGCGATACGCCACCAGTGAGTTACAGATACCTATCCGCCGCCCGCTCGCGTCGAGCGCGGGTCGCGGCAGGCCCAGGATGATCGTGGTGTCGCGCGAGTGCAGTGCCGCGATCTGATCGGCGGCGGCCTGGCAGGCCTCGAGGAACCCGGCCTGCAGCAGCAAGTCCCGCGGCGGATAGCCGCAGACGCACAGCTCGGGGAAGAGCACCGCGTCGGCCTCAAGGTCGCATGCCTTGTCGATCATCGCGGCGATCGCGGCGGCGTTGGCCTCCAGGGCTCCGATCGTGGGGTTGGTCTGTGCCAGAGCGAGACGCATTGGCGAAGAATAGTGATTCAGACGACGCCGGTGTCACCGGTTCCCGACAACCCGCCGCCGTCTCCGCGGCATATTCTCTGATCGATGATTACGCCCGCCCCCACGACGAAGATCGACCCCAATCTCTGCCGCGGCGTGCTCGAGGCCGTCGTGCCCGAGTCCGCTACCAAGCCCGCCCACGTCGTCATCGGCGTGCCCAACACGAGCTATCAGATCCATCTCGTCGGCACCGCCCGTGGCGAGGTCGGCAAGACCATCATCGGTACCGTTCGCGCGAAGGCCCGACGAATCGACGTCGTGCAGAGCGGCGGCCGCTACCTGGAGCCCGTGTACGGCCGTCCCCGCCGCGTGCAGGGAAGCGTGATCGCCATCGATGGCAACAGCATCGTCGTCAACGCCGGCGTGCCGGTCCATGTCGAGCCGACCGACACGCGCCAGACCGCGGCCTCGTTTGAGGTCGGCCAATTCGTCAGCTTCGACGCCCTCGATGGCGCGACGTTCACACAGGCCTGATTCGCTAGCGTGGCCTGCCAGCGCGGTGTTCAGCTCGCGCGGCGGACGTTGCTGCCAATCGCACCCTCGGCCCGCAGCTCGCTCACGAGCGCATCGGCCAGCTTCTCGTACTGGTCCACGGTGTTGTACGCCTGTGCGCTCAGCCGCACCACCCGCTGGTTGGTGCTGCCCAGTCGCCAGATGGGTGCCACCACGCCGTGCTTGTGGACCAGATTGTCCTGCAGCGGATCGTCGTAGATCGTGGTGCGGCTCTGCATCTCCGGTGCGGCTTCCGGCAGGATCACCGACGCCATGCAGCCGACCATCGAGTCCGGCGAGGACGCCTCGCAGCCGATGGCGCGGCAGACGATCTCCCGGCCCTGCAACGCCAGCTCGTGGTTGCGGCGGATCAGTTCCGGCCAGCCCCCGGGCAACAGGCGGCTGAGGTACGCGATGGCTTCGGGCACCACGAGGAACCCGGAGTAATCGAGCGTGCCGTGGTAGTCAAAGTCTCTCAGGAACAGCGCGCGATCGGGGCGGATCTTGTGGCCGCGGCTTGAAAGGAAGACCGGGCGGAAGCCCTCGCGTTTGTGCTTGGCGACGTAGAGGAACGCCGTGCCCTTGGGGGCGCTGATCCACTTGTGCAGGCTGCCGACGAAGTAGGTCGGGTCGAGGGCGGTCAGGTCCACCGGAACTTGTCCCGGCGAGTGCGCGCCGTCGACGAGCACGTCGATGCCCAGGGCCTTGAGCTTGGGCACGATCGACTCGACCGGGAAGATCAGCGAGGTGGTGCTGGTGATGTGGCTGATCATCGCCAGCTTGGTGCGGGGCGAGACGGCCTGCATCACCGCGCTCTCGATCTCGGCGGCGGACTGCACCGGGAACGGGATGCGAGCACAGACCACGCGAGCGCCGGTCTTCGACGCGATCCGCTGCAGTTCGTTGATGCCCGACATGTACTCGTGGTCGGTGATCAGGATCTCATCGCCGGGCTGCAGGGGCGTGTTCGCCAGCACCGTCGCGATACCCATGGTCGCGTTGGGCACCGGGCCGATGCCCGACGGGTCGCAGTGGACGAAGGCGCCGAGGACCTCGCGCACGCCGTCCATCAGGTGTTCGAGATCGACCTTGTAGAAGCGCACCGCGTCGCGCTCCATGCGCTGGCGGAGGCGCGTCTGGGCGTCGAGCACGCGGCGGGGGACCGCGCCGTACGAGCCGTGGTTGAGGAACGTGAGCGTCGGATCGATGTCCCAGTGCGACGCCTGAAAGACCAGCCCGTCGGCCCGGAGCGTCGGGGCGGGCTTGGGCTCGGGGAGGATCGAAGAGTCGATGTACTTCAGGAAAACTGCGGACTTGTCCGTGTGATGTGCGGGGAAAGTTGTCATGGCGCGCTCGATATCGGCACAGGGCGATCGCACGCAACAGCGACGCGGGCGTGAATCTCACGCTCGTCGGATTGATCGCGTGTCGCCGTCACACGCGGGTCGAATTGCATGCTCCTTCCGGTCATTTCCCGATCTCTGAAACCGGTGTGAGTTCGGATTGGTACATTGCTATGGCTCACCCAGTATGTGCCGGTCCGGCTTCAGTGCCGCGGGGGCGAGGATGGGGCTGTGGGCGAGGATGGGTGGTGTCATGCGGGAGGCATCATGGCGGGAGCATCGATCACCAAGAGCGTCGTCTGCGCCAACTGCGGCAGGCCGGTGGACAAGACCAAGATCCAGGCCCGCAATGCCGGGCTGTTCTGTGATGCCTGCGCTGCGGGCATGCGGGGTGGGCAGGCGAAGGAAGAGGAACGCAACTGTCCGGCGTGTGGCGTCGTCGTCTCGATGGGCACGAGCCTCTGCAAGTCGTGCGGCTTTGACTACGAGCTGGGCTATTCGCCCAAGGCGGTGGAGAAGCAGACGACGGTGAAGCGGTACAAACCGCCGTGCGTGCACTGTGGGCATGACCGCTCGGGCATGAGCGACGACGAGCCGTGCCCGGAGTGCTCGAAGAAGAACAAGGTCCGCAAGACGGTGAAGGAGAAGGAGGCGCTCAAGCACGCCACGGCCCAATTGCGGCCGATGCAGCGTGAGATCGCCACGGTGGTCGTGCTGGTCGCCGCGGCGGTGGGGGTGTTGTACCTGACCTTGTGGGGCGTGGGCGAACTCGATCGCATGGCCATCTGTCTCACCCGCATCGGCGTGCGCTACGTGCTGCTGGCGGCGATGGTGGTGATGAGCCTGTTCATGTTCGTCGAGAGCGAACTGTCCATGAGTCGGATTCTCTGGCGGCTGGTCGGAGTGGCGTTCGTCGCCTACGCGGGCGAGGAGTTCCTCTGGACCATCAACCCGCTGATCTGCTATCCGCTGGCCACGGTGCTCCTGATCGCGGTGCTGCACCGCAACCTGGAGCTGGATTGGAGCGACGCGGGTATCCTGGGTTTCCTGCACTGGCTGTTCGTGTTCCTGACGCTGCCGGTGATGAGCGCGATCGTGCCGATGATGAAGTGATCCGCCGCCCGCGCCAAGCCGCATGGCACTCAACCGCCCCAGCTTCGTTCGCTTCAACGCTCCATCCAACCCGGAGCCCTTGCCGCTCGAACCGGTGGCGGAGACGCCGGGCGAGGCTGCCAAGCAGTCGCGTCGGCCGTGTCCGTCGTGCGGCAACGCGATGCGCACCGACGCCGTGCTCTGTCTCGCCTGCGGGTACAACCAAGCCAGCGGCGAGCGGATCGAGGGCGAGGCGGCGATCGAGCTGCCGTCCCCGATCCCGTGCTGGCACTGCGGCTACGACCTCCGCGGGCTCAAGTCCGACACCTGCCCCGAATGCGGCGAGCTGCAGGCGACGCTGTACACCAACGGCCAAGGACCGGTGCAGGTGCTTCGGCCCAAGGCGATGAAGGCCCAACGCCAGACCGCCTGGATGATCTGGTTCGGCCTCAAGGACGATCTCGCCGCGGCGGTGTTGTTCCGGCCCGTGTTTCTGCTTGCCTTTGCGACGCTCGCCATCGTCGCCGCGATGTTCCGCGCGGGGCTCAGCGGACCTGTGCTCACCAGTGGTCTGGGCGTGGTGATCGGCGTTGCGATCGGCGGCACTCTGCACTGGCTTGCCACCCAACTCTGGGACGGCATCGATGCGCCGCTGCGGTTCTTCGTGCTTCAGGTGTCGGCCGTCTCCGCGACGATCTCGGCGATCGCGATGGTGCTGGGCGTGCCGCCGCCGCTGATCGTCGGCGAGCCCATCGCGCTCGTCGCACTGCACATTGTCGCCGTGTGCGCCATGCTGTTTACGTCGATCGAGGACGATTGGCTCGGCTACACGTTCACCACCGCTCCGATCACGCTCGCGGCGGTGTACGTGCCGATTCTGCTGCCGCGGATGGTCTAGCTTGCATGGCACGCACACGCTCGCGCGAAACCGAGAGAACGCGGAGGGGCGGAGGGTGCGAAGTTTCGCGGAGGGGATCGAGCGGGTCGATCCGATCGGGGATGCCATCGCTCACGTGCGATTGGCACGCCGCATTCTTCTCTGCCCACTCCGCCCCCTCCGCGAGCTCCGCGTTCTCTCCGTCGGCCTCCCATCGCGAGCCGACGACGCTCAGTCCAAAAGCCGACACGGGCCTCGGGACGATCCCGAAGCCCGCGTCGCGGCGCGTGGGCACTTGGAGGCTTGTGGAGAGTGGGAAGGGGTGAGCGAGAAGGGGTGAGAGGAAGAACCGATGCCTTGAACTCACCCCTCACACCTCACACCTTCCAACTCCTTCGTGTTCGGGAAACCCGCCCGTGCTCCGACGGGCGGGCCGGAGGTGTGGTTCAGTCGAAGAGACCCGAGACCGCCGGAGGATCGACCGCCTGCAGCGAGATGGTCGTATCGATGCGGACGTTGGACTGGGTCGTGTGACGCTCGGCGAAGCACAACTTGAGGGGGTACTTGCCGCCGTCGACGAGCCAGTTCAGCCGATCGAGCTCGACGGTCTGGCTGACGGCGCCGTGCACGCCGCCGATGTCAACCACCAGCTTGCCGTCGACATAGACCCAGACGTCGTCGTCGCCGGTGAAGGTGAAGGTCTGACCCGTCCCTTTCTTGTAGGTGAACTGGGTGTCCAGCTCGAAGGTGAAGCCGAAGTTCTTGCTCTGGCCGGCGGAGTTGCCGAACAGCTCGCCGTTGATCGGGAAGAAGCCGCCCTTGGCCGAGTAGCCGGGGTCTGACTTGTCGGAGAACGAGTAGATGTTGGAGTTGGCCTGGCGGGTGAGGACCACCGGGATGGTCTTGCTCAGGTTGGTACCGGGCACGTCACGGAACCACTGCTTGAAGCGGGCCTCGGTGGTCAGTGCGCCGCCGTTGCTGGTGGCGACCGAACCGTTCTTGTCGCCGGACTTGGCGGAGATGTAGTCCTTCTTCACTGGCATGACGTTGCGGCTGGCCGAGTCCCGGGCCTGCGTGTTCACCTTGTTGCCCTGGCTGCGGAACTCCGGCTTGCCGTCGGCGTCCAGCGAGTCCTTCACCATGTTGGCAAAGTGGCCGTAGCCGCCCGAGGGCACGAACTCGAAGTCGGCGTGCCCGCCGGTCTCGTTGGCGCCCTTGAAGTCACGGACCGTGCCGTAGAGCGTCAGCGAAGTGGGCAGGCCGGCGAACGGGTCGGTGGCCTGATTCGCGGGGGCCTGGCTGGGCGAGAACAACGCTCCCGCCACGGCGAGGCCCGCCAGCGAGAGCAATCCGGCCGGTCGGATGAAACGCTTGGCGGAAACCATTGAAATCCTCCCCTTGGTGCTTGGCGTCGCACGCGACGCCCGTGTGATCCTGATGTCCGCCGCTCCCACACGAGCGGCAGTCTCCGCAGAATGTCCATTTCACGCCCCGCCAAGGCAAACCACAAGCCCGCGAAATCCGCTCGCACCCGCCGAATCCTGCTGCCCGCGACGCTTGTGACGCCTGCGCCGACGCGTGTCCGATAGAACCCCCGCTATGGACATCCCACGCTGGGTCATCACCGTCCTGCTACTCGTCGGTTCCAACACCTTCATGACCTTCGCGTGGTACTACCACGTGAAGCAGAAGGAATGGGGGCTATTCCTCGCCATCGGGGTCTCCTGGCTCATCGCGCTGCCCGAGTACGTGCTCCAGGTTCCCGCCAACCGCCTCGGTCACATCGACCACGGCGGGACGTTCACGCTGCCCCAGCTCAAGATCCTGCAGGAGGCCATCACGCTGGGCGTCTTCACCGTTTTCACCATCGCCGTGGCGAAGGAAAAAGTGCGCGTGCACGACGCC
>JBILLU010000194.1:0-6184 GCA_044375915.1 Phycisphaerales bacterium
GACAAGGCCCTGGAAGCCAAGTAGTTTTTCCCGTCGGTGCGGCGGTGTACCGTTGCCCATGGATGACGCGACCCGTCGTTACGCCGCCGTCAGCGCCCGCACCGCCGCGATGTTCGGCGTGGATGTCGTGCCCATCCGCAAACGCGAAGGTGGGAACGGAGGGCGCGGGTCAGCCCGTTCGACTTCGCCGGATCGCGATCCGCCGATCGTGACCACGGTCACGCCCGTCGCCAAGCAGGCCGCGGCGCCGCGCGAGCCGGCAACGCTGGCCCCCGCGACCGGCGGTCGCGACCGCGAGGTGTCGCAGCGGATGCTCGACACGCTCCGTGAACGCTACGAGGCCGACGCCCCGCACCAGCACTTTGTGACCGACCATCACTCGATCGTCTTCGGCGAGGGCGATCCGTGTGCACGGTTGGTGTTCATCGGCGAAGCGCCGGGCGCCGACGAGGACCGCACCGGCCGCCCGTTCGTGGGCAAGGCCGGGCAACTGCTTGAGAAGATGATCGTGGCGATGGGCCTGTCGCGCGAGCAGGTGTACATCTGCAATGTGCTCAAGACGCGCCCGCCCGGCAACGCGACGCCGACCAGCCGCGAGGCGGAGTTGTGCAGGCCGTACTTGATCGATCAGGTGCGCATCATCAAGCCCGAGGTGATCGTGACTTTGGGTCTGCCCGCATCGCGGACGATCCTGCGGAGCGAGGAATCGATGGGCCGCCTCCGCGGCAAGTTCACTCCGACTCGCTTCGACGGCGCCGAGGGCGTGCTGCGGGGATCCGTGGAAGACGCACTCGGGCAGGATCATGCAAGCGTCGAGGTGGCGGTGATGCCGACGTATCACCCGGCCTATTTGCTCCGCGACTACACGCCCGAGAACCGGGCGAAGGTGTGGTCGGACTTGCAGCAAGTCATGGTCCGGATGGGACTTGCGGCGGGCGAGAAAACAGGCTGAGCGGGCAACTCGCAGCCCGCTCGGCACCCCCTGCGGCCCCTGTCGGGGGGCGGCTCGAGGTATCCGGACCGGTGGGTTCAGATTTGTGTAGATTTGCGGAACCCTGCCGGAACCGAGGGTTGCGATACCCGTATCAGTCACTGCTCACGGATCGGAGCGGGGATCCGGAGCGGGCGGCGGTTTGTCGCTCTGCAACTTTGACGCGCGTTCGCCGCGACGATCGACATGTCATGACCCCCACGAGACCCGGCGCACACGAGTGAATGCTCGCGGCGCCGGGGCTTTTTTCGTTACGCCGCCGCCGCGGGCGCGAAGCGTTCGACCCGTGCGACCCGAGAAAGCTCCTGAGGCGTGCCGCCCGACGGGACGACGACGAGCTGGTGCTGCTCGTTCCAGCAGATCGCCAGCGGTCCGCGGACGGGCTTGGTGAAGCTTGCCGTGCGGTCACCGATCTTGAGCCGCACGCCGGGATGGATCATCTTGCCGATGTGGATGTCAACCTTGGCCTGCGCGTTGAAGCGGGCGTCGAGGTCTGCGAGTCGTGCCGACGCGTCCGCGTGTCCCTTCTCCGCCGCGTTGAGTTCGTACTCAAGCTCGCACATCCGCTCGCGATCGGCCGCGGAAGGTTTGGTATTGAGCTGGATCATGCGCCGTTGCTCAGTCAGCGTGTCGAGCTGAGCCTGAAACTTCGCGACGGCGTTCTTCGCTTCGAGCCTGGCTCCGCGGAGCAGGGGCGCGTCGCCCACACACAGGGTGGTGACCGGGGAGCGTTCCGAGCCGAGCGTGGCGATGCGCACCGAACCGGTGACCTCGATCGAGCCGCCGAGCACGGTGGCGCTGGGGCTGTTCAGATCGCGCCCGATGATGAGCGTGCAGTCGATGATCTCGCGGTCGACGACCAGGTCTTCGCGGACGACGCCCTTGACCTGTTCCATGTGTCCTGCTCGCGCCGAGCGGGCGACGGAGATCGTGCCGCGGCCGTGGCCGGCGATGCCGGTGCGGCACTCAAGCGAGCCGCCGCAGAGGATTTCGCAGGGCTCCACCAGATCGCCGACCGTGATGTTGCCGCGGGCGCGGACGTGAAAACCCGGCCCGATGCCCTTGGCGATTCGGACGTGTCCTTCAAAGTCGATGTGCCCGACGGAGAAATCGACGGTGCCGTTGATCTCGAGCGTGTCGGAAACGCACAACTCGTCGTCGTGCAGAATGACGATGCCGGGGCGCTTGGCGACGAGGCGAGACTCGGTGCCGAGCATGACGCCCTCGCCGGCGCGGAGCGTGGCGGGCTTGCCATGCGTCGGCGCGATGGACTGGCCCCACACGTCTTTGCCCGGCGTGCCGGCGGTGGGCGGCACCAGCGTCGCGATGGTGGCGCCCTGAGCGACGCGCACGTAGCGGGCGCCGGCGTAGTGATCGGTCTTGCCGGCTTCGGGTGCGCGCTCGGCGCGAGGGTTCATGTTCGCCGCCCAATCGACGCGCCCGTTCTCACCGTGGCGGGGCGGAGTCGCCCGTGCGATCACGGCCGACGCCGGCGCATCGGCGCTGTTGGCCGACGCGATTGATTCGATCGCCGCGAGAACTTCGGGGTTCAGATCCACCCCGGCCTTCGCGGCGGCGGCTCGGAGCGCTTCGGCGTCCACGGGCCCCAGCGGGAAGTTCGCCACGGCCTCCGCGGCGTCGGGGCTGATCTGGATCGAGATAGACGCGGGGCGTTCCATCGAACGACGCGGCGGCGCGCCATCGCAGCATCGGCGGGCGCACGGGATGACTGGGATTCGACGTGAGCCCACGCGTGCAATGGAGGTCGGCACGTCGGATCAGGGGCTACCTCTTGCCCAAGTTTCGAACGTGGCAAGCTGGGCAATTGTGGCCGCACCCGCAACGGTGTGTCGCTACGCCGCGGTCTTCGCGGGTTCGATGCCGTACGCGCCGCGGAGCAGATCGCGCCACGTGACGATGCCGACCACGTGCTCCTCGGCGTCAACGACCGGCAGGCACGAGATGCCGCGGTCGAGCATGAGCTTGGCGGCGTCCTGCAGCGACGTCGAAGGCGTGACGGTCACAACATGACGCGACATGATCTGGTGCACGTGTTTCTGCAGGCTCGCGAGGTCGATCGGCTTCTCCTGCAGCTTGCCTATGAAGGGGCTGAGGTTGGCGAGCAGGTCGCGATCAGAGATGATGCCGACCAGTTTGCCGTGCTCGAGCACGAGCAGGTGATGGAACCGAAACGCGGCAAAAAGATCGCGGACCTGCTTCAGGTTGTCGTCGAGCTGCACGGTGACGACTTGCCGCGACATGATGTGCTCGATCGCCATCAGCCCTCCGATCGCTGCGAACAGGCGCGGAACGCGTTCGATTGACGCGTCGGCCAACGCACGCGATCGCATGGGCGGACTTCTCGGAGTCGTCTGAGATCCGCGAGCGACGGGCCGCGCGGTCGGCAATCAGCGGCGTTTTCGGACCGCGCGTCACTTCGGCTCTTTGGGCGTCGTCGTCGGCTTCGGATCGTTGATCGACGGCTGCCCCTCAAAGTCCAGCGCGGTGTCGGCGGGCAGCTTGTCAATCTTGGTGATGACGATCCGCTGGTCGGGGCGTTCGGCGGCCCAGTTCACCTCGAACACGACCGAGACCTTGTCACCGACCTTGAGTCCCTCGTACGACACGCTCGGCGCCTTGCCGAAGGGCATGACCATCGGCTTCATGCCGGGCTTGCCCTGGGAGTCCTTGCCGATCGTGCCGCTTTTGTTCGCGAAGGTCGGGATGCGCTCGTGGTGGAGCTTGAGCGCGTCACCTTCGATGCCGGGGAGCGTGACGACCTCGCCTCGGGTGGAGTAGGTCGGATTGGCCGATGCGGCGGGCGTCTCGGGCTTGGCTTGGGGTTGGGCTTCGAGCTTCACCTCGGGAGCCGCCGCGGGCGCAGCATTCGAAGGCGCGTTGGTGGTGGGAGCCACCGGAGCGGCCTCGATGGGAGAGGTCGGAGCCGGTGCCGGCTTGCTTGCCGGCGGCTGCTCGCCGCAGGACGCGACCAGCGGCAGGAGCGGGAGGGTCATCAGGGCGGCAAGTCGGAGCGCGGCGTGCATCGGTGGGACTCCAAGGTGCGCGTCATCATTGGGATGCGCGCGGGCGGCAGTTCCAGTACGAATCGGAACAATCCGGGTTCGCGGGTGAGAACCGGTGTCTTTGCCGAGCGGGTGGGCCCCATGATCGACCGGGGCGTGGGGTCAGGCGTTGATGACTCGGGCCGCCTCGTCGAGCAGTGCGTTGGCGACCTCTGTTGTCGGTGCCTCGGCGATGAGCCGCATGATCGGCTCGGTGTTGCTGCCGCGAACGTGCAACCAGGCCCTCTTGCTCTCGATATCGACGCGCACGCCGTCCTGTCGATCGAGGCGATCGCTCGCGAAGTGCTTGGCGATCTTCTCCGAGGCGACCTTCGCCTGGGACGTATCTGTGAGGTCGACCTTGCGCTTCACGATCGCGTACGCCGGCATGTCCTTGACGATCGCTGACAGCGGCTTCTTGAACATCTTCAGCAAGCCGAGTGTGAGGGCGATGGCGGCGATCGAGTCGCGGACGTACGTCACCCGCGGCCAGATCACGCCGCCGTTGCCTTCGCCGCCGACGAGCGACTGGTGTGACTTCATCGCGCTGACGACGTTTGCTTCGCCGACGGCGGTGCGCAGCACCGTGCAGCCGTAACGGGCCGCCAAATCGTCGAGCATGCGGCTGGTGGACAGGTTCGCCGCGAGCGTCAGGCCCTTGGTCGATTCGCCGCGACGCTTCATGGCCTCGAGGATCGCCAGCGTCGAGAGCACCAGTGTGTACTCCTCGCCGATGTACGCGCCGGTCTCGTCGATGAGCGCGAGGCGGTCGGCGTCGGGGTCCTGGGCGAAGCCGGCGACGCAGTTGTTGTTGCGGACGCTGTCGCACAGGCCGCCGGGGGCGGAGAGGTTGTCGAGCGTGGGTTCGGGCGGGTGCGGGAACAGGCCGCTGGTGTTGTTGCCCAGGTGGAAGAACTCGTCCACACCCAGCGATTCCGCGGCGTTGATGCACCCGGCGACGCCGCTGGCGTTCACCGAATCGGCCGCGATCTTGAAGCCCTCGCCCAGGACCGACGCGTCCTCGCAGATGCCCGCGTCTTCGATCGCGCCCAGCACGCGAGCCACGTGGGTCGGTGTCGCTGCGTCGTCGTGACAGACGGTGCCGATCTCGTTCCAGATCACGCCCGTGTGTACGTTGGTCTTGAAGCGCTCGACGATGGAGTTCGCCAGCGCAGCCTCCGGCGCGCACGCGGCGGAGGCGAAGCGGTCGCGCCCCTCGGCGAGCAGGCACTTCAGCCCGTTCCACTCCTGCGGGTTGTGGCTCGCCGTGAGCACCATGCCCGCCACCATCTGCTTGCTGCGCACACCCAGGGCGTCGGTTGCGGTGGCAACCGTCGGAGTCATCGCGACGCCGACGTCCACGACGTCCACGCCCGATCCCACCAGCCCCGCGATGGCAGCGTGGTGCAGCATCTGATTGCCGGCGCGGCCGTCGCGACCCAGCACCACGATCGGCTTGCCCGCGTTCGTGGCCGCGTCCCGGCCCGCGCGCTCGCGAAGGAAGTGGCCGTAGCACCCGGCGAACCGGGCGGCGACATCGGGCGTGAGCGACCGGCCGACGATGCCGCGGCAGCCGCTGACCGACAACATAAGAGGGGCGTTGGAACTCATCGCGTCTCCAGAGAGAAGGATGATTGTCGCAGGCGAAACCCCGGGCGTCGAACCAGAATGACTTTGACGAGCCCTGAGCGTCAGCACGTGGGCTTCCTGGCTGAACGAGCCCCTAGCGTGAGCGAGCGGGTTTCTTCGGTTCACGACCCCCAAAGACCCACTCGCTCACGCTCGGGGCTCGTCACGGCTCGCCGTGCCTTGTCAGGCCACCGCGCAAGAATAAAACCAAACGCCGCACGAACAAGACTTCAAGTTCCGAAAACCTTGGCCTGCTCCGTCGGCTTTGCTTCGGCGGCGTCGATGTCTGGACGATCCCGGCGATGCGTTGCGGAGTATCTGGAATCCCCGGTTCAGATCACCGGGATGCCGCAGGAGCCTGACTTAGGATCGCCAGATGTATGAGATCGCCGTCCATTGCGAGTTCTGTGCCGCCCACGCCCTGATGATCTCAGGTCAGCGCGAGCCCGTGCACGGCCACAATTGGAAGGTGACCGCGGTCATCGCCGGCACCACCCTCGAC
>JBILLU010000195.1:0-6183 GCA_044375915.1 Phycisphaerales bacterium
CCGTCGATCCGCGACGCGTTGTTGACGATCACGACGTCGCCTGCGACCGCGGGCAGGATCCACGGCCGAGCGATCGACTGCTGCGCGAACTCAAAGGCCTCGTCCTCGTCGCCTTCTTCCTCACGGGAAGCCTTCTGAAGGACCGTCGCCGAGATCAGCGGCTTGCTCGGCAGCGAGGACCAGTCGGGCCCGCTCGCGCTGCCGGTCTGGGCGGCGATAGAGATGGTGCGCAGCTCCGCGGGAATCTCGATCGCAGCGGCCTTCGCGGCGGGAACGCCGGACTCGTCCGACCAGCGCGACGCCCACGCAGCGACTTCCGGCCGGTTCACGAACCGCGCGACGCGCTGGGCCAGGGTCGCCGCCTCCGCGTTGCCCTTGCGGTCCGGGTGCTTCTCGAGCTGTTCCAGCGTGAGACGTGCGGCCTCGAAGCGGCCCGACTCAAGATGCAGCTGGGCCACCCGCATGGCTGCCTCGAACCCGGCGCTCGTCAGCAGCCGCGTCGTTTCGACCAGATCGTGCTTCCGCTCGTCGAGCAGCTTTTGAGCCCGGGGCCCTTCGCTTGTGCGGTAGCGATCCAGGAGTGCGGGCTTCTCGAGGAGCAAACGGTGCACGTGCTCGCGGACGCTGATGAACAGGTCCGGGTCGGTGCCGCTCTCGAGGACCTTGTCGCCCTCGGTGTCCAGCAGCGTCTGCAGCACGCGCGATGCCTCGGCGAGGTTGCCCGCCGCCTGCAGCTCATCGATCCGCACCAGCGATTCACGGGCCTGCACCGAATCGTCGGGATAGACAGGTGACTGTTGTGCGAAGGTCGTCCCGCAGGCGAGCGAGAGAGCCAACGCCGCGGCGAACACGCACCCGGTCAGCCCGCCACGAGTTGTCCGGCGCTCACGCATCGAGTCGATCCCGGGGGCAGTCATCAAAGAGGCGATCGAGACACAGAAACAACTGGCAGAGAGGAATCCAAAAGAGCAGACAACAAGACTAGATACAGGTGAAGCGAGCCAGCGTTCGGTTTCGTTGCCTTTGTGACAACCATTTGTCGCTCGCGGCGCCTGTGCGCCGACGTGGCGATCGCCTTCGCGTCTCTGCCCGAGAACCGGACAGAATCCGTAAGTCACTCTGATACAAGACCTTCCAGTCAGATTGTTCGTCTCAAGTGGTCGTCCGGTTTGTGAAGTCTGCGGGCCAGCTTTGACAACTCGCTTCAGCCGCCCGCGCGACCGGTCGATCCCGCACAGACCATGGAGCGCGCCTCCGACAGCCTGTCGGCGAGCCCGGATGCATTCCAGACGCCCTTGGGCGCCAACGGGGAGGCTGCCATCCCGACCTGGGTGCGTTCCGTCGGCGTCTGGAAGCGATTCCGGCGTTGGTGTCACGCCCATCACTGGAACCAGCGCGACCTCCGCTTCCTGTGCTATTGCCTCGCCATCGTGCTGATGAGCGTCGCCGACCTGAAGATGACCCTGTTCTATGTCACCAGCGTCGGCATGACCGAGGTGAACCCCATCGCCCGCTTCCTCATGGTCTACGGCGGTGTCTGCTCGATCATCCTCTGGAAGATCGCGACCGTGGCCTGTGGCGTGTCCATTCTGTGGCGCATCCGTCGCCACCGCGTGGCCGAAGTGGGCGCGTGGATCTGCTGCGCTGTCCTCGCCGCTCTGTGCGTGCACTGGTTCCGATACAACGATCAGGTGACGACACTCGCGACCGAAGTGATGCACCTCCACGACACCCGCAACGGCACGGATTGGGTGGTGGTGGACGGAGCGAAGGGCGAGTAGCGACGTCTACCTTCCCTTGTCCCGTCGCCAATCCGGCTTGCCTTTGTCGCGGGACTTACTCTTCTGGCTACGCCGGGCGCTGCCGTCGCGGCCCAGGCCGCCGAAGCCAGCACCCTTGCCCTTCTCGAATCCGCCGCCCAGCGCCAGGCCGCCCGGCTTCTCGGCGATCTTCTTCATCTTGCCCGCCGCACGCCCCTCGGCGTTGTCGACGACGCACTCCATCTGCCGCTTTTGCAAGTCCACCGCGACGATCTTCACGCTCACGCGATCGCCCATGTTGTACGAGCGGCCCGAGCGGGCATCGACCAGAGCGCCGGTGCGCGGGTCCACCCGCCAGAACGGCGTGAGGTTGCCGCGAGTCACGTCGCCGGGCAGGTCTTCCTTCTTCACGAAGCCCTCGGCGAGGTACTTGTCGATCTGGATGAAGATGCCGCGCGGGTTCAGGCCCGTGATCACCGCGTCGAAGCTCTCGCCGATGTGCTTCTCAAGCAGCTGCAGCACCAGGAAGCTGCGCAGGGCCCGCTCGGCTTCCGTCGCGGCTTCTTCGCGCCGCGTCGCGTGCCGCCCGATCTCGACGAGCTCGGATTCATCCGGGCACATCTTGGAATCGCGCAGAATGCGGCCCAATTCGCGCCGCTCGCCATCGCCTTTGGGGCGCTTGGTGCCGTTGTCGGTCTGACGTAGGTACTCCGCCAGCGCCCGGTGCACGGTCAGGTCGGCGTAACGACGGATCGGGCTGGTGAAGTGCGCGTACGCCTCGCTGGCGAGCGCGAAGTGGCCGATCAGGGCGGGCGAGTACTCGGCGCGGCTCATCGTCCGCAGCACGGCCATGTGCACCGCGCGGCTCGCGGGCGTGCCGCGGGTCGCGTTCAAGAGCGCCTGCAACTCCTCGCGGGTCGGGTTCTTGGGAATGCGGAATCCCGCGACCATCGCCGCCTTGCGGAGCGAGTCCACATCGCCGGGCGTCGGGTCCGGGTGCGTGCGCCGCAGGAGCGGCACGCCGACCTTCTCGAACAGCCGCGCCAGCACCTCGTTCGCCTCGACCATGAACATCTCGATCAGCGTGTGCGTGAAGGCGTTGTCCTCGCGCTCGGCGTCGACCACGTGCCCGTTGTCGTCGTAGATCAGCACCACGTCGGGCAACTCAAGACTGATCATCCCCTGGCGCTGGCGGCGGCCCTGAATAGCCTTGGCGCACGCGTCCATCTGCTGCAGGGTTTCGATCAACTGATCGCTGTACCGCGGCGGGGTCTTGGCGTGCTTGCGGGCCTCGTTGAAGTCGCCGTCGATCAGCGCCTGGGCTTCGAGGTACGTCAGCCGCTTGGCGCTCTTGATGAGCGTGTTCTGCACACCCTCAAGCACGCACGCGCCCGACTTGTCGTACGTCATCATCGCCGTCTTGCAGAAGCGGAAGACGCCTTCCTGCAGCGAGCAGATGCCGTTGCTCAAGAGCTCCGGGATCATCGGGATCACCCGCCGCGGCAGGTACACGCTGTTGCAGCGGTCTTTGGCCTCGACATCGATCGCCGAAGCGGGCGGGATGAAATGGGCCACGTCGGCGATGTGCACGGCCAGATCCCATCCCCCCGGCACGTGCTTGCTGGGGCGGATGCTGATCGCGTCGTCGTAGTCCTTGGCGTCGGGCGGGTCGATCGTGATGATGAAGTCGTTGGTCAGGTCGGTGCGTCCGCCCCAGCCCTCGTCGTCGAAGCACTTGGCCCCGACCTTCTGAAACTCCGCGATCTGCTCGTCGTAGACGACGGTCACGTCGCGGGCCTGGTCATTGCACTCTTCGGGGAACTCGCCCGGCAGGTCGTACGCCGCGATGACGGCCTGAGTCTCGACATCGGGCATGCCCGCCGCACCGAGCACCTTGATGATGACGCCCTCGCCGAGCACATTGGCCTGCGGATAGGCGACCAGTTCGATGATGACCTTGGAACCCTCAGGCGCGTTCTTCGCCGCGGCATCGCGAACGACGATCGGCTCGGTGACCTCGCGTCCGTCGGGGAACACAACCCACTGCTGGCCGCGCTTCACGAGTTCGCCGGAGAAGCTGCTGCGCTTGCGTTTCACCACCTCGACGATGGCCCCGACAAACTGCGGCCCGTCACCGGCCCCAGCGCGGGCACGCCCGGTGTCGCGGCGGACCGCGACCTTCACCTTGTCGCCGCTGAGCGCATCGCCGGTGTCCTCGGCGGGAATGAAGATCGAGCCCTCGCGCACGGCCACATCCGGCTGCACGAAACCGAAACCCTTCATGGCCTTGCGGAACGTGCCGATGACCGTGCCGCCCATCTTTTCAACCGACGGCAATCCAATCAGCCCGGTCGCCGAGACTTCGACGGCCTTCTCGTCGGCGAGCGTCTTCACGGCAGCGTCAAACTCGGCCCAGTCCTGCTCGTCGACGCCGAGGTCTTCCTTCAGATGTGAAATGCTCCGCGGCGTGTAGTCCTCGTGCTTGAGGTGCTCGAGGAGACGCTTGCGGAATCGGAGGCTCATGGGGAAGAGTAGCGGTTGACTTTCAACTCCTCTCCCTGCGCTCGCGGGGGGAGAATCGATGCGAGGCGAAGCCTTCGCTGAATCCGAGAGTCCCACACCACACCGCGCCCTTGCCAGGCCTCGGCCACCCCTCCCCGCTAGCGCGGAGAGGGAAGTGTGCGGATCATCGCCGCGCCGACGACCGCCGCGGTCTCAACGCGGAGCACATGCGGCGCAAAGCAGAACAACGTCACGCCCGCGGCTTTGAGCTGCGCAAACTCCTCGTCGCTGAACCCGCCCTCGGGTCCGACCAGCAGCACGACGCGTTCCGCCGTCGCCACCGCCGCGGCGGGCAACGGGCCGCCGCTCGCGTCGGCCGCGAGCACCAACGTGCCCGGTGTCGGCTTGATCGCATCGGCGAAGGTCATCGCATCCTCGATCTCGAGCAGCCAGCCCCGGCCGCACTGCTTCAGACTCTCGGCGGCAACACGGCGCAGCCGGTTCATCTTTCCTTCGCGCGGGTCCACGACGGTGCGTCTGGTCAGCAGCGGTCGGTATGCATCGGCGCCCACCTGCGACAGGCCTTCGATCATCTCTTCGAGCCGGTCGCCCTTCGCGGCGGCGGCGAGCACCTCGATCCGCGGCTTGGTGCGTTCCTCGATCGTGATGCTCGTCACCTCAGCCTCGAGCTCCCAGGTGCCTTGGCGCGACTTGCGGATGTCGCGGATCACCGCCGATGCGTGCAGGCCGCGGCCGTTGAGCAGGTTGATGGGGTCGCCGACCCCGGAACGCTTCACGCGGGCGGCGTGGTGAGCCTCGTCGCCGCCGATGACGACTCGGACGCCGATCTGGGGTGCAAGGTCTTCGAGAAGAATGCGGTGGGTTGCCACAGGCAGAGGATAGAGGAAGGTCCGAGAGCGCGCAGACGCGCCGGGAATGCCGCGGAATCGCAGGAATTGTCCGTCCCTGAGGCCTGAAAATGGCAGACAATGGTCCGATAGAGTTCCCCGTGTTGGACCGGCTCGGCCACTTGGTCGATGAGGCGAGGAGCGAGGATGCGCTCGGGCGGCGAACCCGTTCGGGCGTGTTCTGGAGGCACGATGTCCCAGGCAGGCAACCAACCCGGCGCGCCGAAGGCGGGCGAACCAGCGGACGAGCTGGCGTCGCTCGATGCGCAGTTGGACGCACTGCTCGCCGAAGCACCTAAGTCCAACGCGACCGCCACGAGCGGGCCAGCGGGTGATGCCGCCCCGAACGTGCAGCCGGGTGCCCCGATCGCTGGCGCACCAGCGCCCGAGTCCGCGGCGAGCGCCGCCGAGGATGCCGTGAAGGCGATCGAGGCTCAGGTAGACTCGCTGGTGAGCCAGTTTGTCGATGCCGAACCCGCGGCAGAGGGTTCGTTGGCGGACCTGACCGAGTCGCTGGTGAAGGCTGACGCCGCAGAAGCCGTCGCCAATGAAGCCGCTGCAACGCCGGACGCGCCGAGCGAGCCGGTCGCCGCAACCACGCCGATCGTGTCAGACCCGCCGGTCGCAGAATCAGCAAACGAAGAAGCCGCCTCGGCTGAGGCCACGGCTGCGGTGCCCGGAGCGCTCGAGAGTGCCGCACCGGACGCCCTGGTGCCCGCGCTCGGCGCAGAGCCGCCAGCAAGCGACGCAGTAGCCGAAGCGGCTCCGACCGAAGCGATCGCGCCCGAAGTGGCCACGTCTCCGGCAGCCGCGACCGAGGCCCAAGCAACGCAGGCCGTCGCCGATGTGATCGAATCCTCCGTGGCGCAGCCCGCCGCGCCCGAGTCTGTTGTGGCAGATTCGAAGCCGGCACCTTTCGCCGGGGTGGAAGTGCCCGGCGACATCGCCGCGTTGGATGATCAGCTCGCGCGGCTCACCGATGAATTGCTCGCCGGCGATGCCGACGCTGGCTC
>JBILLU010000196.1:0-6176 GCA_044375915.1 Phycisphaerales bacterium
TCGTTGGAAGCCCCAACCGCCGCGTCGTCGTCACCGGGATCGGTGCCGTCACAAACATCGGTCTTGATGCCAAGGCCACCTGGGCCGCCATGCGCGAAGGCAAGAGCGGCATCAGCACCATCACCGGTGAATCCTTCAAGCGCTACCCCAAGTGGGACGTCACCATCGGCGGCGAGGTCCGCGGATTTGACATCTCCGCCTCGGTCGACGGCAGGCCCCCGATCCTTGAATTCCGCGAGGCCAAGCGGCTCGACCGTGTGACCCACCTCGGCATGGGCGCCGCCGTCGAGGCCGTCGCCGATTCGGGCATCGATTTCTCGAAGGAGAACGCCGAGCACTGCGGCGTCGTCATCGGCTCGGGCATTGGTGGCATCATCACCATCGAAGAAGGCGTCTACACAATGGTGGAGCGGGCGCCAGATCGCCTCAGCCCCTTCACCGTGCCGCGCCTGATGGTCAACGCCACCACCGGCAACGTCTCAATCAAGTACGGCCTGAAGGGTCCCGCAGCGGCCCACGCCACCGCGTGCGCGTCCTCCGGCCACGCCATCGCCGACGCCGCCCACATGATCCAGCGCGGCTGGGCCGATGTCATGGTCACCGGCGGCTGCGAGGCCGCGGTCTCGCCCCTGTGCATCGGCGCGTTCATGGTGATGAAGGCGCTCAGCACCCGCAACGACGATCCGACCCGCGCCAGCCGCCCCTTCGACAAAGACCGCGACGGCTTCGTGCTCTCTGAAGGTGCGGCGATGCTGGTGCTCGAAAGCGAAGAGCACGCCAAGAAGCGCGGCGCTCGCATCTACGCCGAACTCGTCGGCAGCGGCAACAGCAGCGACGCCGGGCACATCACCGCGCCCGACGCCGCTGGCGACGGCGCCGCCCGCTCGATGCGCATGGCCCTCCGCGACGCAAAACTCAACATCGCCGACATCGGCTACGTCAACGCCCACGGCACCAGCACGCCCCTGGGCGACAAGGCCGAGGTCTCCGCCGTCGGCAGCGTCTTCGGCGATCACGCCAAGAAATCCGCCGGCGGCAAGCTGCTCATGAGCAGCACCAAGAGCATGCACGGCCACTGCCTCGGCGCTTCGGGCGCCGTCGAGTCCATCGCCTGCATCCACGCCATCACCGACGGCGTCATCCCCCCCACCATTAATCTCGAAAACCCCGACGAGGGCTTTGACATCGATCTCGTCGCCCAGCACGCCCGCGAACGCCGCGTGAAGTACGTGATGAACAACACGTTCGGCTTCGGCGGCCACAACGTGACGCTGATCTTCGGCGAGTACAAGGGCTGATCGCCCCCCTCCCCTTGGTTTCGGACGCACAACCGGAATTCCCGTGCACGCGCCATGATTCAGACCCGGCGGGTTCAACCACGCGAGTTGACGTTCCACACGCTCACTGAGGCCATGGCCGAAGCGGAGCGTCTTGCCGCGTTCGAGCGCGACGGTTCGCTGCAGCGGCTTGGCAACTGGGGCACCGGCCAGATTTTCGGCCATCTCGCCTGGTGGATCGACGAGAGCTTCGACGGCACGGGCTTTCACCCGCCCTGGTGGCTGCGGCTCATCGGACCGCTGCTCAAGCGGCGCATGACCGATCACCGCGCCAAGCCGGGCTTTCGCCTCCCCGGCACCGCGACCGGGACGCTCGGCACAGAAGACATGCCGCTCGACGAGGGCCTGGATCGCCTCCGTCGCGCCGTCGCGCGGCTGCAGGCCAGCGCCCCCACCGTCCGCGACCCCGCTCTGGGCTGGCTGACCCACGACGAGTGGACCCGGCTGCACCTTCGCCATTTCGAGTTGCACCTGGGCTTCCTCGTCCCACGATCCTCGAATCCTTCGGGCAGTTCGCCCGCTCTCGGCGCATGAAAAAGCCCCGAGCGCAGCTCGGGGCTTCGGATGAGATTGATGGGAAGGCTGTTTACTTCCCGATGTCGGGCGTCTTGATCTCGGGCTTGCCCGTGGTCGCGCCGCCCTTGCGGGTGTAGGCGAGTTCCATCATCTTGCGTTCCTTGCCGCCGGGGACGGTCTCGAAGAACTCCATGGTGTAGGTGTCGGCGCCGGTCCAACTGGTGACCTCGCGGGTGGTCTTCTTGGTACCGTCGGGCTCGGTGAAGGTGCCGGACATGGTGTACGTCTTGCCGTCGGCGGAGCAGGTGCCGGTGGAGAACCACATCGAGGTCGACATGTTGTCGACCCAGACGCTCTCGTGCTGCTTGGAGTTGTTGTTGTAGCCCATGATCGAGACGCCCTTGAACGGCTGCCCCATCATGTCGCCGTTGTAATGGATGTAGAGGAAGCGGCCGCCCATCTCCATCTTGGCGGTGACGACGGCGGTGCTCTCCATCGGGGGCGCGCCCTCTTCCATCCACATCTTGCTCTTGACATCCCAATCGCCGGCGAACTTGGCGAGGTGGGCGTGGTGTTCGCCCGGCGTCATCGAGGCCATCATCTCGGCCATCTTCGGGTCGGCGTTCATGTCCGGTGCGGCAGGCGCTTTCGTATCGATCGCCTTCTTTGCGTCTTCGGTCGCCTTCTTGACGGCATCCTGCGCTTTCGAGGTGGCGTCCTGGGCCTGCTTCTGCATGTCCTTCAGGGGGTCCTTGGGCTTGTCGCCATCGCCCGCCAGCGCCATCGAGAAACACACGCCCGCCGCGAGAATGAGAGCCGTCGTCCGTTTGAGATCCATGTCAAAGACTCCGTGAACGCGCCGCGGTCACCGACACGGGACACGCAGGTCGCTTGAATCAGTCTATCAGGTTTTTGGACGGTATCCCGAGAGACTGGGCAGAAATGCGACATTCCGATCCCAAGTGCCTCTGTCGCAGGAACTTCGCGTCCATCTCACACCGAGACTCGCTCCACGATCTCGAGCCCGAAGGCGTCGAGGCCGGGCATATCACGCTTGGAGTTGGTGATCAGGCGGAGCTTGGTCAGCCCCAGGTCGCGCAGGATCTGGCCGCCGACGCCGAAGTCCCGCTGGGTTGCGGATTGGGCACCGGCTGTCGAGATCGACGCGGCACGACGCGGCTGTTGCAGCATCGCCTCCAGATCCTCGTCGCCAGCGTCTGCCATGTCGGTACGGAGATAGACGATCGCGCCGCGGCCTTCCTTCTGGATCAGTTCCATCGAGCGGCGGAGGACATCGCCGCTGGAGCGGGCGTCGGCGCCGATCTCGCCGAAGACGTCGCCGAGCAGGTGGCGGCGGTGCATGCGGACCAGGACTGGCTCAGAGGGAAGCTGATCCGGCTGCTGCGCGGGCGTGAGGCCCACGCCGCCCTTGCTGAGCACCACGTGCGGCAGCGGATCAACGAGGCTCTGGTACACGATCGCGTCGAACGTGCCGGCGTGGGTTTGCAGTTTCCGGGGCTCGCCAACACGCTTCACGAGACTCTCGCGGGCAAGACGGTGCTCGATGATCTGAGCAACGCTGCACATCTTGATCGCATGACGCTGGCAGAACTCGATGAGATCGGGGACGCGGGCCATCTCGCCGTCGTCCTTCATGATCTCGATGATGACCGCTGCGGGGTAGAGCCCGGCCATGCGGCAGAGATCCACGCTGCCCTCGGTCTGGCCGGTGCGCACGATCGTGCCGCCGTCGCGGCTGCGGAGCGGGTTGATGTGACCGGGGCGCACGAAATCGTCGGGCGTGGTGCGCGGGTCGATCATCATCTGGATGCAACGGGCACGCTCGCGGGCCGAGACGCCCGTCGTGAAGCCGTGCCTCGGATGCCCGTCGATGCTGACCGTGAACGCGGTCCCGCGGCTGGAGGTGTTGGCGGACGACTGTGGGTGCAGGTCGAGGCGGTCGCAGTCCTCTTCGGTGAGCGACAAGCACAGATAGCCACGGGCGTGCGTGAGGGCAAAGGTGATGGCCTCGGGGGTCGCGAACTGTCCGGGAAAGACCAGATCGCCCTCGTTCTCGCGGTCCTCGTCGTCGGTGAGGACGACCATCCGCCCGGCGCGGAGCTCGTCGAGGATCTCGTCGATCGGGGAGAAGGGGCTGGCCATGCGGAGTTGTAGGGGCGAACGGACACCGATGCACGCGTCCTACAACTGGGCATGTCCAACTCCGCCACCGCCCGCTACGACGCGTTTCAGGCCTATCGCACGAAGATGAACTCCCGCATCCTCGGCGACGACGCCGCACGGGCCGCCGCCGGCGCCGCCCGAAGCGACGGCTCGGTCGCACCCGGCGCCACGCTGGTCACCAAGCGGTTCTTCTCGCTCGACCATCAGACCTATACCGACGGCGCCTTGCCCGTGAAGACCAAGGAACTGCTTGGTCTGGTCGCTTCGGCCGTCCTTCGCTGCGACGACTGCATCGCGTACCACATCGACCAGTGCGTGAATCTCGGCTGCACTGACGAAGAGATCTGGGAATCACTCGACGTCGCCCTCATCGTCGGCGGCAGCATCGTGATCCCCCACCTCCGCCGCGGCGTGGAGTTCCTGGATCAGGCACGTGCGAAGGGTTCCAACAACGGTTCCACCAACGCCTGAGCCCGGCCACCGACTCCTCGCGTGTAGACTCCCCGCATGGCCCGTCCCAGCCAGAACACGCCGCGCGATCCCAACGATGTCCCGCCCCGCGAGGCGGCAGCGTGGATCGTCCGCGTGTTGCGCGACGAGGGTTTCGCGGCCAACTTCGCCGGCGGCTGCGTCCGCGACGAACTGCTCGACCTGCACCCGCTCGACTACGACGTCGCCACCAGCGCCCGCCCCGACGACATCATCCGCATCTTTCCCAAGGCCTCGCAGGTCGGCGCCGCCTTTGGCGTCATGCTCGTCCGCAAGCACGGCGTCACCGTCGAGGTCGCGACTTTCCGCGCCGACGGGCCCTACTCCGACAAACGTCGCCCCGATTCGATCACCTTCGCCGACGAAGCAGCCGACGCACGCCGGCGTGACTTCACGATCAACGCCCTGTTCCTCGACCCCTTCAAGCCCGCGAGCGATGCCAGCCGCGTCATCGATCATGTCGGAGGCGTCGCTGATCTGCGGGCCCGCGTCTTGCGGGCTGTCGGCGATCCGAACGCACGGCTCGAAGAAGATCACCTGCGGGCCTTGCGTGCCGTGCGTTTCTCGACGCGGCTGGGCTTCGAGATCGAATCCGCGACCGCGGCGGCGATCCGCGCGCACGCGAACCAGCTCCGAGGCGTCAGCCGCGAGCGCATCGGCGACGAGATCCGTCTGATGCTCGCCCGACCGACGCGGCGTGCATCGATGGAGGTGCTCACAGCGCTCACCCTCGATGTACCTGTGTTCGATCGCGCCCCTGATCCGGGCAGCCCTGCCGAAGGCGGCGCGTACCCACGCCTCGCCGCGGACATCGATCTCGCCGGTGCTCTGGCGGCGGTGCTGATCGATCGCCGGAACGCCGATCTGCTCGCGGCATCTCCCAAAGGCGAGGGAACACGGCTCGATGCCCTCCGCATCACCCGCGCCGCTCTGTGCCTCAGCAATGATGAACGCGACGACTGCCTCGCCACGCTGGCGTCGCTTGCGAGCATGATCCACGAATGGTCCGGCCTGGCGGTCGCCGGGCGCAAGCGCCTCGCCGCGGGCCGGCGCTTTGCGTCCGCGCTCTCACTGCTCCGGACGATCAACGCCGCCAACGCCGACGGCATCGAATCCGATGTTCGGTCCTTATCAGGACAATTCGGTGGGATCAGTCCGATTCCATTGCTGAGCGGCGACGCGCTAGTCGCATCCGGCCTGAAACCCGGCCCTCGTTTCAAGGTGATCCTCGATCAGGTCTACGACGCTCAACTGGAGGGGCGGGTCACAACTTCTGCCCAGGCTCTGGCCTTGGCGATGGAACTCGGTGGAACGTCGCGAGTCTAACCTTTCGCGAACGCTGGCACGGTTTTCCAAACCGCAGCCTCGGTTCGTCGGTACGGAAACCCGTCGAGCGGGTGACACGCACCCCAGCATCAGCCCGCGGGCACTACCGCCCGCTTCACGTGGAGGTTTGTCGATGTTGCAACGTCTTCGCAAGACCCTGACCAACGCGGTGCGCAGCGTCGCCTTCGCGGCGGCGATCCTGGCGGCCCCGTCCGCCCTGGCGCAGGACTCCCAGAGCCCGCCCCGGGTCTATTTCATGGAGCTGACGGGTGACTTCGGTTACGACATCACCCAGACCCCCATCCGCGACGCCATGCGCGACGC
>JBILLU010000197.1:0-6175 GCA_044375915.1 Phycisphaerales bacterium
GCTCCGCCGAAGAACTAACTTCGTGCCGCGGCCCTGCTCCGCTGCTCCCGTCCCCTCCGTCTCGGCTCCTCTTCCAAGGACTCCCCTTGATTCGCAGCATGACCGGCTACGGCGAGGCCTCCGCTCATCTCGGCGGCGTGCAGTACTTCCTCGAAGTCCGCACCCTCAACAACAAATACCTCAAGGTCGTCCTCCGCCTCCCCGACGCCCTCCAGTCCCTCGAGGCCGAGCTCGAATCCAAGCTCCGCGAACGCGTCTCCCGCGGCACGGTCACCGTCACCGCCTCCGTCTCCGACAACTCCGAATCCGCCGCCTTCGAGGTCAACAAAAAAGCCCTCGCCCGCTACATCGAACAAATCAAAGAAGCCAGCGGCGGCCACGCTCAACAGCTCGACATCGCCTCCCTCATGTCCCTTCCCGGCGTGCTGCAACCGCCCGCCGACGCCGAGGGCCGCCTCGACGCCACTAAGGCCGCGCTCTTCGACCTGCTCAACAAAGCCGTCGCCCAGCTCACCCAGATGCGAGAGCGTGAAGGCAAAGCCCTCGTCGCCGACCTCCGCTCGCACCACGAATTCATCGCCGCCCGCGTGGTGAAACTCAAAGAGATCGCCCCCGGCGTCATCCACGAGTACGAGAAGCGCCTCCGCAGCCGCATCGACACCCTGCTCGCCGAGTCCGGCGTCAAGGTCGACACCGTCGACCTCGTCCGCGAGATCGCGGCGTACGCCGAGCGCACCGACATCGCCGAAGAACTCAACCGCCTCGGCGCCCACCTCGAACAGTTCATGGAACTGCTGACGAGCACCGACTCCCGCCCCCTCGGTCGCACGCTCGACTTCCTGGCCCAGGAAATGCTCCGCGAAGCGAACACCATCGCGAGCAAGAGCCCCGACGCCGCGATCTCAAGGCTCGCCGTCGAAATCAAGGGCGCGATCGATCGCATCAAAGAGCAAGCCGCGAACGTTGAGTGAGGCGAGTTCCCGCCATCGCCCGAAGCGAGGCTTACTCGTTTCATCGCACCCGCGCCAGAAGCCCGTCCCCGCCCGGAGGGCGCACGACTGTTGCCGGCAGATTCATCTGCCGGTGCGTGCCTCCCCACGAATCCCTCGCCCCGGAGGGGCGGACGAGGCGTTGCCCTTGACGTGAGTCGGGGTTCGTCGGTGAGATGTCATGCGAGGCCGGTGAGAGATGCATCCGTTCTATGCCGTCGCATCCCACCGCGGCTCCTCAGTACCATACATCGCGATGAAGCACATTCAAGTCATCGACGGCGCCGAGAACTGCAGCTACCCCATCTGCCTCGTGAGCGATCGCGATTTCGCATCGATCTTCCCCCGCAAAGGTCAGGTCATCGAGTTTGCCGAAGACCTCGCCAAGCGAGTGGGAGAGAAACGCGCCGGCCACATCATCATCCGCAGCACCACCCGCCGCCTCCGCAAGCACACCGTCCAAGGCCTCCACGGCACACTTTTCTTTCAACTCAAGAACCGCCGCAAGTACTACCCGAACAAGCGCGACAGCGATATCGAGATGCCCCGGTTTGTCGATGAGTCCGGTGTCTGACAAGTCCGTTCCGCACGCAGCATTGGCCATTGAAGCGAGAAATCTCAGTTCCGGCCCGGCGCGGTGGGTCGGGGGGAACACTCATGAGCGTTGATGTTGTAGTGAAGCCCGAGCACTCCCCATGAATCTCTTTCGATCAGCGAGCCTGCCCCGCCCGATCAACGACCTCGGCATGTTGGCGCTTCACGAGGACGGCCTCGAGTTCTACTACTTGCCTGATGCACGAGCCAAATGGCAGAGTGTCTTCATGGCTGCACTTGCGATTGGATGGCTGGCGACGATCGTCGTCTGGATTGCGACTATGCAGCACTTGATTCTCAGACGACCCGACCTCGTCTTCAGCGCTGCGCTGCTAACGCTCATGAGCCTCGGTGCATTGCCCAGGTCGTGGTTCGAGTATCGCGCGATGAGTCGCTGGGCGGGTTCGTCCCTCGCCTATCGCGATGGTCATTGGGACGTGTGGAGCTCGCGCGGTGCGACAGAAGAACTCAGCGATCCACAGATTGTGGCCTTTCAGAACTGCACGGCGATGGATATCCGTCGTAGCTATCGCTTGAAAGCGGACCCTTGCTGCGTCCTCGAGATCGTCACCGCTCAGCGCCGCATGGTCGTCTGTGCGCTGCAGTCGCGCCAAGAGTTTGAGGCTCTGCTGAATCGCATCGAGACCATCCCGGGATTGATCTGCCACCGAGATACTCGCCTGCGCCGCTACTTCCGATATAGCCTGAAGCGTCAACTCTGCGACTGCAATCGATCTGCGACTCGCGACTCCTTCGATAATGCTCCGAGACGGTAAACACAGATGAACCGCGGATAGATAATCCCATGGCGCACTTCACGATTGCAGCAATTAAAAAAGCAGTCGGGCAAGGCGGATCCGCAAGCGATCGAAGCCGCCTCGCACGGACGATTGCAACGGCAACCGACCTCAAAGTCTGTTCGTCTCGGTTGTGCGGCTGGTACGCCTGGGCCGGAACGGCTCTGCAGGATGAAGGCGTCAAGATCGCCCACATCCGCCGCGCAGCTCGGGCAGCGATTGCCCGCAACCAACGAGACTACAACGCCACGGCAGCACTCGGATACTGCTTCTATCTCAACAACCGGACGCGGTTGGCGCTCAAAGCGACGAGGCGTGCCGTCGATCTGTCCCGAGGCACGCGTGTCGACATCAAGCAGTTGTACGCCGCGATCCTCCAAGACGCGGGTGACGGATCGCGAGCGATGGAGGTGTTGTCACGTGGCACAGGGGCGAGATCGCGTCTGTCGCGCGAGATGATGACCGAGATTCGGAGCGAGCAGACTGCCTGATTGCCGGAGCATGGAATTGCGCTCCGTCACCGGCGTCTTCCTCAAAGTCGCATCCCTCACCTCCCCAGAACCCCGCCCAATCGCACGTCCCCGCCGTCGCCTCGCGCTCCAGAAGACCCGCCACGACGATCGCCGGCTCATGGACACGTGCGGAGGTCATACGCCACAGCGAAGTGCTGAAAATCCGCGTCGTTGACGAGTTGATCGGCGTTGAGATCCGCGGGGCAGCCGACCGGCGTCGGCGGGCTTACGCACTCAACCGCGTCGTACGCAGCCGCGAACTCAGAGAAGTCAGCATCATCGACGGCCCCGTCTCCATTGAAGTCCGCCGCGCACAACGGCGCTCCCAGCCACCACGAGTCACCAGACCGCACGGACGTGGCTCCTCCAAACAAAAGCGTCACGCGGCGGGCCGAGTCGTAGATCATCGCGTGATCCTGACGATCCCACGGTCCCTGAACCGGCCTCTGCTTCCAATCATCGCCTTGCCGCTCCCAGGTGTCGTCCTTCCAGATGGCGCCGCCGGCCGGCAGCGCGGCGGCCCCGCCAAAGAGCACGACCGTGCGACGAATGGTGTCATACGCCATGGCATGCGAGCGTCGCGCAGCAGGGCCGGCAGCACCGGTCTTTGTCCAGGTTGTGCCGTCCCATTCCCAAGTGTCCCCTTCGTACTTGCCGCCAAACCCGCCGAAGAGAACGGTTACGCCGCGTGCGACGTCATACGCCATCGCGTGATACGCCCGCGCCGAGGGGCCATTCGTCGAACGCAGACTCCACGCCGATCCGTCCCACTCCCACGTCTCACCGCTGTACGTTCCGTTGAATCCGCCGAAGAGCACCGTCACATGCCGCGCCGAGTCATACGCCAAGGCGTGCCCATACCGCGCAGAGGGCCCATCCACTTGGCGCTGCGTCCACGCAGCGCCGCTCCATTCCCATGTCTCGCCGTTGCTGACACCCGTCAAGCCTCCGAAGAGCACCGTCACGCCCCGTTCTGTGTCGTACGCCATGCCGTGATTCCGCCGTGGCGACGGCCCGGAAACAAGCCGCTGATTCCACGCCGAGCCATTCCATTCCCAGGTTTCGCCGTTGAACGCTCCCGTGAAACCGCCGAACAGCACCGAGACTCCTCGTGCGGTGTCAAACGCCATCGCGTGCCGGTCACGCGGTGCCGGTGCGACGGGATAGGCTCGCGTCCACGCGTCGCCGTTCCAAGTCCAGGTCTCGTCGCTGGACTTCGAGGTCGCCGGCGAGATGGCGGTCTGTCCGCCGAAGAGAACCGTCGTCCCTCGCTGGGAGTCGAAGATCATCGCATGCTCTTCACGCGGCGAAGGCCCGGCCACCGCTCGCTGCGTCCATGAAACCCCGTTCCATTCCCAGGTCTCATCGTTCAGCTGGCTCGTTCTCAGTCCACCGAAGAGAACCGACACGCCTCGCTTCGCGTCGTACGCCATCGCGGCATAGTGGCGACGCTCGGGGCCGCTTGTCGCTCGAAGCGACCACTCCGTTCCATTCCATTCCCACGTGTCACGCTGGAAGATACCCTGCGCATCGCTTCCACCGAAGAGGACGGTCACGCCGCGTGCCCGGTCGTACACCATCGCGTGTCCGCTCCGCGCCGAGGGGCCGGTCACTCCACGGTTCGACCAGGATTGGCCATCCCATTCCCACGTGTCGCCCACCCGGCCGGAGCTGCTGAACCCTCCGAACAAGACCGTCACGCCGCGAGCGGCGTCGTACGCCATCGCGTGACTGTCCCGGTCGGAGGGCCCGCTGACATTCCGCTGCATCCATGCCGAGCCGTTCCACTCCCACGTCTCCGCGTCACCACCGAGGCCCAGTGTGTTTCCCCCAAAGAGCACAGTAACTCGTCGTGACTCGTCGAACGCTGCAGCAGCACCCGAGCGAGCGACCGGACCGTTGACCGGAAGCTGAGTCCAGCGGGACCCATCCCATGCCCACGTCTCGGAACTGAAGGTCTGACCCGCAATGCCGCCTCCGCCAAAGAGGATCGCGACGCCCCGAAACGAGTCATAGGCCATCGCGGCGTTGGTTCGAGGCGATGGCCGCAACTGGGTCCAGGAAATCGACTGAGCAGCTGCTTGCAGCTCAAGGGCGCTCGTCATCATCCATCCGACCACGCCGAGCAACAGAACAACGCCTGAGTGCAGTTTGTGCTTCATGGTGATTCTCAATGTGCAGAGCGGCACCGGCCCCCAACCCGCGTAAGGGCGACCAATGAGCGATTGCTCGACTGTTCGTCGCGTGTGGTCAATGGGCTGCAAGTCCTTCGGGAATCCAAGCTCATTTGACCGGTCGCGACGAGCACGACCGCCACCCTGAAGGAGAATCCATTGGCAGGTGGTCCGAGGGAGCGTGGCACCGACCCCGTGCCACTGACCTCGGCTCTGCGAGGTCAGTGCCTCTGCGTCCATCGCCGCACAAAGCACTGACCTTGCCAAGCCAAGGTCGGTGACAAGTTGACGCGCCCATTCCCCCGCGCACAACGACGTCACTGCGCGCACACCCCGCGAACACTTTTCCACCCACCTCCCCAGAATCCCACTCAATCGCACCGCCCCCCGCCGCGGCCTCGACTTACGCCGTTCCCACCCGCCGTAAGTCCTGATCCCGCGCGCGCACACCGTCGTCGTCGCGCGCACAAACCGGTCCCTCCGCCCCCTGTAGAGGCTCCGCCTCGCCGTGCCTTACTCACTCCGTCTCTCCGTCTCTTTGTCTCTTGGTCTCTTCCCTTCCCCGCCCGGAGGGCGCACGACCGTTGCCGGCAGATTCATCTGCCGGTGGCGGCCACTCTGAATCAGCCCCGCCCCGGAGGGGCGGACGGACCAAGCGCAGTAGCCGCTCCTGGTCGCGCCCGGCTCATGTGGCTCCATGCTCCGATGCGCCACCATCTCACCTGAATCGAAACAATCGCGAGCTCCCGTTCGCACCACCACGCTCGCAGTCTGTTCACAACCGTGTCGCCCCTTGTTCGCAAGGCGATCACCCGCGTCGGCCAATTCGAGCCTCTGCCGCCAGGGAATCATGCGTGAAAGCACGCACAAGGCGAGCTCTGACTTGACTCTCTTCGCCGTTCGCGTTGGATCACACATCCGAGCCTGCGTGCGCCTCTTGCGCACCAATCCGGTCCATCGCACGCGACCCGAGTTCAGGAGCCCAGCCATGAAGACGACATCCCTGTCGCGCTTCGCGTTGTTGACTTTCCTTGCCGCCGGGTCGACCCTCGGCGACACCATCTTCCATTCCGACTCCGGCACCATCAGCGGCGACGGTGCTGTTTCCG
>JBILLU010000198.1:0-6170 GCA_044375915.1 Phycisphaerales bacterium
CGGCGTCGCTGCCGCCGAAGGTGCGGACGCTGTAGGTGTACCCACGTTCGCGGAGCCACGCCTGGCGGCCCTCTTCGAGTTCGACCCAGACGCGATTGTTCTTGGTGCCGTGCTCGCGGAACCAATCGCGGGTGGCGGCGTCGAGGCGCAGGATGGAGACTTCACGTTGGTCGATCGCCTGCCAGGGCGAGATCGCAAGCGTGTAGCCGCTGCTGAGACGCACGTTGACCATGGTGTCGTCGTCTTCTGCGGCGCCGTAGGCGGCCGGGCCGGGGTTGGTGGACGCGTTGGTCTCGTCGGGCATGCGACCGCCGACTTCGCCGTCGCCGGACCATGCACGTCCGCCGAAGCCGGCGCGGCGGGTGTCGTCAACGCCGCCGGTGAACGGGCGGCTTGAGGCGAGGTACCGGCTGCTGGTGCCGGGTGAGATGAGCCGCGGCGTGGGCGTGAGCTTGCACGCGGGCATGTAGGGATCGGGGCTGGCGGCCAGGCCGCAGGACATAACGAGCGCGGGGACGATGGTGGCGACGAGCATGGTCAAGTCTCCGGATGTGTGCGAGCGGCACGCGACCGCCGGGTTAAACATGCCCGAGACTTGAGGGTCGTGCTATGCGGGTTGGGGAAAGGAGTCGCAAAGCGACGAATCGGTCGGAACAGACGGCACAGACGGAAGTGTCTATGGGACGTCAGACGGTGCGGGCAGCGTTATCAGACAGTCGCAGACGGTCCAATGATCGTGCGTGGATCACTTTCGATATCAGAACGGCGAGCTGGTTTGCGAGGGCGTGAGCGCGACGGCGTTGGCGGATCGCTATGGAACGCCGCTGTATGTGTACTCGGCGACGACGATCCGCGAGCACGTGACGCGGCTGCGGGCGGCGTTTGCGGCGCTCTCGCCGAAGATCTGCTACGCGGTGAAGGCGAACGGCAATCTGCACCTGTTGCGGCTGCTCTCGAGCCTTGGGTGCGGCATGGACGTGGTGTCGCTGGGCGAACTGGAGCGGGCGTTTGTCGCGGGCGTGGGGATGGACCGGATCGTGTTCGCGGGGGTCGGGAAGGGCGAGGACGAGATTCGGGCGGCGCTGTCGCCTTTGCACTCACCGATGCGGAATTGGCGGGGTGCTGATGGACGCGATGCAGGATTCGCGGAGCGGCTGGCGACTCGCGGCGTGGTGTCGTGCTTCAACGCCGAGAGCGAGCAGGAACTGGAAGTGATCGCACGCGTGGCCGAGGAACTCGGCGTGACGGCGCGGGCGGCGCTTCGGATCAACCCGGACGTCGACGCGTACACGCACGCGTACACAACGACAGGAAAGGCTGACAACAAATTCGGCGTGACGATCGATCGGGCGATTGCGCTGTTCGATCGGTTCGGGGCGCGATCGCGATCGGCGCGGCATCTCGTGCTGGATGGCCTGCACGTTCATCTGGGGTCACCGATCTACACGACCGAGCCGTACGTGGCAGCGATCCGGAAGCTGCTGATTCTCGAGCACGAACTGCGGGCGCGGGGTCACGAGGTGCGGTCGGTGGACATCGGGGGCGGGTTCGCCGCGGATTATGAAACGGGCAAGACGCCGGCGTACGACGCGTACGCGGCGGCGATCGTGCCGTTGCTTGTGCCGCTGGTGGAACGTGGCGTGCAGATCGTGATGGAGCCTGGGCGGACGATCGTCGCGAACGCAGGGGTGCTGCTGACGCGGGTGCGGTACACCAAGCACAACGGCGGCAAGCACTTTGTGGTGTGCGACGCGGGGATGAATGCACTCATCCGGCCGGCGTTGTACGAGGCGTTTCACTTCATCTGGCCGGCGCGGGTGTCTGCGGAATTGGTTCCACAAGAGCGCAAGAGCGCGATGGACATGCCGGGGCTGAACCCGGTGGATGTGGTGGGCCCGATCTGCGAGTCGGGGGACTTTCTGGCGCAGGCACGGAAGCTGCCTCGCGTGGACCCGGGTTCGCTGCTCTGCGTGTTCTCGGCGGGGGCGTACGGCATGTCGATGGCGAGCAACTACAACGACCAGCCCCTGCCGGCGGAAGTGCTGGTGGAGGGTGATCGGGCGAGCGTGATTCGCGAGCGACAGACGATTGTCGGGATTTTGGAAGCGGAATCGCCGCGGTGCTGAAGGGCATCAAATGACAAAGGGCGGAGCCGAACGGCTCCGCCCTTGCTTTGGTTCACTTCGACGCGCGGATTACTTCTTGCGCAGCCACTTGTTCCACTTGCCCTCGTAATCGGCAACGTTGTCCTTGGTGACGACGGCGAGGGGGAAGTTGTTGATGACCTTCTCGGGGCTCTTACCGGTGTTGAGCTTCTCGACCAGCATCTCGACCGAGCGGTAGCCCCAGCCGTAGCAGTCCTGGCCGATGAGGGCCGCGACCTGGCCGGACTTCACGTAGTTGAGCTGCTCGGGCAGGTGATCGACGGAGACGATCTTGGCCTTGTCGTAGACGCCGTCGAGGGCGTTCTGGGTGAAGAGCGGCCAGCCGCCGACCATGGCCCAGCCGGCGATGTCGGGGTTGGCGGTCTGGACCTGCTGAACCATCGCGGCGGCGTCGCTGGCGGTCTCCTTGGTGTAGTAGACCTCCTTGAGCGTGAAGCCTTGGTCCTTGAGGGCTTCGAGTTCGGCCTTGACGCCCTTGATGCGGGCGTTGAGGTTGGTGGCGTTCTGGTTGCCGGAGAGGATGGCGATCTTGCCGCCCTTGCCGCCCATGGCCTTGGCGAGCTGGGTCATGACGGCCTTGCCGGCTTCTTCGTCGTTGATGCCGTAGTAGGCCATGCGCTTGCTGTTGGGGATGTCGCTGTCGAAGGTCATCAGGGTGACGCCGCGGTCGATGGCGCTGTTGGCGGCGGCGGTGAGGACGTTGGCGTCGCTGGCGGAGATGGCGATGCCGTCAACGCCCTGGCTGGCCATCTGCTCGACGTACTGAGCCTGGAGCTGGGCGTCCTCATTGACGGGGGTGCGCCACTCGACCTTGATGTCGATGCCGAGCTTGGCGGAGAGCTCCTTGCCGGCGTCTTCGGCGCCGGTTCGGGCGGCCTGGAAGACGGGGTTGGACTGGCTCTTGGCGATGACGCCGATCTTGAACTGCTTCTTGGGAGCCTCGGCGGCGCCGGACATGAGGCCGACCGTCAGCACGCCGGCAAGGGCGAGCGAAGCAACACCGAAGAGACCGACCGACTTGCAACACGCTTTCATGAAGAATCCCCTGAAGTGCTCGCCCCGCGTGGTGACACCAGCAGGCGGGTGAGTGGTACGGAATGGTATCACACGCGAGGAGGCCGGTGCTTCGCGGTTTAGGCGTGCATCCAGGAGTCGATCTGCTCGATCGGGTGTACCGCACGCTCGCCGGTGGCGTCGTGAATCTGGTGGCGGCAAGAGGTGCCGGGGGCGCAGACGCCCGCGGCGGGGTTGGCAGCCTTGGCCTGACGGACCGCGGGGGCGAGGGTGAGTTCGGCGATCTTCATGGACAGGTCGTACTTGTCCTTGGAATAGCCGAAGGAGCCGGCCATGCCGCAGCAGCCGGTGTCGAGGGTCTTGACGCGGTTGCCGGCGAAGAGTTTCAGGGCGGCGGCGCTGGTCTCGGCGCCCCAGAGGGCTTTTTGGTGGCAGTGGCCGTGGAGGAGGATGGGGTCGGTGGCGGTGGCTGCTCGCGCCTTGGCGGCGGTGAGGACGTCCTGCCGCGGGTGAGACGTCGCGTGCTTGGCGAGAAACTCCTCAGCGAGGAACGTTTTCGCGGCGATCTTCTTCCGGAGGGCGAGGGGGGAAGCAAGTTTGAGCTGGAGCCAATCGTCCTTGATCGCGGAGGCGCAGGAAGGTTCGATGACGAGGATCGCGGCGATGGTCGGGTCCTCGGCGAGCGGGCGGAGGCGCTCGATGACGGGATCGATTTCGTCGATGGCTTGCTCGAGCAGGCCGGTGGAGATAAAGGTGCGGCCGCAGCACCCGGCGTCGGCGAGGATGACCTCGTAGCCGAGGGATTCGTAGACGCGTTTGGCGGCGGCGCCGATGCCGGAGTCGAGATACATGGTGAAGCAGTCGCCGAATAGCGCGACTCGCGGTTTCGGGGAGGGAGAGAACGCGGAGGGCGCGGAGGTGGCGGAGTTTCGCGGAGAAGAAGGGGAATGGGCTGAAGAAGAGCGGCGGAAGTAGGACTTGAAGCTGCGGGAGAATGGTGGCAACGTGCGCTTGGGGTGGAAGCCCATGACGTTGTTAATCACCAGGCGGCCGAGCGGCGACGCGTTCATCCAGTTCGCGATCGGGGCGGACAGTGAGCCGAGGCGTCCGAGGGGACGGAAGTTCGCGAGAAGCCAGGCCTTCAGAGGTGGGCCGCCCTGCTGGCGGTAGCGCTGGGCGGTGTACTCGGCCTTGAGGCGTGCGATGTCGACGTTGCTGGGGCACTCGGTCTTGCAAGCCTTGCAGGACAGACAGAGATCGAGCGTCTTGATGGTCTCTTCGTCGTCCCACGCGGGGCCGCTGCCTGCGGCTGCCCCACCGCCCGACTCGCCCACTGCTCCGCTCAACTGTCCCGTGATAGCGAGCCTCAATGCGTTGCCGCGCCCTCGCGTGCTGTGTCGCTCGTCGAGCGTGCCCATGTAGGACGGGCACATCGCGCCGCCGCTCTTCTTGCGGCAGACGCCGGAGCCGTTGCACATCTCGACCGCGCCGGAGAAGCCGTGCTGATCGGTGTAGTCGAAATAGGTTGGGACGTCGGGGATGATGGCCTTGCGGCCCTCCGGCTCGATGCGGAGGTTCTGCGCGATCGACTCGATGGGCCGCGGCTCGACGATGTTGCCGGGGTTGAGCAGGTTGCGAGGATCGAAGATCGCTTTGATCTCACGCATCGCGCCCATGAGCTCGGGGCCGTAGAAGCGTTCGATCAACGGGCCGCGGACGCGGCCATCGCCGTGCTCGCCGGACATGACGCCGCCGAGGCTCTTGGCGAGGTCGGCGACTTCGACGGCGATGGACTGCATGCGCTGGCGGTCGGCGTCGTCGTGGATGTCGATGAGCGGGCGGACGTGGAGCACGCCGACGGAGGCGTGGGCCCAATATGCGGCGCGGGTGCCGTGGCGGGTAACGATGTCGCGGAAGCGGCGGACGAACTCAACGAGATTCTCGACGGGGACGGCGTTGTCCTCAACGAAGGTGATGGGCTTGCGGTCGCCGGGGATGCCGTGGAGCAGCGGCTCGCCTGCCTTGCGGAGCTTCCAGGCGTTGGCGATGGAGCCGGCGTCGGTGTGGCCGTGCATCGAGGCGCCGGGAACGAGGCGCTTGAGGGCTTGGAACTTCTGCTGCACATCGTCGAGCGATTCGCCGTAGTACTCGACGTAGAGCACGGCCTTGAGGTCGCCGCTGGGCGGGGCGGGCATCAGATCGACGTAGCGGCGGTATTCGGTGTTGGCTTTGGCAAGATCGATGACGGTGTCGTCGAGCAGTTCGACGGCGGAGGGCTTGGTGGTGAGGATCGGGATCACGCTCTCGATGGCGGCGTCGAGGGTGTTGAAGCCGAGCGTGGCGAGGCCCTTGAACTTCGGGCGCGGGTGAAGAAGAACGTGTGCGCCGAGCGTGACGGCGAGCGTGCCTTCGCTGCCACAGAGGAGGTGGGCGAGGTTGACGGCGTCGAGGTCACCATTCCCGGCATCGAGCGCTTTCAGAACCATGTCGAGGCCGTAGCCGGCGTTTCGGCGAACGGTCTTGGGGAAGCGTTCGCGGATGAGGCGTTCGTGGCGGCGGACGACATCGACGACCTGGCGGGTGAGTTGGCCGACGCGTTCGTGACGCGAGGCGGCGCCCTTCTCGAGGCGGGCGACGAAGCCGTCGGCGAGGAGGACATCGACGCCGAGGACATTCTCGCTGGTGCGGCCGTAGAGAATGGAGCGGGAGCCAGCGGCGTTGTTGCCAATGCAGCCGCCGATGTTGGCGTGGCGGGCAGTTGCCGGGTCGGGGGCGAAGAACAGACCGGTGGGTGCGAGGGCGTCGCTGAGGTCGTCGACGGTGATGCCGGGCTCGACGCGGCAGGTGCGGCCGGCGGCATCGACATCGAGGATGCGGGTGCAGCGGTTGGAGAAATCGACGACGACGGCGTGGTTGGTGCACTGACCGGCGAGCGAGGTGCCGCCGCCGCGGGGGAGGATGGGGACGCCGCGCTGGAGGGCGAAGCGGACG
>JBILLU010000199.1:0-6165 GCA_044375915.1 Phycisphaerales bacterium
ACGCGGACGCCGAGGCGGTACTTGGGGTCAGCGCCGACGAAGCCTTCGAAGACGAAGTTCTGGGGGCGGGTGTTGAGGTGGTCGACGGCGATCTTCAGCGCGGCGTCGAACTTCTCGGGGGTGATGGGCTTGTTGACCTTGCCCCACCAGATGTTGTTGTGGATGGCGGGGGTGTCTTCGAGGTACTTGTCGTTGGGGCTGCGGCCGGTGCGGTCGCCGGTGTTGCAGACCAGGGCACCGTTGGCGGCGAGGGTGCCTTCACCGGCGGCGACGGCGCGCTGGACGAGCTCGGCGGGGGAGAGGTTGAAGAAGGTGCGGTGCGCGGAGAGATCGAGCTTGCTGAGGTAGCTCTTGGACGGGGTGACGGCGGGGGAAGTTGTGGTGGCCACGGCGGGGCCTCCTTGTGGCTGACGCGCGGCAAGGGCCGGACGCCGCGAAGGAATCGACGGAAACGCCGCCGACGCCGATGGGTCGATTCCTCATGCAGGGAATCAGGCCGACCGGATGACACGATATGCGCGTCTGGAATCGGCGGCAAATGGGCGAAATCTCCGGGGTTTTGCGGAGGTTTGCGGGCGGTGCGAAGGGCGGCTTCAACGCGGCAAACGGAGCCGGATCGGGCCTTTGGCGGTGCTGGGGTCGACGACTCGGCCGGCTTGGGTGATCTCGATCGCGCCTCGATCGACGAGGCGGCGGGCGGCTTGGCGGGCGGGTTCCATCCAGTCGCGCCAGTCGTCGGGGCGGACGCGGCGGGCGGCTTCGCTGGGGCAGATGGTGGCGGATTTAGGTCGCTCGGCGAGCAGCGCGAGGATGGATTGCTCGAGGGCGCGGGCGATGGTTTGCTGGTCGTTGCTTTTGGAGGCGCGGCGGCAGGCGTCGGAGCAGAACTTCACCTGATCCCAGTCGCGTTCCCATTTCTTGCGCCAGGTGATGATGCGGCCGCAGAGGGTGCAGGGTTTGGTGGGGAGCGCGGGCACGGGGATCGGTTCGATGGGGAGAGGGCGGGCGATTCGCGCGTGCGACGCGCCTCCTCTCCCCGCGTGCGGGGAGAGGACGGTTCGATGCGGAGCGTCGAACCAGGTGAGGGGATTGCGTGTCATTCAACGCAACGACGTCCGGGCGCCCAACGCCCCTCCCCGGTCTCGCAAAGCCTCGACCACCCCTCCCCGCTGAAGCGGGGAGGGGAGGCGCGGGCGGAGTTGAACGCGGTGATCGGTGAGTCGCGGGGCTGTCGCGATTACTCCTGCGCGAGTTCCCAGCGGTCGGGGCTGCGCCAGAGGCGGGAGCGGAAGAGCTCGCGCTCGAAGATGAATTCCTTGGGCAGGCGATCGAGGAAGCGATCGAAGAGTTCTTCGTGCGAGCGGGCCTCGGCGGCGCCGGCTTCGCGACCGACGGACATGAGGTCGTGGAACGTGGCGGCGGGGAAGTCGATGCCCTTCCAGTCGATGTCCTCGTAGCGGGGCATCCAGCCGAGCGGGCTTTCGACGGCGAAGCCGCGGCCGTGGACGCGATCGACGATCCACTTGAGGACGCGCATGTTGTCGCCGAAGCCGGGCCAGATGAACTTGCCGTCGGCGTTCTTGCGGAACCAGTTGACGCGGAAGATGCGGGGCGGGTTGGCGACGCGGCGGCCGATGTTGAGCCAGTGGGTGAAGTAGTCGGCCATGTTGTACCCGCAGAAGGGGAGCATGGCCATGGGGTCGCGGCGCATGGCGGCCTGGCCGATGGCGGCGGCGGTAGCTTCGGAGCCCATGGTCGAGGCGAGGTAGACGCCGTGCGACCAGTTGAAGGCCTGGAAGACCAGCGGCATGTCCTTGGACATGCGTCCGCCGAAGACGAACGCAGCGATGGGCACGCCGGCGGGGTTCTCCCATTCCGAGTCGATGCAGGGGCACTGATGGGCGGGCGCGGTGAAGCGGGCGTTGGCGTGGGCGGCGGGCCGGCCGCAGTCGGGGGTCCAAGACTCGCCCTTCCAATCAATGAGGTGCGCCGGCGGCGTGGGGGTCATGCCTTCCCACCAGACATCGCCATCGTCGGTGAGGCCGACGTTGGTGAAGATGGTGTCCTTGGCGATCGATGCCATGGCGTTGGGGTTGGTCTTGCCGTTGGTGCCGGGGGCGACGCCGAAGAAGCCGGCCTCGGGGTTGATGGCGTAGAGCTTGCCGTCGGTCGGGTTCTTCTTGATCCACGCGATGTCGTCGCCGACGGTGGTGACCTTCCAGCCCTTGTAGGACTCGGGCGGGACGAGCATGGCGAGGTTGGTCTTGCCGCAGGCGGAGGGGAAGGCGGCGGCGAGGTAGGTCTTTTCGCCGTCGGGGGCCTGGAGGCCCATGATGAGCATGTGCTCGGCGAGCCAGCCTTCATCGCGGGCCATGACGGAGGCGATGCGGAGGGCGAGGCACTTCTTTCCGAGCAGGGCGTTGCCGCCGTAGCCGGAGCCGTAGGACCAGATCTCGTAGGTGTCGGGGAAGTGGACGATGTACTTCTTGGCGATGTCGGGCTCGCAGGGCCAGGCGACGTCCTTCTGTCCGGGCGCGAGCGGCGCGCCGACGGAGTGCATGCAGGGGATGAACGGAGCGTTGTCGCCGAGGGCTTCGAGCACGCGGGTGCCGATGCGGGTCATGATCCGCATGTTGGTGACGACATAGGGGCTGTCGGTGATCTGGACGCCGATCTTGGCGATGGGCGAGCCGATGGGTCCCATGCTGAAGGGGATGACGTACATGGTGCGGCCGCGCATGCAGCCGTCGAAGAGGGATCGCATCTTGGCCCGCATCTCGGCGGGCGGGGCCCAGTTGTTGGTGGGGCCGGCGTCGTGCTTGATGGCGGAACAGACGTAGGTGCGTTCCTCGACACGCGCGACGTCGGAAGGATGGGAGCGGGCGAGGTAGGAGTTGGGGCGCTTGGCGGGGTTGAGGCGGATGAAGGTGCCGGACTGGACCATCGACTCGCAGAGCGCGTCGTACTCGGCCTGCGTGCCGTCGGCCCAGACGACGCGATCGGGCTTGCAGATCGCGGCCATGTCATGGACCCAGGCGACAAGCCCGCGATGACGGGTCGGGGCCGCCGCGGCGTGGGCAGTGGTGGATGGGGCGTGAGCGAGGGTGGCGGTGGTCATGAGGTCGTCTCCCGTGGAAAGAATACATGCGGCGATATAGACGATCTGCGTATCTGCAATGGAGTATACCCACTGAAGCACGCACGGGATAGTCCGGGCGACACGGGAATCCGGAATTCCGCGGTCGGGACGATGCGCGTACCGAAAATGCTCATTTTTCATTGATTTTCTTGGAATCAGTCACCGAGCGACGTTGATCGCTCCAGGCACGTTGCGTACCGAACACGTGCCACTACGATGACAATTGCTGATATACAAGTAGTCTTCAAGGCGGTATTGCGGTGGCGACTTGGAAGCATGGCGGCACGTCTCCAATGCCGTGAATCGCGCCTGCCGAGCGGGTGCAGAGCGGGATCGCGGGAACAGACGGAAGGTGGACGGGGGCGCAGGAAACTCCCCTTGACCGGTCCGGTGAGCCGAAACACGATTGCGGGTTGGGGGCACATTGCGCTTGCACACCCAGTGAAGGGACTTTCGATGCGATTCCTGTCTTCTTTGTCGCGTTCGGCGTTGGCGGCGGCCGGCTTGATTGGTCTGGCGATGGCTTCGGGCTGTGCCCGGGAGTACGCGAACTACCCGCCGATCCAGGGCGACACGTTTGCGGTAAAGGATCTGAACAGCCGCCAGATGCAGGACGCGATGGCGGCGGCGCTGCGTTGGACGGTGCTGCGGTACCCGCCTCCGGGCGGCGCGCAGGAGGGCCAGATGCTGGCGATCAACCTGCCGCCGGGCATCGGCGAGACGGGATACGCGTACGTCGCGGAGCGTGTGGGCGAGGGCGCGGTGCCGCTGACGGAAGAGAACGCCAAGCGGCTGCCGGTGTATCACGTGACGCGGGTGTGGCTGCGTGGCACGACGGCGCGGATCGACGTGGTGCGCCCGCTGTTCGAGGTGGGCGAGAAGCCGGGCGGCGGCGCGGTGAATCGCGGCGTGCAAGTGCGGCTTGCCGGCGGCTGGGAGCCGTGGCGTGTGAGCAGCTCGAGCGAATACGAAGTCGGTGTGCTCGATGCACCGGAATTGAACCCGATCGGTTCGATGCCGGCGTCGCATTCGGGGCATCCGACGCAGCCGGGCGACGTGGGTGAATCCGCGGATCCGGCGGCGGGAGAAGACTCGAGGAAATAGATCGCGGCCGCGGCGATCGATCGAAGCAACGCTCTTAACGCATGCAGAATAATCCGGCCCCCCTGCCCTCTCCCTCGGGGAGCGTGCGTGATGTACAACGAGGAAGGCCGGGGGGACTTCTTCCGAACTACTCTCCGCCGTGACCGAGCCCCCCATCGAGCCCACCACCGAGCCCCCCACCGCGCCCCTCAGCACTTCCTCCGCGGCGTCTGAACCGAATGCGGCGGCATTGCCCCCGACGGGGCGGATGTCGATGGAGAAACGCGACTTGATCCCGCGGGCGCCGCAGGGCGTGCTGCGCTGGGTCGGGCGTGTCGGCATGCTGGTCTATATCCCTGCGATCGCAGTGCCGATCGCACTGGCGCTGCTGATCCGCCGCTGGTCCGGACCGGATCTGACCTCCAAGGTCGAGAACCATCTGCTGGCGTTCGACGAGCCGGCGCTGCTACTCGCGCTGGGGGCGATCGGGGCGCTTCTGGTATCGGTGGGGATCGTGAACGAGATCGGGCGGGAGCGGATTCACAAGGCGTGGGACGTGATCCGCGCCATGGGCGCGACGGCGGTCTTGGGGGTGCTGTGGACGATCAGCCCGGCGGTGCTGGGGATTACGCTGCTGGTGTACCTGGGCGAGATCTCGATCTGGCTGCGGGACCTCGGGGCCCTGGGCTGGCTGGCGTATGTCGCGCTCTTTGTGGTCTCGGCGGGTGTGGGATTCCTGCCGACCTATGGCCAGTCGCTCTTGGGCGGGTGGGTCTTTGGATTTCTCTACGGCTTCCCGGGCGCGATGATCGGTTTCGTCGGCGGGAGCGTGATCGGATACTTCATCTCGCGCCGGGTCAGCAAGCACAAGGTCGAGGAGTTGGTGGAGTCCAACGAGAAGGCGCGGGCGATCCGTGAGGCGCTGGTGGGGCACGGGCAGAAGCGGACGCTGCTGATCGTGACGCTGATCCGTGTCCCGCCGAACGCGCCATTCGCGCTCACGAACCTGATCCTCGCCAGTTCCGGCGTGAAGCTGCTTCCGTACGTGATCGGGACTGCGATCGGCATGGCGCCGCGCACCGCGATCGTGTCGTACGTTGCAAGCCAGGCAGCGAAACGCGCCGAGAGCATCCAGGGCTTCATCAAGAGCCAGCCGTGGTGGGTGTCGGTCGTCGGGCTGGGGATCACGCTGCTGGCGTTCGGGGTGCTCTACGTGATCGCAGAGCATGCACTGAAGGCCGTGACGAAGAAGTCGCCGGACGCAAAGACCGCGGGATGATGAGGCCGTCTCGCGCCCGATGATGCACACTGCAGCATGTGAGCGGCTTCGCGTCGACGGCGCACCGCGCTCAGGCACACGTCCGCGCGAACCGCATCGCCAGCACTTCCAGCGTCCGCTGCGGGTCGCCGAGGCCGGTTTTCTGCTTGATGTCGGCCTTCACGCAGGCGTCGAGGAGGCTAGCCGCCGCGTCGGGGTTGATCTTGCGGGCGATGTTGAGAATCGCGTCGCGGCTAGGGCCCCACAACTTCAGCGTCTTGGCCAATTCAAACGGGTTCACGCCCGCTTTGGCCCCGCGCGACGCCGCGTGGACCTTGCGGGCGAGGTCGGTCATCGCCCATGAGATCATGACCGTCGGCTGCTTGGAGACCTCGATCAGGTCGCGCACGTGCGCCACCGCCCGCGGCACCGAGCCGCCCAGCAGCGTGGACTGGATGTCCCACACTTCCTCTTCCCGCGAGCGGCCCACGAACTGCTGCACGAGGGCTGCGGTGATGACGCCGGGGTTGTCGCCGGCGACGGCGAGCTTGGCAAGTTCGCTGTCGATGCGACCGAGTTCCGCTCCCACGCGCGCGACGAGCTGGGCGGCGGCGGTCGAATCGAGTTTGGCCTGGTAGCGCTTCTCGGCACGGCGCATCGCCCATGTGGCCGCCGTCGCGTCGTC
>JBILLU010000034.1:0-23267 GCA_044375915.1 Phycisphaerales bacterium
GCGGGCTTCAGCCCGCGCGGACGGTACGTCCCTCTCGGACGCTATCGTCGCTGCCGCGCTCCACCGCGCGGGCTGAAGCCCGCGGCTCTGAAAGCAGCCCTCGCACATTGGTCGCATCGCCCCGCCCTTCGGCTACACTCGCCCCCGTGATGACCGAAGCCCTGCCGACATCCGCCGCCTGGCTCACCCGACTCGCCGGGAAGTTCCTCGTTTTCGAAGGCCCCGACGGCTCGGGTAAGAGCACCCAGCTCAAGCGGCTCGTTGAAGCCGCGGCGGCTGCGGGCGTCAAGGTCACCCAGGTCCGAGAGCCCGGCGGCACGCCGGTCGGCGAACAGATCCGCAGCGTGCTGCTCGATCCATCCTCGACGATGACGCTGCGGGCCGAGATGCTGCTGTACATGGCCAGCCGTGCGCAGCTCGTCGAGACCATCATCAACCCCGCCCTCTCCCGCGGCGAACTCGTCATCGCCGATCGCTTCCTGACCTCCACCTTCGCCTATCAGGGCGCCGGCGGCGGGCTGAGCGATCAGGACATCCGCGACGTCGGCCGCGTCGCGACGTTCGACATCCGGCCTGATCTCGTTCTTATTTACTACGTCGACGTCACCACCGCGACCATGCGCACCCGCGGCGTCGGCGGCGGGGGTGGTGGGGGTGGTGGGGGCGGCGGGAAAAAGGGAACGCGTCCCACGCCCGCGTCGCTGCAAGGCCCCTCGCTCTTCGACGACCGCATCGAGCAGCGTGACCTGACCTTCCGCACCCGCGTGCACGAGAGCTACCTCGCACAGGCCAAGGCCGACCCGACGCACCACGCGCTCATCGACGCCTCCGGCAACGCCGAGCAGGTGTGGGACCTGACCACGAAGTTGATGCAGCAGCGCTTCGGGGCGTGAGCGTTCGCCAAGAGGAACCCTCCGCGCAAGCGGAGGGTCGCGTGCGTGCCCAATAACAATGCTCACTCCGCCTTACGCTCGCGCGTGGGCTTCGTGACGCAGCGAATCAATACCCGCGTCGATACCCCGAGTTCATTTGCTGCTGGTACGAACGCCGCTGATACGACTCGGTCACCTCATACCGCCGGTAGCTGTAATCGCCTCGACGGAACACCACCACCGAATCCGGCGAGGTGTTCAGCGTGAACCGATACTGCCATTCCAGCGACGGGCGCGACGGCGTCGCGTAGTAGCCGAGCACTTCGCCCGGCGGGCCTTGCATGACGCCCAGGGCCGCATCGTTGCGGGCGTATTCGGTGTTGTACTCCGCCATCGCCAGCGGCTGGTTGTTCACCGAATCCGTCGGCAGCACGCCCGACCACCCCGAACTGCGGGCCAAGGGCCGTGCCTCGGCGTCCTCAACGGAGCCGCGCGCCGTCGTCCGGGCCGGCCCTGTCGAGCAGCCCGCGAGGAACGTGGAGAGCGCTCCGGCCAGCGCGACGGCTAGCAGCAGCGTGCCGCTGTCTTGTCGAGTCTTGGGTTTCACACCCTGAACATGCCCCACAACTTGAGCCGCGGCACGGAATCGGTGCGTTGCAGGCTCCGACATATGCCGTTGGTGCCGTGTTCAAGGACATGTTCGCATCGTGGAAGGGGTGTGAGGGGGTTTCCACCTCATTTCGCGGTCCATTCTCGGGCGTCTTTGCATCCGGGGCAAGAACAGCACGCTGGTGCGGTTAGTCTGAGAACTCCGGCGCGTGGGCCGGGGAGACAGGCTTCGCGGGAACCAGAGGAGATTCAGTATGCAGCGCATGAACAAGGGATTCTCTGTCGGCATGATGGGTGTTGTCGCGGCGTGCGGGCTCGCCGCCAGCGCGAACGCACAGGTCTATCAACGCGGCTACGGCACCCAGCAGCCCGAGTTCCAACTCGACATCACCGACACCAAGGAATGCGGCTACGCCAGCGCCGGCTACCGCACCGCCACGATCACCGGCGGCGGTGGGTTCAACACCACCCACGCGCTCAAGTACGACCGCAATGGCACCATGATCTGGTCGTACCTCTACAACACCTCGCAGGGCCAGACCGTCGGCTACACCATCGACCAGGCCGCCGACAGCCACTTCCTCATCGGCGCCGAGAGTGCGTTCGGCGGCGCGACTCTTGGCAAGTGGCTCGTCCGCGTCGACAACAACGGCGCGCCCCAGTGGAGCCGCCTCATGGCCGGCACGCCCTTCCTCCCCAGCATCGCGCCGACGCAGCCATCGCTGGGCGTGAGCGTGCGTGAACTCTCCAACAGGGACATCGCCACTGTCAACCGCCGTCAGGTGGGCGCTGGATCTATCGCTCGCCACGGCCTGCTGCACGTGAACGACCCGGGTGGTCCGTTGGTGGTGGGCCGCGTGTACGTTCCCGTCGGTGGTGTGGAGATTCCCGAGCTCGACTTCGCCGAGGTGCGCGAGGCCCGCAACGCGCTGGGCAGCACCACGGCTCTGCCCGATCTGTTCATCGTCGGCAACACCTACGACGAAAGCGCGAACCGATACGCCGCCGTCGTGATGCGCGTGAAGCGCAACGGCGACATCATCTGGGCCCGCAAGTACATCCACCCCGACGCGGGCATCAGCATCACCGCCGACGGCTTTGCGCTCGATCCGCTCGGTGATATCACCTTCTCCGGCCGTCAGGGCGGCGCCGTTCGCGGTCAGTTGTCACCGCAGGACACGATCGTCGCCAAGGTCGATGGCATCACCGGCGCGTTCCTCTGGGCCACCGACGTGTCCAACTTCACCGTCGGCTACCAGGCCACCGAGTACGTCCGCAACCGCGAGATCATGCTTGCCGGCACCGGCCGCGGCGGGACCGTCTTCCCCTTCCGCGGGGCCTCGATCCTCAAGTTCGGCTTCGCCACCGGCAACTTCCTCGACGGCCAGCTCTACGGCGGCCTCGGACCCAACGACGACGAACGCGGCTACGACGCCATCGAGTCGCGGCCCTGGCACGGCTACAACCTCATCGGTGCCACCAACAACGCCGGCTTCGGCGCCCCGGACATTTTCCACGTCCGTGCCTACACCACCCTTGACAGCGGCTGCAACGAGCGCGACTTCAAGCCCGACACCAAGGAGCGCGAGCTGCTCGTGAAGGACTTCGACGTCGTGGCGACCTTCGAGCAGGTCAGCGAGCCCGTGAGCGTCATCAACAACTTCCTCGAACTCGGCCAGAATGTCTTCTGCTACACCAAGCCGTGCCTGGGCGACCTGAACGCCGACGGCCTGGTTGACGACGCCGACTTCTCCATCTTCGTGCTCGCCTACGACTTCCTGCTCTGCCCCACCAACCCCGACTACAAGTGCTGCCCCGCCGATCTCAACGGCGACAACGTGGTCGATGACCTGGACTTCAGCATCTTCGTCGTCAACTACGACACCCTCATCTGCCCGTAACGATCTCGTCGCCTCGTCACCAGCAGGCCCGCTCGGAGCGGGCCTGCTTCATTTTTGCAGCCGCTGTCCCAAAGTCGGTATTCTTCCGCCATGTACTTCGACTTCACCCGCCTCGCCCTCTGCTCGCTCGCCCTGCTCGGAGCCGCCCCGTTGACTGCCCACGCCCAGACACCCCCAGCCCCACCCCCTGCCCCAGCCGAGTCGCGACCGGACGACTTCCTCGACCTCTTCTCCAAGACCAACCGCTTCCGTCTCGGCGAGCCCGGCGGCTTCAAGATCACGCCCGACGGCAAGCACATCCTCTTCCTTCGGAGCGAAGGCCCCACCAGCTTCTCCCAGGAACTCTGGCTCTTCGATGTCGACGCCGCGAAGGAACGCAAACTCCTGAACGCCGACGCCATCCTCGGCGGCAAAGAAGAAAAGCTCAGTGCCGAGGAACTCGCCCGCCGCGAACGCACCCGCTCCAGCAGCCGCGGCATCGCGTCGTGCCAGCTCAGCAAGGACGGCACGCTTCTGCTCATCCCGCTCAGCGGCAAGCTCTACGCCATCGACTTCGCCGCCGCTCTCGCCGGTGACCCCAAGCCCCGCGAACTCAACACCGGCGAGGGCATCCTCGATCCGCGTCTGTCGCCCGACAACACCCATGTCGCGTTCGTCCGCGATGGCACCGTCTTCGCGCTCGATCTGAAGACCAACGACGCGAAGCGCGTCAGCCCCGCCGGAGAGGGCGCTGTCTCCTTCGGCGATGCCGAGTTTGTGGCTCAGGAAGAGATGAAGCGCATGCACGGCTTCTGGTGGTCGCCGGATTCCACCCGCATCGCCTACCAGCGCACCGATGTCGTGCCGCTGGAGACGTTCACGATCGCCGATCCTTCCGACCCCGGCAAGCCGCCGCAGAGCTGGCGCTACCCCCGCGCCGGCAAGGCCAACGCCGAGGTGACGCTCTGGATCGCCCCGCTGCCCGAAGGCCCGCAGACCGAGCCGGCTCAGCCCTTCTCGCGTGCCGCGATCAAGGTGCGATGGGACTACAAAGCCTTTCCCTATCTCGCCCGCGTCGATTGGCCCAAGAAGGGGCCGATGACGATCCTCGTGCAGAACCGCGATCAGACCGAGCAGCGACTGCTCCGCGTCGACCCCGCCAGCGGCGACGCGCAGACGCTTCTCACCGAGTCCGACTCGGCATGGATCAACCTCGAACTCGACGGCCCGAAGTGGTCCGCCGACGCCAAGACATTCCTCTGGCTGAGCGAGCAAGGCCAGACCGACGGCTGGGAACTCCAACTCCGCGATCGCTCGGGCGGTGTCCAGCGCCGTATTCAGTTGCCCCAGTGGGAGATCAACGGCCTCATCGCAGCGAGCGAAACCGATCCCATCGCCATCCTGAGCGTCTCGCCCAAGACCGACGCGAGTGTCGTCTTCCCGATGCGGGTGGACCTGTCCGACGCGGTAACCGCATCGATGCTCGATACCGCGCGCGAGCCGGCGATCAAGATGGCAGTGCCCGACGGGCAGTACGCCTTGGAGATCAACGACACGCTCACCGCATGGGTCGCACTCGGCCGGGCTCGCGACGGCACGCCGATGCGGGCCGTCTTCAAGGGCGACAAGGCCAACCCCAGCGGCGACAGCATCGGGACCATCTCTTCCGTCGCCGCCGAACCGCCGTTCGTGCCCAAGCCGCAGTGGGCCAAGTCCATGATCTCCGGCCGCGAGTTTCACAGCGTCGTCGTTCGTCCCCGCGACTTTGATCCCAAGAAGAAGTACCCGGTCCTCAACTTCGTCTACGCCGGCCCCGGCAACAACCAGGTCAACGCCAACGCCCGCGCCTATCTCCAGCATCAGTACTACGCCGATCAGGGCTTCATCGTCGTCGCCATCGATGGCCGCGGCACGCCCCGTCGCGGGCGCGCGTGGGAACGCGTGCTCAAGAAGGACGGCGTCGGCAACTTCATCGACATCCCACTCAAGGATCAGTGCGACGTCCTCGACGATCTCTGCAAGCAGTTCCCCGAGATGGACCGCGCCCGCATCGGCGTCTACGGCTGGTCCTTCGGCGGCTACTTCTCCTCCATGGCCACCATGCGCCGGCCCGACGTCTTCAAGTGCGGCATTGCGGGCGCACCCGTTACCGACTGGCTCGACTACGACACCCACTACACCGAACGCTTCCTCGGTGTCCCCGGCACTCCTGCCGTCGATGCCGGCTACACGGCGTCCAACGTGCTTTCGTACTGCAAAGACCTCAAGGTTCCTCTACTCGTGATCCACGGCACCGCCGACGACAACGTCTACTTCGTGCACGCGCTCAAGCTCGCCGATCGTCTCTTCAGGGAAGGCAAGCCCTTTGAGTTCCTGCCGCTGTCGGGTCAGACTCACATGGTCACCAAGCCCGACATCGTGAAGGAGATGAACCGCCGCATGATCGAGTTCTTCCGCAAGCACCTCGGTTCCCCGCAGTAGGACCGGCTTCCAGCCGGTCAACGAGCCGTCGTTCATGCCGCCGACAAGTAGAAATGAAACGGACCGGCCAGAGGCCGGTCCCACTGAAGATCATCGGAACTGCATGGCCGCGCCGCTCGTCACCGCCGACGCCGCGCTGCGGCGAGTAGTCCGATTCCCGCGAGCGACAGTGTGCCCGCACCCGGGATCGTGATCACGCGAATGTAATCGCCGGGCGTGGAGATCGTCATCGAGAAGTCCAGCACCAGCCCCGACGCTGAGATGGTGAACGAGTCGTTGAGCATCTCCATGCCGCGTGCATTCACCCCGCTGGTGAAGAGGGTGGGCGAGCCGAGATAGTCCGAGTCATCGAGATCGCGCTGTCCCGCGACGTTCGTCACGATCACGCCGATGATCTGCTGATCGAAGCGCACCCGCCCTTGGATCGCGCCCGACGAACTCGCCGGCGAATCGAAGTGGATGTAGTGGCTGCTGATCGTCGTCCCGGCACTGATGAACGAGTTCACCAGACTCGCGCCCGAGTTGTACACACCCGGCGCCGAGGCGTTGACCCGCAGCGCCGATGTGAGCGTGTAGTTCTGCACCTCGTTCCACGCGAACGCGTTGGTCGCGCTCGTCAGCACGTTGAGCTGCGCATCCGCGGGCTGCGCGATCTGCGTCACCTGAAAGAACGTGTTCACGATCGCCGCCGACGCAACGCCGCCATTCGCCGCGATCAACGCGGCCATCGAAACCACTGAAAGTCGCATGTCTCTCCCTTTCTCGTCGTTGTTCCAACTGTTCACCGCGGCCGGGCGGAAACCGGTGATCGCGGCGAGCCGTCATTGTGCCAGAAGCAACGCTCGCCGCAAAGCGGGATTGCTCAAGTTTCGCCGGAACCTGCCCCACGGTTGGTGCTTGGAAGGGCCTTTTCAAGCCTCCGCCGCCCGCCACGCGTCCGCGGCTCTCCCGCGGCCCGCGTCCAAATGAAAAGGGGCGGGACCCCCACGGCCCCGCCCCGTCGTCAGACGCAACCCTGTTCTCACCGCCGGCGGCGAGCGATCGCGAGCAGACCCACGCCCGCCAGACCCAGCGAACCCGGGGTCGGGACGGTGATGATCCGCATGTAATCGCCCGGCGAGCTGATGTCGAACTCAAACTCGATGGCGTCGCCCGCGATCACGATGCGGAACGCATCAGTGCTGAACTCAAGCCCGCGGGCGTTGACGTTCTGCGAGAAGAGCGTCGGAGCGCCGAGGAAGTCCGACTGATCGAGGTGCCGCGTGCCCGCCCCGTTGCGGACGATCACGCCGAGGATCTGCCCGTCGAACTGGATGCGCCCGCGGGCCGAGCCGCCGGTGCTGCCGGGCGTGTCAAAGTGCACGTAGTGGCTGTTCACGACGGTGCCCTGATTGAGCACGCCGTTGATCAGGTCGCCGGCCTGGTCGTACAAGCCCGGCGCCTGCGCGTCGATCTTGACATTGCGATCGAGCGTGAAGTTCTGAGCCTCGTTCCACGCGTAGACGATCGTGGTGCTCGTGAGCACATTCAGCCGCGCATCGCCGGGCTGCGCGATCTGCTGCACGCTCCCGCCCACCGCGATGATCGCGCCGAACGACATCCCGCAGCCGAGCGTGAGCGCGGCCGCGCCAATCAACACATTCTTCAGCATGTCCGTTCCCTCTCCTCCAAAGACTCGTTGCATGACTCGTCGAACGCTCGGACCGTTGGGTCCGATCATCCGACACCGCCGGCGACACGCCCGCGGTGTGTCAACATGTCACGCAAACGATGCCGCAGGCACCCTCTTGCGACTTTGCTCCGAAGTCTCCATGCATTCGATCGTTATGGACCGTTGCCGATGCCGAGAACCGTCCCGCTGCGAGTTTCCGGTCGGTCCGAAAGCCGCTGCCGCGACGTACCATTGATCGCCATGATCGATACCAAGTCCATCGCGCGGCGTCCCCTCGCCTTCAGATCCATCCCCGACGCCTTGGCTGAGATCGACCGCATCGTCGCCGCCGAGAAGAACGGCACGCTCAAGCGCCTGGGCAACTGGTCCCCCGGACAGAACTTTCACCACATCGCGACCTGGATCAACTACGCCTTCGACGGCTACCCGCCCAGCCTGCGCCCGGCGTGGATCATCAAGTTCATCGTCCGCACCTTCATGAAAGGCCGCTTCATGAGAGGCCCCATGCCCGGCGGCGTGAAGATCCCCAACGTTACCAGCGGCACTCTCGGCACCGAGGAAACCTCGACCGACGTCGGCGCCGCCGAACTCCGCCGCGCCTTCGAGCGCCTGCAGGCATCCTGCCCGACGCAGGAAAACGTCCTCTTCGGCAAACTCACGCACCACGAGTGGATCCAGATGAACCTGCGCCACGCCGAACTGCACCTCGGCTACCTGTCGTACTGACGCGATCGGTGCTGGCCTCGGACCGGCATGGCTCCAAGGCCTGTAGCCGCTGCGCCAGCACGCTCAACGATGCCGGGACGTGCTCAATCTCAACAGCGAGCACAGACGGCCCGACGGCACGGCCTCATCGGTGCGTTTGATCTTCACGAAGGTAATGACACCCGCGTCGCGCCCTGCGACAATCGCCCGAACCACAAGGACGAAGCGGTGAAGAAGACCTTTGGTTTTGTGTTGACCCGCCGCTGAACAGCGTCGCGCCTGATCACAGCAGATCGTCGTCGTCGCCGGACTCGAAGAACCCCTCGTCACCCTTCGGCGGCAGCGGATCGCCAGGGCTCGCCCATTGCTCCTTGGGGAGGTGCCGATGGTGCACGCGGATCACGCGGGCGAACTGGCTGGCGAGGATCTTCGACAGCGCATCCAGCGTCGCCTTGGTGTGCTCCGGGAACGGCGTCGAACGATCGCGGAAGAGCATCACGCTCGCCAGCGTCTCGCCCTCGTGCACCGCCGAGAAGCCGACGATCGCACAGTCTTCGATCCAGGCGCTCGCGCCGGGCAGGTTGGCCGCCACCTCGGTCTGAGTGTCGAACCGCACCGTCTGACCGAACTCCTCCAGCCGCTGCGGCACGGTGTCGGCCAGATGATCCAGCATGGTCTCGGCCGAGTCCTTCGACCGGTCGTAGTTCACGTACGCCCCGAGTGTCCAGTCGCCCGTGCTTGAGGGAAGGAACAGCGCCGCGTTGGTCGAGCCGAGTTTCGCGAGCAGGAATTCCAGGCTCGTCCGCATCAGGCTTTCGAGCTCCAGTTCCTGCCGGATGAGGCCCGTGAACTCGCCGGCGATCGCGACCGTGTCGATCTGCTGCGCCAGCTCGGAGTACGCGCTGGTCATGTCCGCGCACAGGCGATTGAGTTCCTTGGACAGTGTCCGGCGTGATTCGTTCAGCCGCTTGCAGAGCTTCTCGAGCCGCTCCTCGCGGCTCGTCGCCTTGAGCGACGGCTTCAGGGCCTTGTCGATCGCCGCCGTCAACTCGTCTTCCTCGCACCGCTCGTCGAGCACGTCGCACACGCCCAGCGACAGTGCACGCTTGGCGGCGGCGAAGTCGGCCTTGGGGCTCAGCATCACAACGGCCGGAAGTGATTCGTGTTGGTGCCGCAGCGCCGGGATCATCACCTCGGCGACCACGGCGGCGAGCACCACGTGCGACGAGAGAGCCTCGCCTGCCGCCGCCGCGCTGGGAGCGCCGATGCACGAGTGCCCGCGGGCGCACAGGAAGTTCATGATCGTCTCACGCCGCGCCTTGCTCGGATGCGCGACCAGGACGAAGCGTGCGTCGCGTGTCTTGGCTTCGCTCGAGTTGTCCTTGGTCTTTCGGGGTGCCATGCGTGAACGTCCCTTTAGTGTTCTCGCATGTTGGGTCGGTCGCTTCGCGGAGCGACTTTCGTCGCAGTGTCATGCGGCGCGGACTTTTTCGCTTTCTGCCTGCGATCGCGTCGCTTCCGCGCCGTCCAATCGCTTCAGTTCCGCGAGCGTCTGCTCCAGTTCCTGCGACGCCGAGACGATGGCCGCCATGCTCGCCCGGTCGCGCCCGTCGGTCAGCCGCATCGCCAGGATCTGGCTCCGCGAGACGATCGTCTGCAGCAGCTCAGCCGCGTGGACGCTCGATTCGCCGATCTTCCGCGCCCGCGTCAAGAGCTCCATTTCCTTCGCGGATGGGCGAATCGGCGCGGGCGCCGCTTCCCGCGAGTGCTTGGTCTGGCGCAGCAGCGTCAAGTTCTCGCGGCACAGTGTTTGTAACGCGTGCAGCGCAAACTCTTCCGGCCCCTTGTCCGACATCCCAAGCGCGCTCAGTCGATCGCTCACCGCCCGCAGCAGCTGCCCCCCGAACTCCTTCATCGAAGGCGGACGCACGCCCGACGTCGGCAGCATGATCGCCACGCTCGGCGGCGGATCAAAGTCCCCCGACCAGCCAAGCCCCAGCGAACGTACCAACGCCGCGCTCCCCGAAACCAACCCGATCAGCGCCTTCTCGTCACACTCCGGGATCTGCCCGTACGCAGTGCCGTGGTGCTGCATCACCGCCATCAGAGACGGTGGTAGATCCCAATGCATCGCCAACGCGCGCCCCGCCTCGCGATAGTCGATCCCCAGCACCCGCCGCTCCACGAAACCGCTGTCGCAGCATTCGTGCCGCGCGAGCTCGATCACCCGGGAATACGCCTTCGGCAGCACGTGATCCAGCACCAGCTTGCCCACCGCGTGCAGCATGCCCGCGATGAACGCCTCCTCCGGCGCGATCCGCAGTTCCGCCTTGTTGTGCAGCGCCAGCAGCTCGGCCGTCGACGCGACGCAGATGCAGTACTGCCAGAAGCCGTCGCGGTCGATGCGACCCTCACCGTCTCCCTCTTGCGACAGTGCGGCGAAGGCGCTCGCTCCGACCGCCGCATTCCGCACCGCATCCAGCCCGACCAGGACGACGGCACGCCGGATCGAAGTGATCTTCTCGCCCACGCCCTTATCCGCACGCCGACACAGACCCAGGATCCTTCCGGAGAGCACCGGATCCGTCTCGATCAGCTTTGCGATCTCACCCAGGTCCGCCGCCTGTGCGTTCTCCAATGACATCAGCCGCGACGCCACCGGCGCCAGCAGCGGTAGCGTCGAAACCTGCTTGAGGATCAGGTCGATATTCTGCGGCCGCGGCGATGGGGCGCTGAGCACGGTCACGGGTTGCTCCTGCCTGGCGAACGAGCGAGATCGATACCGCTCATGCCGCTGCACGCATCTGGGTGTTCATCATCGCCTCGACCCGCAGCCGCAGGTCGTTCGCCGTCACCGGCTTGCGGAGGTATCCGTTCGCGCCCGCCGCCATCACGCGATCAAAGTCCGATTGCTGATCCGAAGCGCTCACGCACAGCACGCGGCAAGACTTCAACTCGTCCCGCTGCCGCAGCCGTGAGCACACCAGAACGCCGTTGATGTCCGGCAGCATCAGGTCCAGCACCATCACGTGCGGGCGGAACGATTCGGTCGCGATCCCCGCGTCATACCCCGTCGTCGCCGTGCGAACGTCGTAGGTGCTCGTGTCCGAGAACGCGTGGGATGCGAGCCGCACGAACGACTCGTCGTCGTCCACGATGAGCACGCGCGTCTTCGAGTCCGTGTCCTCGCTCACGCCCAGCACGTCCGTCGGGATGCTGTTCGTCTGCATGAAACGGATGAGCTCGTCCCGCGGAATCCGCCGGAACTTCGAGCCCGGTACCCGGAAGCCCGTCAAACGTCCCGCGTCAAAGCAGCGGATGATCGTCTGCTGGCTCACCTTGCACACCGCGGCGGCCTCGCCGGTTGTGAAGGTTCGCTTTGTAGACAACGGCTCCGCATCGCCCTCGTCGCGCATTGGAATGCCGCCGCCGTCTTGCCTCTTGGAGTCCATGACGATTCTCCGGTCTCTCTCTCAACCTCCACTTCCCCCTCCGTGATCGGACGCGATGCCGCCGCACTTCATGTGAAGCTGTGCGGCCTCTATCGATTGGGTTCACTTTGCCCGTCCCATACCTCGGACGCGCCGAGCTTGCGCTTTCCGGCACGCTGAACGTATTTTCACCCGCCGATCACGGGGCCCGATCCGGATGCAGCTGTCGCCACTTCGTGACGGCCTCCGGCTCCCGCGCGTAGATCGGCGCCAGCTCGTCCACCGGCGTCGCTCCGTTCGCCGCGTGCAGGGACGCCCCGAATGCCAGCACATCCGCGGCATCAAAGTGAGGCAACGTCACCGCAATCCCCATCCGCTCGCACGCCGTCCGCATCGACACCGGCAGAAACTGATCCGCGATGACCGTACCAACCCCCAGCGCCGCGAGCTGCGCCGCGTCGATCAACTGAGCCTCGCGAGCATGCACATCGCCCTCATCGAATACGCTCGCGTACGACGTCTCGCCCTTGCTCGCGAGCAGGACGACCAGCCGCCCGAGCACTCCATCACGCCGCGCCCGTTCCGCCAACACCGCGCTCGTCGGCACGCCGATGCACGCCGCCCCGCACGAGTACGCCAGCGTCTTGGCGACCGTGACGCCCACCCGCAACGCCGTGAACCCGCCCGGTCCGATCGATACGGCGATCAACCCCAGCGCGCCCGGTGCACAACCGGCACGTCGAAACACCCGATCGATCGCCGGCATCAGATCGTCCTCGCGCCCTCGCCCCACCGGCTCGACGACGATCGTCTCCCCAGCCCGCACCGCCACACCCGGCCCGCCGGGTCCCTCGGCGGACGGATTGCTTGTTTCAATCGCCAGCGTCACCAGCATCGCGGCAGGGTAGGTTCCCGCATGTGTCTCGCCCGGCACTGCTTGCTTCGACGCACAGCGGTTTGCGCGGATCACCGTCCAGTGTGGGTTGCTCCCCGCGCCCGTGAAACGGGCACGCAGACGTTGCCAGACGCGCGGCATCTGGAAGTCGGCCGCCCGTCCGCGGCTCATTTCGTGCCCCGCGGACCACCCCGACCCATGTACGTCCCACCGCCCAACCGCGGTCCGACGTCCCTTCGCCGCACCTGCTATCGTTTCACGTCAGTTCCGCCTGCCGAACGTCTCTTCCGACGCGTGGCCAGGGCGGAACACGCCGGTGCATCGTGGTTCACGTTGGCCCCGTCGGGTTTTCCCGCCGTCGGCGCGGCGTACGGCAATCCGGCTCCGCAGCACGCGCGTCGCTCCCGACGCCCACACACGGAATCGCTCGCTTGGGACATCGATCACGTCGTAGACGCGGCAGAGGCGGCGGGCATCACCCCGGTGGCGGTCATCATCCGCACCACGCCGGCGGCGGTGGGGGCAACGCAGGTGGCAGCGGCGGCGCCGCCACGATGTCGCGTCCCAATCAGCCTCCAACGTTTCCCGGTCTCGAACTGCCTCCCGGCCTGACCCGGCTCAAGCACTGGGAAGATCTCACGTCGATCGATCCCGCCCCGCGACTCACCCTTGAGTACCCCGGCTGCCCCGCCAGTTGCCGACTCATCGACCTCTTCTGCCCCATCGGTCGCGGTCAGCGCGGCCTGATCGTCTCGCCGCCCAAGGCCGGCAAGACCACCCTCCTCAAGGACATCGCCACCGCCATCCTCCGCAACCACGCCGACGTTGAAGTCGTCGTCCTGCTCGTCGACGAGCGCCCCGAAGAAGTCACCGACTTCCGTCGCACCTTCGCCCAGTTCACCGCCGTGCAGAACGAGGTCGCGCAGCGCGCCGACCAGGCCACCCGTGAACTGATGAAGGAACTCCCGCCCGACGTCGCCGCCCAGCTTCAAGGCGCCCCGGCGATCCCGCCCGCCAACGGCCAAGCCGTCGCACCCGTCGCGCCCGCACCCGTCAAGCTCACACCCCGTTGCAAAGTCGTTGCGAGCAGCAACGACCACACCATCGACAAGCACATCCAGGTCAGCCTCGCCACCCAGGCGTACTGCAAGACCATGGTCGAGGCCGGCAAGCACGTCGTTGTCATCCTCGACTCCCTCACCCGCCTCGGCCGCGCGTTCAACAACAGTCGCCACCATTCCAACAGCGGCCGCACCATGACCGGCGGCCTCGACAGCAAGGCCCTCGAAGTCCCCCGTCAGATCTTCGGCGCATCGCGCAACACCGAAGAAGCCGGCAGCCTGACGATGATCGCGTCGTGCCTCGTCGACACCGGCTCTGCCGCCGATCAGATCATCTTCGAGGAGTTCAAGGGCTCGGGCAACATGGAGCTCATCCTCGATCGCAAGATCGCCGAGCGCCGTCTCTTCCCCGCCATCAACCTCGCCGCCAGCGGCACACGCAAGGAGCACCTGCTCCTCAACGCCACCGAACTGCACACCATGACCGCCCTGCGCCGGCGCCTGCTCACCATGCCCCCGCCCCAGCAGGTCGAGCAACTCCTCGCCGCCATGCAGCGCTTCCCGACCAACGCCGCCCTCGTCGGCAGCACCAGCGCCTGACCGCTCGCTCGGCACAGGGTCCCGCGAAAAATATTGAGACTTCGTCTCAGAACGGCTACCGTTCTTCGTCGCTATATTGCTGACTTCCATGTCCGATACTCACGCCAATACCTCGCTGACCTCTCCACCCGGCTGCGTCGCCGCCGTGCCCGTCGGTCCCACGCGATCGCTCGGCACGCTCGCCGCAGGGCAGATCGCCCACGTCGCCGCTCTCGGGATGGACGATCCGGCCGACGCCGCGCTCCTTCGAGCCATGGGCCTCCGCCCGGGAGTGCGCGTCCGCGTGATCCGGCTCGGCCAGCCGTCCATCGTCGAAGTCCTCGGCGCCGAAGCCTGTGGCTGTGCGTGCGCAAGCCGCATCGGGCTCACCATGGACCTCGCCGCCAAGGTGCAGGTCGTTCTGGGCAGTGGTGGGGAGGCCGGGAGCGCCTCGCAATGAGTGACCGCAGCTTCGGAGCCTCGGGGCAGAGCGGGTCCGAAGCCAGGACCGCGTCGAGCCGTGCCAACGCATCCGACGACGGCATTCTCCACGTCCCCCTGCTCGGCAACCCCAACACCGGCAAGACCACGCTCTTCAATGCACTCTGCGGCTTGCGCCACAAGACCAGCAACTTTCCGGGCACGACCCAGGACGCTCGCATCGGCACCGTCCGAGCCGCCGCCACCAACGGGCAAGCCCCCGTCGAGATCCACCTGATCGACCTGCCCGGTATCTACTCCGTCGAACTCAATCAGTCCGAGGCTGAGGTCTGCCGCAACGTGCTCGCCGGGCGACTGTCGCCCCGGTCCGAGCCGTTCGGCGATCCCGAAGGCGTCTGCGTCGTGGTCGATGCCACCAACCTCCCACGCAATCTCGTCCTCGTCGGCGAGGTGCTCCGCCGCCGCCTGCCCACCGTCATCGCGCTCAACATGATGGACCTCGCCCGCCAGCAGGGGCGGCTCATCAACATCCGCACCCTGGAAGAGCAACTCGGTTGCCGCGTCATCGCCACCAGCGCCCGGAGCGGCGAAGGCCTGGCCGAACTCGTCAACGCGCTCGCCACGCCCACCGTGCCGACGCGCACGCCCCCCGGCGATCAGGCCGAACTCGAACTCTGGGCCGATCGCATCGCCAGCCGCGCCCTGGGCGCGAGTGCGAGCGGCATCGCGATCCCGCCCGTTTCCTCGGCTGTCCCGCCCGCCTTGCCCAAGCCCAGCCTCACCGATCGCCTCGATCCCATCCTCGTCTCGCCGTGGACCGGCGTCCCGATCTTCGCGGCGATCATGGTCGGCCTGTTCTACACCATCTTCTCCGTCGCCCACTTCCCGATGGACTGGATCGACGCCATCTTCGCGTTCACGACCGGCCTCATCGATGCCCACCTGCCCGCCGGCATTCTCCGCGACCTGCTCTCCCACGGCATCGTCACCGGCGTCGGCGCCACCGTCATCTTCGTTCCGCAGATCTGCCTGCTCTTCTTCCTCATCTCGCTGCTCGAAGACACCGGCTATCTCGCCCGCGCCGCCCTGCTCATGGACCGCGTGCTCCGCCCCTTCGGCCTTCCCGGGCACGCCTTCGTTCCGCTGCTCTCCAGCCACGCCTGCGCTCTGCCCGGCATCATGTCCGCTCGTGTCATTCCCGATCCCAGAGAGCGGCTCGCCACCATCCTCGTCGCGCCCTTCATGACCTGCGCGGCGCGGCTGCCGGTCTATGTGCTCGTCACCAGTCTCCTCTTCCGCGATCGTCCGCTGCTTGCCGGCATTGCCTTCGTCGGCTGCTACGCCCTCGGCGCCGCCGCCGGACTCTTCTCCGCGCTGATCGCACGCCGCACGCTGCTCAAGGGCAAGAGCCGTCCGATGGTGCTCGAACTGCCAACCTACAAGCTCCCGTCGCTCCGTACCGCGGCGATCACCACCGTCGATCGCGGCTGGATGTTCCTCAAGAACGCCGGCACCAACATCCTCGCGATCTGCATCGTCCTGTGGTGGCTGGGAAGCTACCCGCAGGTCGCTCCGCCCGCCGAAGCTCTACTCCAACAGCAGCAGGCCGCGGAACTGCAGCAGATCGCCGATGCCGAGACCGTGCCGGACAAGAAGCAGTTCACCCAGTCGCAGGCCGACGAGATGAACGCCGCCGCCAAGCGCCGCATCGCCGCCCACGCCAAAGAACACTCCTACATCGGCCGTGTCGGCAAGGCCATGGAGCCCGTTTTCGCGCCCCTCGGCTACGACTGGCAACTCACGATCGGCGTCATGACTTCCTTTGCCGCCCGCGAGGTCTTCGTCTCCACCATGGCCGTCGTCGTCCGCGCCGGCGATGAGGACCTCGACCCATCCGACGCCGGTGCAGTCGCTTCCGTCCAAGCCGCCACCCGATCCGACGGCATCACCCCCATCTTCACCACAGCCACCTGCTGGTCCATTCTCGTCTACTTCGTCCTCGCGATGCAGTGCCTGCCCACGCTCGCCGTCACCGCACGCGAAACCGGCAGCCCGCGCTGGGCGATCTTGCAGTTCCTCTGGATGAGCGGCGTCGCGTACCTCTTTGCCTTCGTCACGTTCCAAGTCTTGCGTGCCGCGGGGGTGTCCTGATGGGCACGCTCGCCGCCCTGCCGCTGGGTGATTGGCAGTTCTGGGTTGCGAGCGTCATCGCCCTCGGGGCGCTGTGGATCGTGATCAACTCCGTCGTGCCCGAGAGCCTGCTGCCCTGGAAACGCAAGCCCAAGCAAACCAAGGCCTCGCTGACGATCAGCGCCAAGAAGCGAATCGACGATTGACGCGGGTCCTATCTGCGGCCGAAACACGTCGTCAGATGCCTTCACAATCTGCGATTTCTGCATGATTCGCCGGGATTTTTCGGTGACTTTGCGCCGTCGCTTCGTATCGTCGAAGATGCCGATGATTCACGCGAGCGCTTCCGTGTCGCCCCAAGCCGTCCTTGGTGCGGGTGTCCGGATCGGCCCCGGCTGCGTGCTTGAGGGCGCCGTCACCCTTGGCGACAACGTCGAGGTCATCGCCAACGCCTACCTCCGCGGCCCACTCACCATCGGCCCCGGCACCGTCATCTTCCCCGGCGTCTGCCTCGGCTTCAGCGCCCAGCACCTCAAGGTGAAGCCCAGCGATCCGACCGCCGGTGTCCGCATCGGCGCCGGTTGCACGCTCCGCGAGAACGCCACCGTGCACGCCGCCACCAAGATCGACGTCCCGACGATCATCGGCGACGCGTGCTACCTGATGGTCAACGCCCATGTCGGACACGACTGCCGCGTCGGTTCCAACGTGACGATGGTCAACAACACCGCGCTCGCCGGACACGCCGAGATCGCCGATCAGGTCACCCTCGGCGGCGGCGCGATGGTCCATCAGTTCACCCGCGTCGGTCGCCTCGCCATGATCGGAGGCGGAGCCAAGATCGTCGCCGACGCGCCGCCCTTCTCACTCGTCGTCGAGCGCGCGTACCTCAGCGGCATCAACGTTGTCGGCCTCCGCCGCGCCGGCGTCGAACGCCAGCAGATCACCCGCGTCCGCGAGGCCTGCCGCCGCGCCTTCAAGCAGCCGCTCACCCGACCCGAGATGCAGCAGATCCTCGACGAACTTGCCGGCGCCAGCCCGCTCGTCGCCGAGATGGCCGCGTTCATCCGCGGCGGCCAACGCCCCATCAGCGTCGGCTACCGGCTCACCGGCGCCACCGTCGATCAGGACGAGCCCGCAAGCCGCGAGCGCTAGTACGTCCCGCACTTCGCCGCCGCCTTCCACTCCGCGAACAGCGCCGCGCACTCCTTCGCCAGCACGCCGCGATACGCCTTGGTCGAGCTGCCGCCCTTGGTGTAGATCTCCTCGATCGGCACGCTCAGCTCGTGGAAGCCCGCGTCATCCGCGTCCGCGATCGACGCCCCGAAGTACACCGCATCCAGCCGGCTCCAGTGAATCGCCGACGCGCACATCGGGCACGGCTCCGTCGTCGTGTACATCACGCAGCCCGTGAGATCGATCGTCCGCAGAGCCCGCGCGGTGTTCTGGATGCACACCACCTCCGCGTGCGCCGTCGGGTCCGTCCGATGCCACACCTCGTTGTGCCCGCTCCCCACCAGCGCCTCACGACGCACCACCACCGCGCCGAACGGCGACTGCCCCTTGCTGATCCCCGCCCGCGCCTGCTCGATCGCCAAACGCATCCAATGCTCGTGAGTTTCCGGCATTCCCGATCGTACGCGTACCCTCCTCCGTGCCACGCTACCGCCTCACCATCGCCTACGACGGCACCAACTTCTGCGGCTGGCAGAAGCAGGAACCCACGCTCGAACAGTCCAACCTCACCGGCTCGGGCAAGTTCGTCGATCCCGCCCTCGCCCCCGAAGATCCCACCCGCGTCGCACTCCGCACCGTGCAGGGCGTCGTCGAGCGCGCCGTCCGCGAGATCGTCCGCGAACGCGTCGAAGTCCTCGGCGCCTCCCGCACCGACAGCGGCGTGCACGCCAAAGGCCAGGTCGCCGCGTTCACCTGCGGCGGGGACGAGGACGCCCACACCGGCTGGCCCATCAAGCGCAACACCGACTCACTGGCACGTGCGATCAACGGGAAGCTGCCCGACGATGTGGTGATCCTCGACGCGGCGCTCGTCGCCGACGACTTCCACCCCATCGGCATGTGCGAGCGCAAGGCCTACTCCTACACCTTCCACAACGCCAAGTCCCGCCCGCTCTTTGATCGTCAGTACGTCCACCACGTCTGGGACACCCTCGACGTGGAAGCGATGCAGCAAGCCGCGGCGGCACTGGTGGGCGAGCACGATTTCGCTTCATTCGCCGCCAGCGGGCACGGCCGTCTCACCACCGTCCGCACCATTTACGCCCTCACCGTCACCAAGACCGACATCGGCGCGGACGCCTCTCGCATCCGCATGGACATCGAGGGCAACGGCTTCCTCTGGAACATGGTCCGCATCATCGGCGGCACCCTCATTGATGTCGGCCGCAGGATCAAGAAGGCAGAGGACGTGCAAGCCATCCTCGAATCCCGAGACCGCACGCGAGCCGGGCCGACGCTGCCGCCGACGGGGTTGTGTTTGGAGTGGATCAAGTACAAGCAGTGACTCACCCTGCCTTGACGAGCCCCGAGCGTGAGCGAGTGGGTCTCCTTGATCCAGCAACACCGTGAAACCCACCTCACCTCCATCGGTACACCCTCCGTGCCCCGCCGTCTCCCCTCCAAACTCCTCCTCTGGCTCGGCGGCCTGCTCATCGGCCTCTCGCTCATCGCCTACCCGCTCTCCTGGCTCGTCGGGCTCGATTACGCCGCGGACTCCACCAAGCGCATGAACTCCGCACGCCTGCTCCCCGGGGCCGTCCGCGTGCAGCGCAGCCGGGAGTTCTCCCCGGGCGTCCTCTCCGCCAAGGAGAGCTTCACCCGCGTTGTGTACCCGTCCATGTCCGTGATGACCCGCCAGACTTTCGTCGCCCCCGTTCTGCGCTCGAGCGCGATGGGCACCGAGGTCATTCTGCCGTTCTGGACCGTCGGCGCGCTTGGTGTCGCCCTCGTGGTTCTCGCGATTCGACCGTGGGCCAAGCATCCGCAGGGTGCCTGCCGTCGCTGCGGCTACGACCTGCAGGGCGTCCGTGACCAACGCTGCCCCGAGTGCGGCCGGGACGCCAAGCCGGCGCACGCGTGATCGTCGATGTTCGATACCATCGACGCTCCGCATGCCACTCCGCATCCTCCACATCTCCACCCGCCTCATCCTCGGCGGCTCGCAGGAAAACACCGTCCTCTCCTGCGAAGGCCAAGCACGCCTCGGCCACGACGTCCACCTCGCCTTCGGCCCCATCTTCGGCCCCGAGGGCTCGCTCTTTGATCGCGCCTCCAACTTCACGTGCACCGACGCGAACAACAAGCCCCGCCGCATCGGCATGCACGAGGTCTCCACCCTCATTCGTGAGATCCGTCCGCTGACCGACCTTCGCTGCTACTACGCGCTCCGCAAGCTCATCCGCGATCTGCAGCCCGACATTGTGCACACCCACAGCAGCAAGGCCGGCATCCTCGGCAGAGCCGCCGCGTGGGCCGAACTGCCCGCCGCCAAACGCCGCGGCAAGCCCATCGGCGTCGTCCACACCATCCACGGCCCGCCCTTCCACAAGTACCTTCCCGCCCGCACCAACAAGATCTACATCGCCAGCGAGAAGTTCGCCGCCAAACGCTGCCACCGCATCGTCTCCGTCGCCGACGCGATGACGACGCAGTTCCTCGACGAGCGCATCGGCCGCAAGGAGCAGTACTCCACCGTCTACAGCGGCATGGAAGTCGATCGCTACCTCAAACCCGTCACGCCACAGGGAACGCCTGCCACCACCGATTCTGTCCGCGAATCGCTCGGCCTCTCGCCCATGGACTTCGTCGTCGGCACCGTCGCGCGGCTCGCCGAACTGAAGGGCCACGACGACCTCCTCGACGCCCTCGGCGAAGAGCTCCGTAAACGCGACAACTGGAAACTGCTCTGGGTCGGCGACGGCTGGTGGCGCGACCGCCTGCTCAAGCGCGTCGCCGAGATGGGCCTGGCTTCCAAGGTCGTCACCACCGGTCTCGTCCCCAGCGAGCGCGTGCCCGAGATGATGAAGGCGATGGACGTGCTCGTGCATCCTTCATATCGCGAGGGCCTGCCCCGCACCGTGCCGCAGGCCTTGCTCGTCGGCGTCCCGGTCGTCGCCTACGACGTCGATGGCACGGGCGAGATCTGCATCAACCGCGTGACCGGACGCCTCATCCCGCCCAAGGACACGGGCGCGTTGCGGGAGGCCGTGGCGTCGATGTACGATCACCCCGACGAACGCGCCGCGATGGCAGCCCGAGGCCGGGACCTGTGCCGCGAACGCTTCAGCGCCGAAACCATGGTCGCCGAGCTGGAAAAGGTGTATGCCCAAGCCCTCGCAATGGCCCGCGCGTGATCCCGCTCCAGCGTTTCGCGCCGCGTGCCTCGCCGCGCTGCTGCTGGTCTCCGCCGCCCACGCGCAGCGTCTCAACCTTGGCTCGACCGAGCCTGCGCCCGGCAGCGGAGCCGTCGCCCTCCGCGACGCTCAATCGCTCCGCGAATCCGCCGCCGCTCTCAAGCAGAACAAGCCCGCGAGCGAGCAGTTCCTCGCCGCCTACGCCGCTCTCGCTGCCACGCTGCTCGAACAAGGCGAAGCTCTCGGCGTCCCCGGCTCGCGCCACGTTTCCGCCGCTCGCAAGTTGCAAGCCGCCCAACCCGCGCTCGCGGCCGTGCTCGCCGCCAAGCTCCTCACCGACGCCGAAGCCGCATCGCTGACCCAATTTACCGACGCACTTGCCGCCACAACGATCACCACCGACGCACTCGACACCGATCTGCGAGCCACCTTCGCGCCGCTGATCGAGAAGCTCGATCCATCCCACGCGCTCGCCGCGTGGCCGACCATCGTCGGCGCTCCAAGCCCCACGTGGCCCGAGTTCAAGAGCACGGACGCGGCCACACTCGCCGACGCGCTCAAGGCACTTGAGCCGTTACAGCAGCGCATCGCACTCGCCTCCAAGTGGGCCACGTACAAGCCCGGCGCCGACGCACTCACGCGGCTCGTCCGCGACGCCGGCGGCTGCTTCGGCCGCGAATCCCGACTTCCCGCCGGCGCGTACAAACGGTGGCTCAAGGAACTCTCCCTCGGGGCGCAGGAGATCCTCGCGGACACATCGACCGACGCCGCCCAAGCCGACCGCGGCCTGGCCCGTCTCCGCCGCCTCGCCGCCTGGTCGCGCGTGGTCGACGCCCTCGAGCGCCACACCGGCACACCCGCGTTCAAGCCCATCACCGACGCGCTCGGCCCCGCGTTTGAGTTGATGCCCGACGAGCCGCCAGCACCGACCACCGGCAACGGTGACCGTCTCACCCGCCTCGCTCTGTGGCTCGAGTCCATGCCCACCCGCGAGGCGCTGCAAGACGACGCCGCCATCATCCGCCAGCTGCGCCCCGCGTTCCGCTCCATCGCCGAACTCTGCCGCGGGTCGCAGTCCGAGGCCATCGACGCCGTCGCCGCCGCCATCCGCAGCGCCGACGCCTCCGGTGATCCCGGCGTGCTCGCCGCCGTCAACATGCACCAGCGGCACACCCGGCTCCTCGCCCTCATCCGCCGCGCGAGCGATGCGCTGCGCGACCCGCAAACCGCCGCGCCCGCCGAGCCCACGCTCCGCGAGAACGCCAAGCCGCTGGCCGACGCCCTGCTCAAACTCGCCAAGGACGTCGCCGACCCCAAGCAGCGCGACCAAGCCATCGACGGCCTCTCCAACCTCGCGTCCGACTGCGCCGATCTCTTCGAACTCCCAGCCGAGCGCCGCCTCCGCGAACGCGACCCAGCTCTCGATGCCGTCCTCGGCACACAGTCCGGCACACTGCTCGACGCCATCGAACGCGAACGCTCGCTGTGGCGCAAAAAGGCCTCCAACCGCAGCGGCCCCGGTGGCGAGCAGCACGCCGCCCGCCTCCGCGCCCTCGCCGCCACCCTCGCGCTCGCCGCCGACATCGCTGATCTCGAATCCGATCGCGCCGCCCTCTCCCGCTTCGGCGGCTGGGCGCTCGACGACGCCGACCTCGTCAAGTTGCTCAAAGAAGCCAAGGGCGCGCTGCGAGCCTTCGTCGCCACGGCATCCGACGCCGACGAGGCCAAGGCCCGCGACGCCGCCCGTGCCGCCGACCAACTCGCGGCACGCCACGCCGTCGTCCGCGTTGCCGCCCACGTCTGCCGCGTGATCCGCGAACGCAAGGAACTGGTGACGGATTCGGACGCTGCCCGTGCCGCGGTGCTGCTGCTCGGCGTCTGCTCCGGCACCCCCGACCCGCGCTGGGCAACCCTCGGCAACGAACGCGACAGCCTCGCAACGGTCTGCCGCTACGCCACCGAATCACGCGATTCACAGAACGCGGCGGAGTACGCGAACAAGCGGGCGAGCGAACTGCTCGAACGCGTCAAAGAGCGTTGATCGGCTGTTAAGCCGCGATCGCCGCGCCTCCTCTCCCCGCCTGCGGGGAGAGGACGGCTTGAGGCGAAGCCTCAGGCCAGGTGAGGGGATTGCGGGTACC
>JBILLU010000340.1:0-6111 GCA_044375915.1 Phycisphaerales bacterium
GATCACCATGTCCAAGAGCCGCATCCCGATCAGCGACGCCACCCGCTGCGGCTTGTTGAGCATGCCCAAGCCATCATGCAAGTTGTGCACCAGCTTCGACGCCGCAAACCGCTCCGCCGCCGCGATACCGGTTGCCCTTGCGAGCCCACGAATCCGCTCCATCCCCCGCGCCCCCGAGAAGAACCGCGCCGCCTGCCACAGGCACAGCCACGCAAACACCGCCCCCGCCGCCGCCACCGCGAACCACCGCGCATCAATCCCCTTCCCCGTCACCGACGCCACCACCAGCGGCCCGAACGCCGCCAGCATCGCCAGCGTCACGCACGCGAACCACGCCGCGATCAGCGCCAGCGGCAACCGATCCCGCCGGTGATGCACCAGCACGCGGAACACCATGCTCAACTTGAACGGCGCATACGCCAGCAAGATCGCGATCGCGTTGGTCGCATGCAGGTCCAGAAAATTGATCTTCCGCACCGGCCGCAGCGCGAGATAGAAGTTCATCCCCGCGCTCGCGATGATCAGCACACTGGTCGCAAACAACGCCGCCACCAGCGGCCAGGGCGCACTCCGCAGCGCCGCCAACTGCTCCTGATTCTTCGGGCTGAAGGCCTGCATCACGCACCACACCAAAAGCCCCAGCCCGATCACGAACCCCAGGATCTGCAAGCCCGTCTTCCACCCGGATCGCCGCGCCGATTCAACACCAATTGACGCCTCCGCCGCAGCATTCTGCGGCACCACCGACGCAGTTCTCTCATCACGCTCCACGCTCACCGCGCCGCCTCCGCATTCTTCCAACGCATCAGCACCTGCCCGCTCTCCAGCACCCGCACCGTCCGCATCGACCGCTCCGCCCACGCCCGCGCCGTCGCCGGAGTCACAGCCGGGTCATACCACCCCGTGCCACTGAGCCTCGCAATCTCCATCGGGTTCACCATGATCCCGCTCACACCGCGGCTCCGCAGTGCCCGCTCCAGCGCGTCCAATGCATCACCCGGCACCTCGCGCGTCTCCTTGGCTCGCAGCGTATCCCACGTGGTGTGATACACCACCGGACCCGGCACGTAGAACGGCGTCGAATCACCGAAGAGATACACCACCTCACCTGGTGCGAAAAACTCGCCTCCACCCGCTGGTTCCTCGCGGATCTCACGCTGCACCAACCCCTGCGGCCCCACCGTCAACCCCACGTTCGGCTGCCCGCCACGCTCGCTCCAGAAGTGATCCAGCGTCCGCACCGACTGATACAAACCGATCAGCAGAACCGCCGCCGTCGCCAATCTTGCCTTGGCCCACGACCCCTGCGCCAGCCACGCCGACGCCAGTCCGATCAACACACCGCCCGGCACCACCAGCGGCAGCAAGAACCGCGACTGCAAATGCGTCACCGCCAGCCACGCCGCGATCTGCAGCACCACGCCCGCCACCAGCGCCCACACCACGCCGCGACGCCAGCCGCCGAACGCGCACAACACCATCGCCCCCAGCACCGCAAACGGGAACACGCTCCACTGCGAGTGCATCAACCCCCGATGCCGCAGCCCCGCCGGGTCGTTCGGATCCGCCAGCACCAAGAGCCGCACGCGGTCCATCCACGACCCATCAAAGTGATGCGCCGACGCGAACCTCGCGAATTGCTCCGCGGTCCAATGCGACTCACCGAACACGCCGTGCAGATACGGGAACACCGGATTCCCGCACGCGACGTAGTTCCGCAGCATCCACGGCACCAAGGCCACGCCGCCACCGACCACCGCCCCCACCACCGCCTTCCAACCCGCCCGCCCACTCACCACCAGCAGCACCAGCCCCACCGGCGGCGCCGCAAAGAACAACGCCGTCGGCTTCACCCCGCACGCCACGCCCACCAACCACCCCGCCAGCACTCCCTTCGTCGCCGGGCTCAGCCGCTCGTCCAGCGCCGCGATCAGCGCCGCCGCGAACAACGCATTCACGCCCATCTCGTTGTACGCCAGCGACCCCGTCACCACGACCCAAGGCACGCCCGCGGCAAACACCCCTGCGACCAAACCTCCATTGCGCCCGCTGCCCTGCTCTCCCCACACCCGCCGGCATGCCGCCCGCGCCGCGCCCGCGATCATCCACGCCGAAGCCAAAGCGAACCCCGCGTGCAGCAGCTGGCACGACAACGCCATCGCCCCCTCGCCCGCCAGCAACCCCGCCACCCCATCCGCCGAACTCCGCGGCACAAACCCCCACAGCCCCAGCGTCACAAACGCGCTCTCGAGATACGACGGCAGATACGAATACACATTGTGCGTCACCGGCGCGACTCGCCCCACCCCTCCCGCCGCCAACCACTCCTGCGGCAGTTGCAGGTGATAACTCAACGAATCAAACCCGCCGAACTCACTCCCCCACAGCACCCCCGGAGGACTACACGCCGCCACGATCAACACCGCTGTGGCCAACGCCGTCGTCAGCCCGGCGAGCGCGAGCACCGAGTACGACCGCTCTTCGCCAACAAATGCGTTCCAGTCAGTCTTCCGCACGACCCCGATCGCCGCTGCACACCCCACCACGCACGGCACCAGCGCCGCGATGTTCCACGCCACGCCCGGCAGCCACGCCCCAACACAGTTGATCGCATGCCCCGCCGTCAGCTGCACCGACAACCCAACCCCGAGCACCAGCGGCAATCGCTCTGCTTCAACCGCCCGCCGCTCCACCGCCCGCATCACCAGCGCACCCAACCCCAGCGACGAGACGAAGTACAACGCCACCGGCCAGCCCGCCACCAGCATCCACCACGCCAGCGCCGCCGCCCCCTGCCCCATCGAGTGCGGCCCGCCGATCGCCCCGATCAGCACCGCGAACACCGCCGTCAACAGCAGCCACACCGCCGCCACACGCACCGCGTGCCGCGTCGAGCCCTGCTGAGATTCTGTCGCAACGTCCATTGCCATCGTCCGCGGCCATCTCCTTGCGGGGGTGCCGAACCGCTCCGCCGCAGACGTAGGATAATCCGATGCCCTCGCGTCGCCCCGAAGTTCTGGCCGAACCCCCCGCCATCATCGAACCGGTCTGCGCCGTCTTCCGCCGCACCCTGAAGGGTGAAGGCCTGAAGTACACGCTCGAACGGGCCCAGATTCTCGACGCCGTCCTGCGCAGCGAGGGCCTCTTCCACGCCGACGACCTCATCGGCGCGATGAAATCCGCCGGCCTCCGCGTGAGCAAAGCCACCGTCTACCGCACGCTTAAGCTGATGCAGCAGGCCGGGATCATCCAGCGCCTGCTCTTCGACGACGACGACGCTGGCCGCTATCAGGTCGTCTTCGGCTCCAAGACCCGCGACATGCTCGTCCGCACCGACAACTCCCAGTGCGAGCCGCTCGACATCCCCGAACTCAGAGCCCTCTGCGAAGCCGCCTGCCGCGCCCGCGGCCTCACGCTCCAGAGCCACCGCCTGCAGGTCTTCGCGGCGCGGGCGTGACGATCACGGATCAACGAAGCCTCGGGTCGCCCGCAGCAGAGGTCTCCGGCCTCGCGACAACCCCAACGCATTCGAGGCTTCCTCGAAGGCTCGTCCGCTTGGGCGTCGCACTCACTCCGGCTTGATCTGATCCGTCCCCCGCTCTTCCCGAATCACCGTCTCGCTGATCATCTCGTAGCACGACGCCAAGAGCCCCACCAGCGGGAACGTCGCCGGCGGCGTTGTTTCCTTGCCCGGCGCCGCGGTCGCCAGCGGGCTCGGGCCCAAACGCCTCAAAAGCGGATGGCTCACCGGCGGCGGCTCGATCGGCGTCTCTAAGTTCTCCAGCTCCGGCGACAATTCCCAAAAATCCCGCGTCGCCTCCAGCGCCATCGGCGCCGCGTCCGACACGCCCGGCACACGCCCCACGTACACCGACGGATTGGTCTTCGACGCGTTCGCCACCACGCGGTTGTGCCGCAGCCGATCGAACAACTCGGCCCCGTCCAGGCCCCGCAGCTTGAAGATCTGGAACGGGTCGTTGCTCAGTCGCTGCGCGAACAGATACACCGCGCACGCCGCGTGCTTGCACCACGGCGCCGGCCCCGTCTCTTTCTTCAGGGTCCGCTCGTGCGCCTCGCTGGTGAAATCCACGCACGTGCACGAGCACGTCAACTCCGACGGCTCGGTCACGAACAACTTGAGCCCCAGCGGGCTGAACACGTCCTCGATATTCGTCGGCAAGTCGCCCGCGAGCAGCTTCGCGGCGTACACCGCCTGGTCGGTCATCACCTGCACCACGCGGTCCCATTGCTCGGCCGTCAGCGGCGGCAGCGACAGCTTGGTCTGATACGCCCGCTCCGCCCGCCCCTGCACCATCGCCACCAGCGCGCCTTGCTCGATGTGCAAACTCTTGGCCTGCCCCAGCACCGCGTACTCAAGGCCCTCCACCGCGCGTTTGCCCGGAGCCCCTTGTTCAATCAGCCGCACCCACCGCTGGGCCGCCCAACTCTTGGACCACAGGTCCGTCTGCTCCGTCGCGGAGATCTTCACGCCGCCCCGCACCCGCCGCGGCTTCAAGGGCAGCGGCTTCGCCGGCCGCAGATACACCGGCCGAGGCCCGCCCGGTTGACCCGGCGTTGCCCCGGCCCCACCCGCTCCCGCCCCACCCGGCGTACCACCACCCGCGCCGCCACCCACACCCGGAGTCCCCGGCGTGTTCCGCGATCCAAACGGGTTGAACGACGAACTGCTCATCAAACTTCATCCGCGATCGCGTCGTTCCTCAGCGTCAGCAGCTCACGCAGCTGCGACGTGTCCAGTTCGGTCAGCCACCGCTCTCCCGAACCGATGATGTTCTCCGCCAATTCCGTCTTCTGCTCGATCATCTGATCAATCCGCTCTTCCAGCGTCCCGCGCACGACGAACTTGTGCACCTGCACCGTCCGTGTCTGGCCGATGCGGTAGGCGCGGTCGGTCGCCTGGTTCTCCACCGCCGGGTTCCACCAGCGGTCAAAGTGGAACACATGGCTCGCCGCCGTCAGGTTCAGACCGACGCCGCCCGCCTTCAAACTGATCAACAGGATCGGGTGTCGCCCGTCGCCCTTCTGGAACTGCTCGACCATGTCGACGCGTTCCTTCTGGGTGCTGCCGCCGTGCAGGAACAGCACATCGCGATCCAGGTGATGCCGCAGCAGCGACATCAAGATATTTCCCATCTGCCGGAACTGCGTGAACACCAGCGCCTGATCGCCCTCGGCCAGCACTTCCTCGAGCATCTCCAGCAGGCGGATGCACTTGCCGCTGCGTTCGAACTTCGGCGGGGTCAATCCACCCTCCGACCAGTCCTTCAAGAGCTGGCTCGGGTGATTGCAGATCTGCTTGAGCTTGATGAGCGCGCTCAGCACCAGACCGCGACGCTGGATGCCCTCGCTCCGCTCCACTTCCGTCAGCATCCGCTGCACGCACTGCTCGTACAGCGTCGCCTGCTCGCTCGTGAGCGGGCAGAACTCCTTGCTCTCCACCTTCTCCGGCAGGTCCGCAACCACCGTCGGGTCGCTCTTGAGTCGCCGCAGAATGAACGGCCGCACCAACCCCTTGAGCTGATCCAGCTTCGCCTTGTCGCGGTACCGCTCGATGCCCAGCGAAAACCGCGTCCGGAAGCTCCCCGCCGAACCCAGATACCCCGGGTTCAGGAAGTCCATGATCGACCACAGCTCGCTCAGGCGGTTCTCCACCGGCGTGCCTGTCAGCGCCACGCGCCGCTCCGCCGTGATCGCCCGCACCGCCTGGCTCTGCTTCGCCGCCGGGTTCTTGATGTACTGCGCCTCGTCCAGCACCACGCGGCCCCACTCGACGCGCGTGAGCAACTCCCGATCGCGGTGCGCCAGCGAATAGGTCGTGATGATCATGTCGCTCGACCGCGCCTCATCGACAAACTTCGCCTCGTCCAGCCGGTCCGCGCCATGGTGCGTCAGCACCTTCAGCTCCGGGCAGAATCGCTTGGTCTCGTGCAGCCAGTTGCCCACCACCGACATCGGCACCACCAAAAGCGTCGGCTTCACCTTCTGCACCACCGAGCCCGGGGGCAGTTTCGCCATCGCCGCCACCATCTGCTCGCGCTCAAACGCCATCAGCGCGAGCAGCTGAATCGTCTTGCCCAGGCCCATGTCGTC
>JBILLU010000032.1:0-23549 GCA_044375915.1 Phycisphaerales bacterium
CTGCGGCGAGACACCCCCGGCGGCCGTCTGCAGCTGCACGCTCGCCAGCCCAAGCCACCGCTGAATGATGTTCTTGGTGACGTGGATGTCCTGGATCCGCCGGTAGGTCAGGCTGATCTCCTGCCGCCACAGCCAGCCCCAGCCCATCCAAACGCCCTCATCGTCGAAGCGGTACCGCAGCGTGCGGAAGCGGACGAATTGCACAAGAAACACGATCGGAAAAGCGATCAGTGTGAATGCGGACGTGATGGCGTAGTACCGCAAGAGGGCATCGTCCGGGCGCGTGATCCTCGCCGCGTCGAAGTCCGCGCCGGTCCCGTGCGGTACAGGGTTTGACATCCGACTCGCCGTGCCTGTCTGCCTGCTCGTCATGAGACCTCCCGTCGCTTGTTGGGCTCCGACGCGTTCGGGTTCCTCGTTCCGACGCAGCGAACGGTCGGGGAACTCTGCAAGACGCCGCCGCACGGCCAAAGGCCCTGGTGTCGCGACGCACCAGCCAAGCGCAGGCAAGACTCCTCGGACTCTCAACAGCGCGGACGCGGATACAGCGTCTACGAGCGGGTTCCAGGGTCCCTGCTGCACCCCGCGCACGGCCCGACCCGCAGCCAGAATAGCGTCGGCGGAGCCAAACAGATCCGCGGTGACGGTCATTCATGACGCCTCGGAAGTGGCGGCGGTTGGAGCTAAAGTGAACGAAACGACAGTGCGTAATCCCCGGCCGCGACCTCGCGTTCTCGGGCGTGTACGTCCGCGAAAGGTGCCCGCCGCCGCGTTCCGCGTGACGCGAACTGGCTGTCCAGCTGATCCGCCTACCAGACGCGTCAAGCCTGCGCGAATTTTGCAAGACCCGACCTCAATCCAGACATCTGCTTGCGGAAAAGGTGACGGAGCGTCCGTCCGGAGGGGAACAAGGTCCGGCGATCCGGGCTTTTGAAGGCAGTCGCGGACTAGGCTACCACTCGGTATGAGCTTCGAGGGATCCGACAAGAACCCCGCGAAGGATGGTGGCCCCGCACAGAATGCACGGGGTGTCGCTTCATCGACGCCCGTGGAAGCTGGTATGGCGGTGGGACCGCAGGCCCGCTTGAGTCAGGAGGAATTCGTTCGGCTGCTTGAGAAGTGCCGCCCCGCTCTGCTGATCGTGGCATCGGCAGTTCTCGGCGACCGGCACGAAGCGGACGACGTGGTGCAGGAGGCCAGCTTGATCGGTCTTTCGTCTTTGGATCGATTCACGCCAGGCACGTCCTTTGAAGGCTGGATGTCGCAGATCGTCCGGAACGTTGGCCGAAACACCTCCAGGAAGCGGGCCCGCAACCCTGCTTCGCCCTCGGGCCAGGAGATGATTGACGCCCGAGCTGGGTCGACAACCCATGTTCCCGTCGGTGGTGAGTTCAGGCAGCGGCGCGAGATCCCGATGACCGGCGACGGCAGAACCGCCAACCCCGCAATCTTCGACACCTCCGTGCACCGGGCCATCATGTCGCTCGACGAAGTGTCTAGGGTTTGCATCCTTTTGCGCACCGTTGGCGAACTCTCCTACGCCCAGATCGCGGCGATCACCGATCTCAACGAGAACACGGCGATGAGCCACGTCTTCCGCTCCCGCCGCCTTCTCCGCGAACGCATGTCCGGCCATTTCGACCAAACCAACAGTGAGGAGGATGGCAGCAGGTGAGCAATCTCTCACCCCATCTCCTCGACGCGCTCGACCGTTATCTCGACGGTGCGATGTCGCCTGCCGAGCGGTCGGCATTCGAGCAGGAGCTGGCATCCCTGCCTGAGCTTCGCGTCGCACACGATCAGGCTGTCATCTGGCAGCGCGACATCGACGCTTCTTTGCGGGCGCAGTTCTCCGCCGCCGCGCTCGATCTGAACGCCGCCAAGCCATCCCGGAGCGGAAACACCCGGAGCACCTCCGGCCCGGCGCGTCCGTTGCAATTCCCCAAGTGGCTCCCGCTGGCCGCCGCCGCGTTGATTGGCGTCGTCGGCCTCGTCGGGGTCTACTTCATCTCTGGTGCCCGCCCGGGCAGCGTTGTCGCCACCGTTCGCCCCACGCTCGCCGCGCTTTACAACGCCACCGTGGACGCCGGCTTCAAGCCCGAAGAGGTCTGCACGACCCGCGACAAGTTCGCCGACTGGCTCGGCACGAAGTTTGGCGTCTCGCTCGCGCCCCGCGAGGAACGCGCTGACATCACGCTGGTCGGCTGGTCGTACTCCCAAGCGATCTCGCCGTACACAGGCGTCTTGCTGGCTACATCCGATGGGCAGCCCATCATCGTCGCGCTTGACCTCAAGGTCCGTGAGTCGGGCAAGGGCCCGCCCGTGGCCGGCGAATTGCTCGCCCGCGGCAAGGCACTGCACGTCCACAAGGCGGTGATCAACGGGCTGTCGCTCTACGAAATCTCGCCGCTGGATAAGCCACGCATCATTGACAACCTCGAGCAATTGCCCCCTGCGGGCAATTGAGTGCACGTGCCCGAATCCGAAGCGCTGTTGCAAGATTACGTACGTTCTCGGACATTGGAGGAGGGCGGCCGCAGGCGGCTCTGCTCCGATTACCCTTTCCTCATAGCGGGTCCCGCGCCGTTGCGGGCCCGCTTGCTTTTTGCTCCGCGACGTGGACGGCTTACCCGCGCCCACCTTGACGTCGATTTGCGGCAGTTGAAGCACGCTCGCGATCGTTGCCGCAAAGCCTGGGAACGCCGGTCTTCGCTGGCTTTCGTGGCAGCAAGACCGCTGGGGAAACTCCGCCGCGTCACGCGCCGCACGAGCGATGTGGTCTTGACCGGGTCAGTCACACACTTGGTGCGCAAGCTGGTCACTCGCAGCCGAACCACGCTCCCGGTATCATGCCCGTATGCCGGAAAACGCCACGTGCTACAAGAGCTCACTCCGCTACGACGCGACGCGCATCCACGCGGCTGCCATGTATTGCTCCGACGGCCGCCTGGGCGAACACTTCGATGACTTTCTCCAGAACTCGTTGATGCTCCCCCGCTACGACCGGCTCTGCCTTCCCGGCGGTCCGGCGTGTGTGGCGGGGCATGCGCAAGCCCATCTGGAGGAGTCGGGGGTGGTGGACGAACTCAACTTCCTCGTGGAGGTGCACAAACTCAAGCGCGTGGTTCTGATCGCGCACAGCAGCTGCGCGTTCTATGCCAGCCGACTGGAACTGAAGGAGCCGCGGCTCGAACTCGTACAGAAAGCCGATCTTGTCCGGGCCGCGGCGTTCGTGCACCGAGTGACCGGGATCGACAAGATCGAGGCATATTTCGCGCGGCTGGTCGACGGCGGGATTAACTTCGAGCGTGTGGACGCCTGAAGTCCGGTGGACCGCGGCCGAACCAACGGCGTTTGGCGGGCGCGGTATGCTGGGCGAATGCAGAGCAAAGCCGCCACTGTGAAGGAATATCTCGCATCGCTGCCCGATGACCGCCGCAAGGCGCTGGAAGCGGTGCGCAAGGTTGTCAACGACAATCTCGACAAGGGATTCGAAGAGGGGATGTCGTACGGCATGATCGGCTGGAGCGTGCCGCACTCGATCTATCCCGACGGGTATCACTGCAACCCCGAGCAGCCGCTGCCCTTTGCGGGGCTGGCATCGCAGAAGGGTGCCATGTCGTTCTATCTCATGTGCATCTACGGCGACGAGAAGCAACGCGATGCCTTCATCGCCGACTGGAAGAAGTCCGGCAAGAAGCTCGACATGGGTAAGTCGTGCATCCGCTTCAAGAAAATCGACGAGCTGCCGCTGGATGTGATCGGCCGGGCGATCAAGCGGGTTTCGCTGAAGGGCTATGTTGCGGCGTATGAGTCGACGCGACCAAAAAGCGCCAAAGCCGCGGCAAAGAAGAAGGTCGCCGCGCCGAAGAAGAAGGCAGCCGCAGCGAAGAAGACGCGCCGTGCGGGATCGCGTTGATCGACTGGCGTGATCGGTACAAGGTTGACGCGGTTGCGCTCGCGGGTGGCTTGGGCACAGCTTTCCATCTGAGATTGTGGTATGCTCCGGACGCGGGGAGATCCATCGGCACTCGGCGGCTCGTCGCTCCTGACGCTCGAAGGAGAAATCATGAACACACGCCGTCCGTCTCTCTCGAAACTGCATCTGATGTGCTGCGTCTCTGGACTGAGCATGTGCGTTGCCGCTGCGGGAGCACGCGAGGTTGCGCGCGACCAAGCTCAAACCGCGTCGGTCTCAGAGCAAGAGGCGTTTGAGATCGGCGTCGAGGCGTATCACTACTTCTACCCGCTGCTCTCGATGGACGTGACGCGGCGGGTGGTCACAAACGTGCCGCCGGGCGCACGACCGGGGATGGGGCCCGCGAACGCATTCCACCACATGACGGCGTACCCGACCGCGGACTTCCGTGAGGTCGTGCGGCCGAACTTCGATACGTTGTACTCCTCGGCGTGGCTCGACCTGACGAAGGAGCCGCAGGTCATCACCGCGCCGGACACCGGCGGACGCTACTACCTGCTTCCGATGCTCGACATGTGGTCCAACGTGTTTTCCTCACCGGGCAAGCGCACGAGCGGAACCAGCTCGGGACGCTGGGCGATCGTGCCGCCGGGTTGGAGAGGCACTTTGCCCGACGGCGTCGCCCGTATTGATTCGCCCACGCCGCACGTATGGGTCATCGGCCGCACCCAGACCAACGGCCCCGACGACTACGCCGCGGTGCACAAGGTGCAGGCGGGCTACACGATCACACCGCTCTCGCGGTGGGGCAAGGGCGTCGAGGCACCGGCGTATCAGCCTGATGCGACGGTGGACATGAAGACGCCGCCGCTGGTGCAGGTGAACACGATGCCAGCGGAGAAGTACTTCAAGTACGCGAGCGAACTGATGGCGCTGCACCCACCGGCGTTGACGGACTGGTCGCAGATCGCGCGGTTTGAGCGGATCGGGATCCGCCGCGGCGAGGTGTTCGACTTCGCGGCCGCACCGGCGCCGGTCCAGGCGGGTCTGCGCCGCGCGACGTCCGCCGGTCTGGAGCGCATGAAGACGAAGATCGCCACGCTGGCACGCTCGGCGAACGGCTGGCAGATGAACACCGACACGATGGGCGTCTACGGCAACTACTACCTCAAGCGGGCGATCGTCGCGCTCGTGGGGCTGGGAGCCAATCAGCCCGAGGACGCGGTGTACCCGCTGTGCATCGGCGACGCGGACGGCAAGCCGTTGATGGGCGAGAATCGTTACGAGATTCGCTTCTCGAAAGAAGAACTTCCGCCGACGAACGCGTTCTGGTCGCTGACCATGTACGACGCCGCGGGCTTCCAAGTTGCGAACGCGCTGAACCGGTTCGCGATCGGAGATCGGGACGCGCTCAAGTACAATGCGGACGGCTCGTTGACCATCTACATCCAGCACGCGAACCCGGGGCCGGAGAAGGAGTCCAACTGGCTGCCGTCGCCTTCGGCGGGCGCGCTGGGGCTCACGATGCGTATCTATTCGCCGAAGCCGCCGGTGCTGGATGGCCGATGGAATCCGCCGGCGGTGCGGCGTGTGAACTAAAGGTGTCAAGAACGACGCGTGTCAACGCGATACGCGTGTCAAAGACCAGTGTGCTTGGCCTCGCTCGGCCTTGTTCGGAGTGCCCATGAATCCCAAGTTGATGTTCGCAATGGTCGGAGTCGTCGTCGGTCAGAATCTGTGCGTCGGCGCGAAACCCGCGCCGGCGGTGTCGGACGGGGCGTCGAAGTCGGCGACAACGGCTGCCTCGCCCTCGGCAACCTCGGTGGCTGGTGCACAGACTCAGCGAGGAACCGTCGCCTTCACGCCGTACATCTGGCTCACGAGCATCAACGGCACGATGGGCGTGCGGGGCGTCAGCACGGACGTGGACGCATCATTCCTTGACATTCTCGACAAGTCCGATTCGATCATCGGCCTCATGGGTGCGCTGGACGTTGAGGTCGATCGCTTCGTCATGCAGATCAACGCCGCGTACACGAAGGCCGAGGTGCCCGACCAGCGTGGGCGTGCGATCAACGGACCGAGCGGCGGGAGCGGCTCGGTGGCGGCGCAGATCAACGCCACGGCGAGCAACCTATGGGTTGAGGGGTTTGCCGGCTATCGGGTGGTCGATACCCGTCGGGCCGGAGAGACTCCGACGCACTTCACGCTCGATGCATTCGGCGGCGTTCGAGTCACTGACATGGAGATGGACCTTGACGTCACGGCGAGCGCGAACGCGACGCTGCCGACCGGCGAGGTGCTGCAGGCCGGCACGCAGCGCGGGATCTCCGAAGGACAGACATGGGTCGAACCCTTTGTCGGACTCCGCGGGGCACTCGAACTGCACGAGAACTGGGTCTTCTCGCTCCGCGCAGACGTCGGCGGATTCGGAGTGGATGACTCGGACTTCTCGTGGCAGGCGGTCGCAGCGCTCGGATACCGCTGGCGCCGCGACAACTGGATGTACAGCGTCTTCGCGGGCTACCGCGCGCTTGGCCAAGACTACTCCTCGTCCACGTTCACATGGGACGCGGTCACGCATGGCCCGATGCTGGGCATGCAGTTCGCGTATCGCTTCTAGCCCGCGGTCCGCTTAGCGATTCCACGTCGACTTGCCGTAGATCGCGCTGTCGCCCAGTTCTTCCGCGATGCGGAGGAGCTGGTTGTACTTGGCGTTGCGGTCGCTGCGGCAGGGGGCACCGGTCTTGATCTGGCCGCAGTTGGTGGCGACGGCGAGATCGGCGATGGTGGCGTCTTCGGTTTCACCGGAGCGGTGGGACATCACGGCGGTGTAGCGGTTGCGCATCGCCAGGTTGACGGCGTCGAGGGTCTCGCTCAGGCTGCCGATCTGGTTCACCTTCACCAGGATTGAGTTGGCGCACTTCTCGTCGAGGCCCTTCTGCAGGAACTTCTTGTTGGTGACGAAGAGGTCGTCGCCGACGAGTTGGATCTTGCTGCCGAGCTTCTCGGTGAGCTTCTTCCAGCCGGCCCAGTCGTTCTCGGCGAGGCCGTCTTCGATCGAGCGGATCGGGTACTTGCTGACCCAGTCGGACCAGAGCTGGATCATGTGATCGCTGCTGACGACTTCCTTGCTGCTCTTGAAGAACTTGTAGCCCTGCTTGCCTTCTTCCTTGGCCTCGTTCCAGAGCTCGCTGGCGGCGGGATCGAGCGCGACGAAAATCTGCTCGCCCCACTTGTAGCCGGCCTTGGCGGTGGCCTCTTCGAGGAGCTTGAGGGCTTCCTCGTTGTTCTTGAGGTTGGGGGCGAAGCCGCCCTCGTCCCCCACTGCCGTGGAGAGGTGCTTGGCGTGCAGAACCTTCTTGAGGCTGTGGTAGATCTCGACGCCAGCACGCATGCCTTCTTCGAAGGTGTCAAAGCCCCAGGGCTGGACCATGAATTCCTGGAAGTCGACGGTGCTGTCGGCGTGCTTGCCGCCGTTGAGGACGTTGAGCATCGGGACCGGCAGCACCTTGGCGCCCGCGCCACCGACGTAGCGGTAGAGCGGGATGCCCGCGGCGGCGGCGGCAGCCTTGGCGACGGCGAGCGAGACGCCCAGGATGGCGTTGGCGCCCATGCGGCCCTTGTTGGGCGTGCCGTCGATCTGATTCATCAGTTTGTCGATGGCTTCCTGCTGGGTCGCGTCCATGCCGAGCAGTTCGGGTGCGAGGAAGCCGTTGACGTTGTTGACGGCCTTCATCACGCCCTTGCCGAGGTAGCGGCTCTTGTCGTCGTCGCGGAGTTCGACGGCCTCGTTCTCACCGGTGGACGCGCCCGAGGGGACCGCGGCGCGGCCGAAGAAGCCGGAGCTGAGCGTCACGTCGACTTCGAGGGTGGGGTTGCCGCGGGAATCGAGGACCTGACGGGCTTTGACGGACTGGATTTCGAAGGACATGGGACGCTCCGGTGGGAGGTTGGGGATCGGGAAAAACCGAGCGGAGGGCTCGGCATGCGAGGGTACGCGGCGCGGGGGTGGGGTTCTAGTTCGGACGCCGGACTCTGTGGACGTCGGTGACCCACTCGCTCACGCTCGGGGCTCGTTAGAGACAGGCCTACTCCGCAAACATGGCCTCGACGAAGGTCTCGGGGTCGAAGGGCTGGACGTCGTCGGGGGTTTCGCCGACACCGATGAACTTGACGGGGATCTTGGTGGTGTCGCGGATGGCGACGACGATGCCGCCCTTGGCCGTGCCGTCGAGTTTGGCGAGGAAGATGCCGGTGACACCGGGGGCTTCGCCGCGGGGGCCTTCGCTGGGGACGCCGGCGATGGCGCGGTCGAACTCCTCGGCTTGGCGGAGGGCGTTCTGGCCCGCGGTGGCGTCGAGCACGAGCAGGACCTCGTGCGGCGCGCCGGGGATTTGCTTGGACGCGACGGCGCGGATCTTGGTGAGCTGTCGCATCAGCGGGTCTTGCGTCTGCAGGCGGCCGGCGGTGTCGAGGATGAGCACGTCGACGCCGCGGGCCTTGGCGGCTTGGCAAGCGTCGAACGCAACGGCGGCGGGGTCGCCGCCTTGCTGGCCTTTGACGACCTCAATTCCGAGGCGCTCGCCCCAGATTTCGAGCTGCCGTACCGCGCCAGCGCGGAAGGTGTCGCAGGCGCCGAGCAGGACCTTGTTGCCCTGCGACTGGAGCATCTTGGCGAGTTTGCTGATGCTGGTGGTCTTGCCGGCACCGTTGACGCCGGTGATCAGGATGACGGTGGGCTTGTCGGTGCCGCGGCGGAGGGCTCGGTCCTGAGCCGGCCAGAGCGCCTTCATCTCGGCCTTGAGATAGGTCAGGACCTGATCGCCGCTGTCAATGCGGCCGGCGCGGAAGTCGGCGCGGATCTGGTCGACGAGGCGGCTCGTGGTGACCGGACCGACGTCGGCGGCGAGCAGGCGGGTCTGGATCTCGTCGATGGTCTTCTCGTCGAGGCGACGGCCGGTGAGCAGTGAACGCAGGCCGCTGACGAAGACCTCGCGCGTCTTCTCCAGCCCGGCTTTCACCTTGCTGACGATCGACGAGAAGAAGCCCATGTCAGGACGGCTCCTCGGAAGCTGGTTCGCCGGTCGCGTCGGAAGGGTCGTCGGTCGATGCGTCGGACGCCGCCGAGGCGGTCTTCTTGGACTTCTTTCCGGCGATGCGTTTGCCTGCGGCGTCGAGCAACGCGTTGATAAAGCCCGGGGACTTCTCGGTGGAGAACTCCTTGGCGAGTTCGACGGCGGAGTCGATGGCGAGCGCGGCGGACGCGCGGCCGCTGTAGATCTCGAAGTGGGCCAGTCGCAGCAACGCGCGATCGACCGCGGCCTGGCGGTAGGCCGGCCATTCAGGCGAGACATTCTTCATCACGTCATCGCAGCGCTTGCGGTCGGCATAGGCGGCGCGCGCGAGCTCGAATGCTTCGCTCTGCACGCCCTTGGCGATGCGATTGGCGTCGATCGACGGGTCTTCGCTGTTGGCGACGGCGGCGACGAGTTCGTCGTCTGTCAGTTCGCCACGGGCGTCGAGCTGGAAGAGGGCGACGAAAGCCAAGCGCCGAACCATGCGGGGATCGCTCATCGGCGGCCTCCGCGTTTGGCCTTTGCGGGCTTGGACTTCTTCGAAGTGCCGCGGCCCTTGGCCTTGTCGGCAACAGTGCGGCTGATGCGCGAGTCGCCTCCCGCGGCGGCGGCGCGGACGGCAGCGACAGTGTCGAGCAGCGCGCCCATGGCTTCGTCGCCCTTGTTTCCGTGGTCGCCGCCGGCGCGGGCCTCGGCCTGCTTGGCGTTCTCGACGGTCAGGACACCGAACGCGATGGGGACGCCGGTCACGATCATGGCGGCCTGGATGGCTTGAGCGACGGCGTCTGCGATGACGCGGTCGTGGATGGTCTCGCCGCGGATGAGGCAGCCGAGGGCAACCACGCCGTCAAAGTGGCCGGAGTCGGCCGCAGCGTGGGCGATGACGGGCAGTTCGAACGCGCCGGGGGCTTCGAGGACGGTGGGCGTGCGGCCGGTGCGGCGGACGCAGGCCTCGATCGCGCCCAGACACAGGCGGTCGGTCACCGAGGCGTTGTAGCGACTGACAACAACCGCGACACGGGGCTGGCCCGCCCGCTTAGACACTCGTTTCGATAGTGGCATCGGGCGATCGTAGGAGTTCAGATGGACGTCGCGAAGGGAGGAGCGACAACAATTGGTGCATGACCCAGCCCGCGAAGCGGCTTATCGACGCATGGACGCTGGAGCAGGCTCAGGCCGCCGCGGCGGCGAATGTGCCGGAGAGCACGGCAGTCGTTGAGGCGGCGCTGGCGGCGAACGCTGGCCGCGTGGATGAGGCGGCGAGCGCACTGCGGCTGTCGATGCCTCGCTGCGAGGACATCCGGCTGCTGTTCCTGGGGTTTCAGTTCTTCTTCCGCACCGCAGACCACGCGACGGCAGAGACGCTGACGCAGCGACGGCTCGAGATCGCGGAGCGAGCGGGAGAGACCGAGCATGTGGCGCGAGCCTGTACGAACCTGGGATTGATTCATCTCACGACCGGGCGACTGGATTCGGCGCAGACTCTGTGCACTCGCGCGCTAGAAATCGATGAGAGGCTGGGGAACCAACAAGGCGTCGCCCGCGACCTGGGGAACTTGGCGAACGTGTTCGAGGCGAGAAAGGAGTTCGACACGGCCGAGCGGCTGAACCATCGATCGCTGGCGATCGCGCGGGAGATCGGCGATGATGGGATGGCCGCAGGCAAGCTGGCAAACCTGGGGGATATCGCGGCGGCGACGGGGCGGCCGGAGTTGGCGCGACGTTTGTGGTCCGAGGCGGCGACGCTTTTCGAGCTCGCGGGCGACCGTGCCACAGCGGCGACGCTTCGGTCAGGGAATCGAATGCTCGCTCCGCTTGCGCCGATGTCCCATCGCGCCTCTGATGAGATTTCCCTTCGTCACACTCGCCACGCGGACTTGCCCCTGCTCTTCAGTCTTGAAGTGGACCGTGCGGCGAACGATCTCGCTGGAACGAAGCCGCGGGACTGGCAGAGCTTTCAACTGCGATGGAACACGATCCTTGCGGATCACGACGGGACCGTCACCGAAGTTGTTCCGAGGGTGATCGAAGCCGCGGGCGACGTCGTCGGGTCCGTGAATATCTCCCCGAACGAGGGCCGCGACTCCCTTGGGTACTGGATCGCCCGCGAGCACTGGGGCCGCGGCATCGCGACGCGGGCGGTGGCTCTCATGCTCGAAGAGTTCGCACGCCGCCCGCTCTACGCCACCACCGCCGCCCACAACCTGCCGTCGCTCCGTGTGCTCCAGAAGAATGGTTTCGAGGTCATCGATCGTGTGCACACGCCGCCAACTTCGCGAACGGTGGAACGTGAGACTGTCACGCTTGTGCTCCGATGAAACCACGACAGGCTCTCGGCGATGGCGGGATCGTCCCGCTCGGCTTGCGTCTTGGAGCACATTGTGTCATGCCGCGAACCAGTTCGCCGCCGGACGACGCCCCTGGACGATGAAGTCGAGGTGTCCGTAACAGTGGTATCGCAGCGTGAAACACGTTCGCTTCTCGAGCGAAGGCGTTCATCCGTCCGGTTGAAAGCTCCGATCGACGGCGCGAACTCGAAGTGATCCGGCACCCGGATTCGATACACTCCATGCTCCATGCCACCCGCCGCCATCGGCCCATTCAAGATCGAACACGAACTCGGCCATGGCGGCATGGGCGAGGTCTTCCTCGCCACCGACACGCGGCTGGACCGCCGGGTCGCCATCAAGGCCCTGCCCGCGCATCTTGCTCAAGACGCCGACCGACTCGCACGATTCCAGCGCGAGGCGAAGGTCCTTGCCTCGCTCAACCATCCCGGAATCGGCGCGATCTACGGGCTAGAGGAAGCCAACGGTCACCAGTACCTGATTCTCGAGTTCATTGAGGGAGAGACGCTCGCGGCCCGACTCGCGGCAGGACTGATCCCTGTGGACGAGGCGCTCGGCCTTGCCAAGCAGATCGCCGAAGCGCTCGAGGCCGCACACGAGAAGGGAGTCATTCACCGCGACCTCAAGCCAAGCAACGTGATGGTCACGCCCGATGGCGTGGTGAAGGTGCTCGACTTCGGTCTGGCACGTTCCGCCGACGGGACGCCTTCTTCGACCCATTCACCCGCTCTGGCAGATTCGCCGACGGTGACCTCGCCCGCGCGGCCGCACCACTCGCCCACCATCCCCGGCGCGATCATGGGGACAGCAGGCTACATGTCACCTGAGCAGGCCCGGGGCAAGCCGGTGGACAAGCGCTCCGACATTTTCTCGTTCGGCTGCGTGCTCTTTGAGATGCTGACCGGCGCGATGCCCTTCCGCGGCGAAACTGTGGCCGACTCCATCGGCGCAACGCTGCACAAGGACACCGACTTCGCGCTCATCCCCGCTGGCACGCCTCCTCGCGTGCGCGAACTGCTGATCAACTGCCTCGCCAAGGATCGACGCAACCGCCTGCACGACATCGGTGATGCGAGGCTCGAGCTTGAGAGGGCTCTCGCAGGGCAAGAGTGGGTGTCATTTTCTGCGGCTCCGGCTGTCTCGGGCCCGCGGCGCCCCGCGTTGGCGGCGGCGCTCGCAGTTCTGTTGCTCGGCTTCGGCGGCGTGATCGGTGCAATACTCTCGCGCCCGGAGGCTGTCCCGCCTTCGCCGCCTATCCACGTCTCTTTGGCCACGCCGCCAAAGCCAGATATGACCGGGCTCAGCGGCATCGCGCCCGATGGGCGGTTTGTCGTCTATCGGTGCTGGCCGGAACTCGACCCGGAAAGCGCCAAGCCGGGGGGCGTGTTGATGATCCGGCGCCTGGATCGGGACGAGACCAAGACCGTTCCCGGCACCGAGGGTGTTCTGGAAGCCGCGCTGTCGGCCGATGGGCGCTGGATCGCCTTTCTCGCCGCCAAGGATCGGGCCCGCAGCCGCATCAGCCTGAAGAAGATCGCTCTCGAAAACGGGCAGCCCGCCGGCGCGCCCGAGACGCTTTTCGATCTGTCCTCCAGCGACGATTCGTACATGTGCTGGTCGTCGGACCGCGAGATCGTGCTCGCCCAGTCGTGGAAACAGACGATTCTGTCAGTCCCCGCGTCGGGCGGCGAGCCCCGCGTGATCGTGAAAGGGGAGAACGTCCCGGGCATCGATAGCTGGGGTGATGTTCGCCCGCTCGTGCCCGGCAAGTCAATCCTTGCGACGCGCTGGGCGCTCGTGGGGCAGACAATCAAGGAGCGGACGGAGATTGTCGATCTCGCAAGCGGTGCACGGACGCCCCTGCTTGAGAATGCGGGGGTTGCGCAGTATCTCCCGTCGGGTCACATCGTCGCACGCCGCAACCTCAACAGCCTCGTTGCCGCCCGATTCGATCTGGCGACGAATCGAATCGTCGGCGAACCGGTGACCATTTGGAACGGTGATCTCCGCAACAGCTTTTTCGTTTCTCCAACCGGCATCCTCGCCAAGATGACTCAGGCTGGAGACAACACCGGCCGCACCCTTGCTTGGATCGACGAGAAGGGCAAGCCCGAGCCGATCGCGGCGCCGCCTCGCGCGTATGCGTGGCTCGCGGTTTCGCCGGGCTCTCGTCGCGTTGCGACGAACCTCCAACCTGCCGATGGCACCGACCTTGGGTCGGATCTGTGAGTCTTTGACACCGACCGAAGCACCCTGAGTCGTCTTCCAACCCCGGGCCCTGCGTGGCGATATGTGTGGAGCAACGACGGGCAGCGGCTCGCGTACAACAGCGTTTCCAACGAGGAGTTTGCGATCTGGGAACGCAGAGCGGACGGCGCTGGCGAGGCCGAGAAGCTCCTCGCCGGGCCGACGACACACCTGCTCTTTCCGGTGGCATGGTCGCCCGATGGGAAGACGCTGGCGGTGCTCAAGGTCGACCTCACCAAGAGCACGACCGACGTATTGATGCTCGAGAAGGATGCGACGTCCGGCACCTGGACCGCCACGCCGTACCTGAACGGCAATGCGAACGAAGGCCCTCTCGCGTTCTCGGCCGACGGCAAGTGGGTGCGCTACGTCTCGACCGAAACCGGCCGGGAAGAGTTGTACGTCCAGCGTTTCACCGGGGCCAAGTCAGGCCAGCAGGACGCGAGATCCGGACGCGTCCAGGTCTCGACCGCGGGCACTCAGTCTGCCGGCTGGTCGAGCCCCGACGGCAAGGAGATCCGATACTTCGACAGCAACAGCCGCCTGATGAGTGTCCAGGTTCAGACGGAGCCAACGCTTTCCGTCTCGCTGCCCAAGCCTCTCATGAACCTCAAGGACCTCAAAGCGATGATGATGTGCGACTTCAGCCCCGACGGACGTCTGCTGGCGATCATGAAGTCGGAGGATGAGAGCAAGAACCGCATTGACCTCGTCGTGAACTTCCTCGACGAGATGCGTGCCAAGGTCGATGCGCCGAAGTGACGCCGCGGCCAGACCCACACGCCCCCCTCCCCCACCACACACGCCCCACACGCCACGAACGCCGCAGCATTCGGCCCATGGGTGAAGTTTCAGCAGCACGGATGGTGTTGGGGCTCGACGACACTCGCGGACAACCGGGATCTGCAAGAGCAGTAACCCCGAGCGATGCGAGCGTTGGCGTACTTCGAAGAGCGAAGAAGCGACAATGTGACGTCCAGCGTTGCAGAGCGTCAGAGACACCGCGTGCGGGTTCTAACTTCGCGCGGGATCCGAGGCTGGTCCGCGGCCGACGCGACAAATCCGATACACTCTGCGCCGCATGCGTCCCGCCGCATCGACCCATTCACGATCGAACGTGGACTCGGCTGGCGCGGCAATTCGGAGGTGCCTGTCGCGCGAGACACACGCCGGGATCGAATCGTGGCGATCAGGGCTTTGCCGGCACACCCAGCGCAAGGGCGTGACCGACGAGGCCGCCACAAGCGGAAAGGCAAGTTCCTCGCGTTTCTCCGCCATCCGGAGATCGATGCAATCGACGGGCTGGTAGGTTCGATTTATGAAGCAAACGCTCCTCCATTTGATCGCGTTCCTCTTCTTCCTTCAACTCGCGGCGTGCGCCTCGGTTGGTGACCCGCTGCCCTCCTGGAAGGATGGCCCGGCGCGTGCAGCAATCGTTTCGTTCGTCGAAGCCGCCGACCGGCCCGGCTCGCCTGGCTACATCCCCGAAGCACACCGCATCGCCGTCTTTGACAACGACGGAACCCTGTGGGCTGAGCAGCCGGCGTACTTCCAGCTCTTCTTCGTCATCGATCGCATCAAGGCGATGGCCCCGCAGCACCCGGAATGGAAAGACAAAGAGCCTTTCAGGTCCATCCTCCTGGGCGACCTGAAGACCGCCCTCTCGGGTGGCGAGCACGCCATCCTCGAGCTCGTCGCCGCGACACATGCGGGCATGACCACCGACGAGTTCGAGGACGAAGTCCGAAACTGGATCGCGACGGCACGACATCCCACGAGCGGACGTCCGTTTACGCAGATGGTTTACCAGCCAATGGTCGAGTTGCTTGCCTTTATGCGGGCCAACGGTTTCAAAACCTACATCGTCTCCGGCGGCGGCATCGAGTTCATGCGTCCGTGGACGGAGGCAACCTACGGCGTGCCGCCAGAACAGGTCATCGGTTCGAGCCTGAAGACCACGTTTGAGATCCGCGATGGCGAGCCTGTGCTGGTCAAGCAGCCCGAAGTGGGGAGCATCGACGACAAGCAAGGCAAGCCAGTGAACATCAATCTCCACATCGGTCGCCGCCCCGTCGCCGCATTTGGCAACTCCGATGGCGACCTTCCGATGCTGCAGTGGACGGCGGGCGGAAGCGGCCCGAACCTGTGCGTGCTCGTCCATCACACCGACGCGGCACGCGAATGGGCATACGACCGCACATCGCATATCGGAAAGCTCGACAAGGCTCTGGACGAGGCGGGCAAACGCGGATGGACGATCGTCAGCATGAAGGATGACTGGTCGACGGTCTTCCCCTCCGGGGCGACAGTGCGTTGAGTCGCGAGATCCACCGCGTCTTGCGACCGGAAGGGTTCTTCGAATCGGGAATTTCGGAGCGGTGTGACGATGTCGCGCGACGTGTACGGAGCGCGACGGCCGTTCGGTGCGTGGCTACGGCACCAGCGGCGCATCCGCGTTGCCGATCGCGTAGGACCGGACGAGAGTTCATGGTGCTACCGCGGTGACCCTTTCGAGAAGACGGGCGAGTGCGGCGTTAAAGCTGTCGGGTTGTTCGAGATTCGGCATGTGCCCGACCTTGGGCATCCAGAGCAGTTCACAGTCCGCTAGGAGTGACGCCATCTTCTGCGCGTCTTCTCGGGTCGTAAACGCGTCCTCGTCTCCGACGATCACTGTCGACGGCCGGGCGAACCTCGCGAGGACGTCTTCATAGGGTGGCCGCGACGCACGGGCTCGCAGCGCTGCGGCGGCGGCCTGTGGATCGGTGAACTCCATCATGCGGAGAACGGCCTGCCCGATCTCGGGCCTCTCGTGAAGGCAGGTGGCGCCGACCATCTTCGGAAGAACCTCCGCCGCGTAGCCCGCCATCCCTTCCCGCAGCAGACGATCGGCCATCGCGAAGCGGCGGAGTTTTCCTTCTGCCGACTCGCTCTGCGGAAAGGTGGCCGCCAGCAGCAGCCCTCGCACCCGCTCTGGCGCCTGGCGGCAGAGGTCCATCGCGATCTGCCCGCCCATGGACAAGCCGCCGACGACGACGCGATCGATGGAAAGCCGATCGAGCAGGCGGAGAAGGTCCTTGGCGAAGTCTTCGAACGCCATCGTGCCGGGGACCTGGGAACTCTCGCCGTAACCACGGAGATCCGGGGCAATCACTCGCCACCCCTTTGAAACAACCAGACTGAGCTGCGGCCGCCACATGGAGCGATTGAAGGGATGACCGTGGATCAGCAGGACCGCATCCGAACTTCGGGGGCCCTCGTCGTCGAAGCCGACTGCTACCGAGCCGATCTCTGTCAGCATGGGCGATGGTACTGCACTCCCTTCATCGATCAAGAGGTCACACCGCGGCGTCCCTCGACCGAGGGTTTCGAATGGCGTTGGAGCATGGTGTGACGAAGGCAGCGTCTCGGTGCTCGAGAAACAGCAGGCGGAACTGCCGCACCGACATCAGCAGTCGCTTCGGACCGAATCACTCAGAAAGGTCGGCATGTCTCCTCCGATAGTCCGAGTCGATTCAGGAACCAGGGGGGAGGGGGGCATAGCAGTCGGGCCCGTGACGGGTTTGCGGTCTTCGCGCATCATGCTGAGCACCCCAAGTTCATGGAGGCCCAATGCCAGTTCGAATCGTTGTCGGAATCTCGATCCTGACTGCTTTGTTTCTTGCGCTGTCCGGATGCGTCGCGACACGCACGCCGCCGTCGAGTTAAACAGCGCTCAAGCCCACGCCACTGCCCGAGGATGCGGGCATCCCCGTTAAACAGTGGTACATGAAGACCGCCGACGAGGTCGTCCACTACGTCGCGGAGTACGGCGTCGAGTCGAAGCCCGGAAACGTCGTCGTCGTGCTCCACGGCGGCTGGGGCGCGGAACACAGCTACCTGCTCCCCGCCATCCGACCGCTCGCACGCGAGTTCAGTTTCGTCCTCTACGACCAGCGCGGCTCGCTGCGCTCGCCGGTGCGGCCCCCAGCGACGATCACCTACGCCGCCCTCGTTGAGGATCTCGAGCAGCTCCGCCAGCGACTCGGGCTTGAAAAGATCACGATCGTGGCCCACTCGATGGGCAATCACCTCGCTTACGGATACCTGCTCGCCCATCCGGACAGAGTCGCTGGCCTGATCCTCGTCGGCCCGACGGTGCCGGGCCCCTTCGGCGAGGAACGCCCGAGCTTCCTCGCGGACGTCTGGCCCGGCTTCGCCGACACCGATGCCGCCGACCTCTTGGCGAAGCAGGCGGAGTACGACAAGAGTGTCTTCACACGAACGCTTCGGATCGCCGCCGACGAAGGGCTCATCCCGTTCGATGCAGGCTCGGCGACACCGGAAACAGTCAAGAGCTTCGGACTCAAGAGCATCATCAAGACCGACCAGCAGCAAACCGACTGGTGGCGCATTCAGTTCACGTGTGTCAACACCTACAACGGACGCAACTGGCGTCAGATGCTCGGCGGCCAAGTGTTCTACAGCGGGGATGCCGGACAGGCAGTACTCGAGGATCCCCAATACCAGACGGCCACGCGCGAGTTCTGGCCGGCTCTGAAGTCCTTCCCGGGACCCATCCACGTGATCATCGGCACGCACGACTACGTCGACCTCGGCCCCACCATGTGGCCGAAGCTTGTCGCACATTTGCCCCACGCTCAGTTGCACACGATCACGCACGCCGGCCACTCGATCTGGATGGATGAGCCCGAACTGTTCACGCAGTCGCTGCGCCGCTCGCTGCGAGCAACCACATCAGCTGCCGATGCATCGACTCATTGATGAAGGCCTGCGACCGGCGCTCAGAGCCTCGACGGCCCAACCGGAACGGGCCCGCCGTCGAGGGCTCGCGACCCGATCGGGGATGCAACGCGCGACGGGTTCATGCCCAGCGAAGGCGCACTTGGAACCCACCGTACACCGCAGCTCGGGGGACGATGCGTACCATTGCGGTGTAGTACGAGTCTTCGGAGGTCGTGGCTGGCAGCGGCACGCGGAAGCGTGAAAAGGCGTGCCCAAAGGAGCCATTGGCCGCCGGGAGGTACGTCCCGTGAACATCCTGCTTGTCTCGCCGCGGACTCCGAACACGTTCTGGAGTTTTCGCCATGTGCTCCCCATCGCCGGGCGCAAAGCCGCATTTCCGCCCCTGGGATTGCTGACGGTCGCGGCGATGCTGCCACGTGAGTGGAAGATGAAGCTCGTGGACTTGAACGTGCGATCGCTCACCGATGCAGAGGTCGCTTGGGCGGACGCGGTTTTTGTCTCAGCGATGATCGTTCAGGAAGCTTCGGCTCGGGAAGTGATCCGCCGGGCGCTCGCGCGGGGAAAGCCCGTTGTGGCGGGCGGGCCGCTCTTCACTACCAGCGCGGAACGATTCCCGGAGGTCACCTCGATCGTTGTGGGAGAAGCCGAAGACCTGATGCCGGAACTCGTTTCGGATCTTCTGGCGGGACGGCCCAAGCCGCGGTATCAGTCGGCGGAGCGCCCGGACGTGACCAACACGCCGCTGCCCCGCTGGGACCTTCTCTGCGTCGGCGACTATCTCACGATGTCCGTGCAAGCCTCGCGAGGATGCCCGTTCGACTGCGAGTTCTGTGACATCACACCCGTCTACGGGCGCGTGCCGCGAGTCAAGACACCAGAGCAGATGATCGCCGAACTCGAGGCCCTGCGTGCAACAGGGTGGCGCGGGGGCGTTTTCGTTGTGGACGACAACTTCATAGGCAACCGTGCACGGGCGAAGGATCTCCTGCGGGCGATGGTGGTGTGGCGCGAGAAGACGGGCGGCTTCAACCTGACGACCGAGGCCTCCATCAATCTCGTGGACGACCCCGAACTGCCGACCCTTCTTGCACGAGCGGGATTCAAAAACGTGTTCGTGGGGATCGAGAGCCCGCAAGAAGCCAGCCTGAATGAGTGCAAGAAGGTGCAGAACACGCGGCGTGACCTCGTCGAGGCCGTGCGGACGATCCACCGCGCGGGCGTGCAGGTCATGGCGGGATTCATCGTGGGCTTCGACAGCGACACCAAGGAGATCTTCGAGCAGCAGCGACGCTTCATCCGCGAGTCCGGCGTCGTGACGGCGATGGTGGGCATGCTGACCGCCTTGCCCGGAACACGACTCTTCTCGCGTCTGACCAGGGAAGGTCGCATGATCGGCCGAAGCACGGGCAACAACCTCGACGCTGCGACAAACTTCGTGCCCAGGCTCGATGTCAACGTGTTGGCCCGGGGATATCGCACCCTCGTGAAGGAGCTGTACGCGCCCCGCGAGTACTACCAGCGTGTGCGGACGTTTCTGTCGGAGTACCGTCCGATTGCCACACACAGAACGATGCAATTGGACGACCTGCTCGCGTTTCTCAGGTCAATGTGGGTTGTCGGTCTGGCGTCGCCCGGGCGATGGGAGTATTGGAAGTTCGTCGTAGGGGCGTGGTTCTCCTACCGCGCAGCGTTCCCGGAGGCAGTCGAGCTCGCTATCCGCGGCCACCACTTCAGGAGAGTTGCGGCCGAGCTCTGATGGGCGTGCGAGCGCAAAGGCCTGAGACCTGCGTCACGAGTTCATCGCGAGGTCGCGCCGACCCGGTCGAGAAGCCAGGCAAGAGCGGCGTTGAACTCATGGGACCTCTCAAGATTCGGCATGTGCCCGACAACGCTCATCCAGCACGGCTCGCAGTCTGTCAGAAGCGATCCTCGACCCGCGGCGGGCGGTCGAAAGTCTCCGCGGCTCGAAGTCGGCGGTTGTCGCCAAATGCTCCGGAACGCCCCACCCCCCACTCCCCGAGCCTTGCGAGCCGAGCGTTCTCCGACATCAGGCGGACATTTTGGATGTGGCAGATGTGGGAGACGTCTCTCGACGGCGTTCCCACAAGGCCAATAGGCCGACTGCCTTCGAAATCGGCTCGGTAGATGGAAGACCAGAGGTCGCGAGGCCCCTAGCTTTCGGCCCCCGGAGGCACAGGTACCGAGCGCGGTCTCAGCGGCCAATCAGGGCGCTGGACAGCACCCGTACGAAGAATCTGGTATATCTGAGGCTTCACGCGCTTGACGCCTTCGGCCGGTTTGAGTTTTTGAGAGAACTCTGCCGCGGGTCGCAAGCATCGGAGCAGAACATGAAGCCCATTCTTTTTGCGGTCACAGTTCTTTCGGCCGCTCTCTGTGCGTCCTGTGCGCAGCGGCCGACACCGAGCGGAAACACGCAGACATCTGCTGCGGACCCCGTGGTATCCGGCGATGGAGCGAACGCCAAGTCCGTTCGCGTCGATGGCACCCACAAAGCACGCTTCATCGAGATCTTCCTCGCCCACCGCGATCCCAAGACCGGCAGCTTGGTCGCCGAGTGCTACAACTCCATGTTTACCGACGCTGGCATTCCCGCCTCACGTGACACCGCTCCCCAGCAGAGCGTTGAGCGCCTTGATTTCGATCGCATGAAGCGCGAGTACAACGTGCTCGGCGCGTCGCTGAACGGCCCCAAGCTCTGGCTCCCGAACTGGACCGAGATCGAGTCCGGCGTCGAACGAGACTTCGGCGGCGTCAAGGCCGCGTGGGTCGCCCGCTTGAACATGGGCCAGACCACCGGTGGCGTCTCCGAGAGCACCCCCTACATGCCCAAGACCATCGCCCGCAAGAGCGGCTTGGGCTGGAACAAGGGCACCACAGTCCTGCTGCTTGACGACACCGAGGGCAACACGTGGATCATGAAGGGTTACCAGATCGGCCTTCATCCCAAATGGACCTACGACGAGTTCATGGCGGCCGGGCAAAGCCAGTTCAAGCAGCTTCCGCCGGGCTGGAAGGTCCGCGTTAAGACGCTCGACAAAGACCTGATCGAACGGCCCGAAGGCGGCGTCGCCACGATCATGCCCGACGAGTTCTTCAACGTGTACGACAAGACCGGGCCCGGGATGAGCAACTACAAGCCCTGAACAGGGGAACTTGCGAGTCCGAGTTGCTCGGGCGAGCAACGACGAGCGACGCTGAGAGACTCTGGGCCCCAATTGTGCCCGGGATGCCCAATTGGGCCGGAGCCCGCTGACGCAGAGAACCGCCACGGCGGCACTCATAGAAGCAAGCAGCAATTGGCCCCGGCAAGGGGCATCCGGCGATGCCCCGAAAGCAACGCGAGAGCGAAGCGCAACTCGCGCTACACATTGGTGCCGGAGCGATGCCGCGCCCGCGACTGTGTCAGTCGACGATGAACAGCCGGGCTCCGCCCTCGCTGCGCGAACGGTGAGGCTCGGCCCCGTCGGCCACCTGATAGCTCTGCCCGGGCATCAGCCTGATGATCCGCCCGTCGCTCAGTTCCGTCTCAAGCTCCCCCTCGACGCACAGCACGATGTGCCCCTTGCTGCACCAGTGGTCTGCGGCGTATCGTGGTGAATACTCGACCATCCGCACACGGATCTCCCCGAACTGTTTCGTCCGCCACAGTGCGGTGCCGGTCTCGCCGGGATGCACCGTCGGCTCAACCGCCGACCAATCCGTGACGCCGAATGGAGTGCCGTCGATCCGCATCGCGCATGCTAGACCAGCCCACAAGCAACCGGGAGCGAGCTGGTGAAACAGGTCGCCGATGGGTTCTGATCGCACCTGCCGAGTCGTCACAAACGACAACCCCCGAGTCCTTCGACCCCGGGGGTTCTTCGATAGGAGCCTGGACTGCGTGGATCGAGGGAGCGATTGACGTTGGCCTTCCACGGCATGTCGATCAGAAGCCGGATCTGTTCCTGCGTGGGATCTGGATCGCCGAATGGGCTGAGTGAAGCGTCCGCAACCGCGTGCCCGGCGGACATCTCCCGAGGCCGTGCCACGAAGCCGGTCGCCAAGCGGCGGTTGGGATGCGTGCTTCTTTATGTCAAGAATGCTTGACATCTCTTGTATGTCACATATACTTGACACGGTGTCGCATGTTCTTGACTATCCCTCGAGCCTGAAAGGAGCATCGATGAGCGCGTCGTTCGAAGAAAAGAGCGTCTGGATCCAGTTGGGGACGATGACGGTCGGCCTTGTCTTCTACTTCGTCATCGCCGGACGGATGCTGGCGTCAGGAGTGCACGATGTGAGCGCCTTTGCCGCGATCTTCATGATCGCGGTGGTGTTCATGGTCGTTCTCATGGTTCTCTCGTACGCGGTGACGGCCTTGACGACCAAGGTCGAGGGACGAGACGAACGGGATCGCCTGATTGCGTGGAAGTCCGAGTATCGCTCGGCATGGCTCGTGGCGGTCGGCGTGCTCGGGGCTGTGACGTGCATGGCCGCGGGCGTCGAGAACGTATGGACTGCCAACCTGCTTCTCCTGTCGCTCGCCCTGGCCGAGATCCTCGGTTTCGTGCTCCAGCTTGTCTCTTACCGTCGAGGAGCGTGATCCATGGCGCAGGAGAAGCTCACGATCAGCAACAAGATCCGCGGACTGCGATTCGTCACGGACGAGATGACCCAGCAAGACCTTGCCGACCGCGTCGGCGTCAGCCGCCAGACCATCAACGCCATCGAGGCCGCCAAGTACTCTCCGTCGTTGGAGGTGGCATTTCGAATCGCACGAGTCTTCGGCAAACGGCTCGACGAAGTCTTTGAGTGCCTGCCAAAGCCGCGCTGAAATCACGCTCGATTTCGATTCCGATGGGCGTCCTGCTTGTCCGACCATGCTGTCAACAACGACACCCCGAGTCTTGCGACCCGGGGGTTTCTTCGAATAGAGGGCGCGGGGTGGTCTGACAGCGAGCGTTCCAGAGACCCAGAGACAGGACGCGCGGACGTCAGCAACCGGCGAGCGTAACGCGTCTCGCGGTTGTACCCGGGGGCTTCGAGACGTGGCGTCGATTCTCGGAAATCCGTCGCGACTGTTGAAGGCAAACCGCTCACGCCGGCCGTAGTTCCCCATCTTCACATTGCGCAATCTTTGTGCGGATCCCAGACAAAGGGGGTTGCAAAGGGGGGGGGGGGGGGGTACAATACCACTAGCGGATTTTACCCGTG
>JBILLU010000200.1:0-6098 GCA_044375915.1 Phycisphaerales bacterium
GACCGACCAGCGTGCCCACCAGGCCGTAGCCGGGGCCGTAGAGCTTGATCAGGTCGAAGAACTTCTTGCCCGCCTTGTGGCGGTCCTGCATCGCCAGGATCTCCATCCGCAGCGTCGCGTCGATGTTGGTCGGCTCCACGCCGTCGATGGCCATCTTGAGACCGGCCGCGAGGAACGGGTCCTTGATCTTCGCGATTTCGGGTTCGAGCGCCAGGATGCCGTCACGCCGCGCCTTGTCCGATAGCGTCTGCACGGCGGCGATCACTTCGTTGGCGTTCATGCCCTTGTTGAACAGGAACGTCTTGCAGTACCCCGGCACCTGCTTGAGCTTCTCCATCGGCATCGCGACAAAGACGACCGACACCGAGCCGCAACCCACCATCAGGACGCCTTCCATCGAGAAGAACATCATGAGGTTGCCGTGCGAGACCTCGAAGAACACGAAGCCCAGCGCGGCGGAGCCGATGAAGATGCCGATCAACGAGGCAATGTCCATGAGATCGCGCTCCTCCACGGCCCGCGAAAAAGGTGCGGACAGTCCGGAGTTTCATCGACCCGCTGTGCAACCCGCTGGCCCGCGGAACTTGCCCAACGGCGTTCCTCACAACGGTGGTGGGGAGTGTGACGGTTGCTCCGACACAAACGGACCCTGAGCCAGGCGCGTTATCGGCAGCCATGAACGGTCCTCAAACATCTGGTGGATTCAGCAGGCGGAAAGGGCTTGGCCTATCGCCCCGCCGCAAACACCGCTGCGATCAATTCATCCGACGTCGTCGCCGCGGCCTTTCCGGTCCGAGAGGCACGTTCCATTGCCAGCGCGACCCGACGCTCGGCCTCGCCCCGCGTTTCGCCCAGGGCGACCAGCGCCGTCACCGCTTCTTCCGCCACCGGGCCGAGCCGAGGCGTGGTGAACACCGCCGCGGACTTCACTTCCAGCGTCTGGAGCTCGCGCTCGCTGAGATACGCCTCGACCTTGCCCGACAACTCCGCGATCATCGTCTCGGCCAGGCGCTTGCCGATCTCCGGAAGTTTCACAAGCGTGGCGGCGTTCCGCTCCGCGATCGCCCGCGCGATCTGGGCGGGCTCGATCGCCATGGCCCGCAGCGCCTTGCGGTTGCCGATGCCCTTCACCGTCGTGAACAACTCAAAGAAGTCGCGGTCTCGGGCGCTCTGGAAGCCGATGAGCCGCGGGATGAAGCTGGTGCCCTGCCCCTGCCCTTCGAGATACTCGAGCGTGATCAGCGTGATCGTCTGCCCGATCTTGGGTGCCAGCGACGGGGCGACATAGGCCGGGATCAGCACCTCGCGAGCGAACGAGCCGTCCGGTGACGCGATGTGCGCCGCCGCGGCTTCCAGAGATTCGAGTTTGCCGGTGAGGCGGGAGATCATGAGGGGGGAAGTGGGGCAGGGGAGCAGGGGAGCAGGAGTTTCAGAAGGTGGCCTCCATCAGGAAGATAGCAGCGCGCAGTCGGCGTTGCTTTCCTGTGCGATGGAACGCAGGGCCGCCTCGCGCATCTCATGGCACGGCACCCCTGGAGATTTCCCCTTTGCGTACCGCTCTTGGCCTCGTCGTTGCAGCCGTCTCGCTTGTCAGTTCTTTCTCGCTTGCCGAGACCATGAAAGCCGTTCGCGTCACGTCCTACGGCGGCCCGGAAGTCCTCAAGGTCGAAGAGATCGAACGCCCCAAGGCCGGGCCCGGTGAACTGCTCGTCCACGTCCGTGCCGCGGGCGTGAACCCCGTGGATTGGAAAATCCGCCAGGGTCTCTTGAAGGGCATGACCCCGCAGCCTCCCTTCACCCTCGGCTTTGACATCGCCGGCACGGTCGAGGCCTTGGGCGACGGCGTCACTGACTTCAAGGTCGGCGACGAGGCCTACGCCTATCTCTCCCTCACCAAGGGCGGCGGCTACGCCGAGTACGTCGCTGTCCCCGCGAAGGAAACCGCCAAGAAGCCCAAGGCCGACTTCGCCGAGGCCGCCGCCGTCCCGCTCGCCGGGCTCACCGCGTGGCAGGCCCTCTTCACGCAGGCCACGTTGAAGGAAGGTCAGACCGTCCTCATCCACGGCGCCGCCGGCGGCGTGGGCCACTTCGCCGTGCAGTTCGCCAAGTCCAAGGGCGCGATCGTCGTCGCCACCGCCAGCAGCGCCAACCACGAGTTCCTCAAAAAGCTCGGCGCCGACATCGTGATCGATTACACCAAAGAGAAGTTCGAGGACGTGCTGAAGGCCAAGAACATCCAGGCTGATGTGGTCCTCGACACCGTCGGCGCCGACACCCACGACCGCTCCTACGCCGTCATCAAGAAGGGTGGCACGCTCGTCTCCATCGTCCAGCCGCCCAAGGCCGACAAGATGAAGGAGTTCGGCGTCAACGCCAAGGTCTTCCTCGTCATGCCCAACGGCCCGCAGCTCGCCGAGATCGCCCGCCTCATCGACGCTGGCAAGGTCACGCCGCACGTGAGCGCGAAGCTCCCGCTCGAAGAAGCCGCGAAGGCCCACGAACTCAGCCAGACCGGCAAGACCCGCGGCAAGATCGTGCTGGAAGTGAAGTGACGGAGAGGCGACGAGGCGACGAAGCGACGAAGCGACGAAGCGACGGAGCGACGGAGTGATGGAGTGACAAGCCGCCACCGCGAATCCTCGCCCTGCTTCAGCGGGGAGGGGCAAGAGGCGACCAGATTGTCCAGCGGCCACGCAAACGCAGGCCCCCGCGCGGCACACGCTGCCTGAGCCCCATGGCGATCACTTCTTCTTCAGCGTCGCCCGCTGCACCGACATCACCGGCACGCCTGTCACCGGCGGCACCTGCGCCTCCGGATCACCCACCTTGCCGCCGGTTTCCACGAGCTGCTTCGTGCTCATGGTGATGATCTCGGTCTCGATCGCGTCGCCAACGAGTTGATCCCGCGAGACCAGCCGCACGCCCTCGAGGTCGAACGCGCTGTACAAGTTCCCGCCGATGAGCGTGGTCGGCAGCACGATGCCGTTCTTCTCGTCGATCTCGTACAGACCTTTCGTCGCGTCCTTCACGATCAACTGGTACGGCCGCTCCTGCCGGTTCTTGCCGTCGTCGTAGATGATGGTCCACTCGTACTTCGCGGGGTCGTCGGTCTTGGCGATCTTCAGTTCCATGGTGAACCGCATCGCTACGCCCTTGGGTGTGTGCAGCGCGGCGTCACCGGCCCAGTGACCCACCCACGAATCCGGGAACCCCGACTCCGCGGCCTTTAGTGCAGCGGGTTCGGCGATCAGCATCAATGTCAACGGCAGCAGGCTCAGCATGGGAAGTTGTACCGAGCCACCCTCGCGCGGTCGCTCGGTGCACGCCCTTGACCGGCCGCAGGTTCGATAACCAACGGGCAGTTCAAGGCTTGCGATCGGCACGAGATGCCAGAAAACGCTTGCAATAACGAGGACTCATCCTTTATGCTCCCGGCTGGCAGTTTCCGCTGCCGATTTTCGCATTTCTTAGGAGGGAGACAAGCAGATGAAGAGTGTGTTGATGGCGTGCGGCCTGGCCGCGGGTGTGTTCGCGTCCTCGGCGTCGGCGGCTCTGTACTCACAGGCCAACGACCTCGCGACCGACTGGGCCTTCTTCTCCGTCGGCGGGCCCAATCAGTTCTTCAACCAGCGCATGGCCGACAACTTCACGTTGTCGAGCGCCGCGACCGTCACCAGCGTCCGCTGGTTCGGTGCCAGCCAGAACTTCGCCTTCGCCGATCTCACCAACTTCACCGGATTCAGTGTCCGGATCTACGGCGACAGCGACGGCATTCCGGATGAATCCAACATCCTCTTCGACTCGTCTCCGACGCTCGCCGGGTTGACCATCACCTCCACCGGCTTCAACAACATCGGTGGCGGCACGCAGTACCAGTTTGATCTCAATGTCGGCTCGCTCAACCTCGGCGCCGGGAACTACTGGTTCTCCGTCGGCGGCCTGCTCGTCAACAACTTTGGCGACACCTTTGTGTGGAGCCGCAGCACCCAGGGCGACCTGAACAACGCCTCGTTCTTCTACCCCAACAGCGGCTGGAGCGCGTTCACCGGCAACGACCTCGCCTTCGCGATCATTCCTGCCCCCTCGGTCCTCGGCCTCGCCGGCATCGCCGCTTTCGGCGCCGCCCGTCGCCGCCGCTGATCGCCGTCGAATCCGTCTGTTCAACCCCGGAACGCACCGGAGCGACCCTGCTTGCCGCCTCACGCGGCTTGCGTGGTCGCATCCCGGTGCGTTCCGCTTTTCGGACCCCGGACATGCGCCGCCGCCCGGGTGCCGCCGCGTGCCTAGGATTCTCCATTCGCCAGTGGCCCCGTCGCTTTTTCAGGTGAGTCTGATCTCACTCGGATCGTTCTGGGAATCTGCTGGCAGCGGGCGGCATGTTCGCCGTCTCGCGCCACCCGCCGGGTCGTGCTTTGCACTTCTCGGCACCCAGTTCGGCCGCTCGTTCCGACTCGCCACGCCCGCCACGCGGGAACCACGGCGTTCAGGTTCAGGTTGTGCCCAACGCACGCGTCCGTGGATTTTCCACGGCGCAAGGAGTTGTTGTTCTCTTGATGTCTGATCCTGTCGCCTCGCACCGCACCGTTTCTGCCCACACCGAATCTCACGCCGCCGGCCACTCCCACGGAGACGCCGCGCACACCAAGCCGCACGCCGGCTCCCACCACAAAGTGGACCACAAGACCGAGCACCCGCCCGCGATTGTCCGCGGCGGAGCCGACGACGCGCCCCGCGCCGCTTCGGCCAAGGCGACCATTCCCACCACCTTCGCCGAGATCGGCCTTTGCGCACCCGTGCTCAAGGCCCTGACCGATGAGGGCTACACGGTCCCCACGCCCATTCAGGCTCAGGCGATCCCGCCTCTCATGGCTGGCCACGACATGCTTGGCTGCGCCCAGACCGGTACCGGCAAGACCGCCGCCTTCGCGTTGCCGATCCTGCACCGCCTGCAGGCGATGCCGCGTGACAAGTCTCAGCGCGGCCCGCACCTGCCCAAGGTCCTCGTGCTCTCGCCCACGCGTGAACTCGCCACTCAGATCGGCGAGAGCTTCGCCGCGTACGGGCGTCACACGTCCGTCTCGGGCACCATCATCTTCGGCGGCGTCTCTCAGGGCCGCCAGGTCCGCGCCATCCGCGCCGGCGTCGACGTGCTCGTCGCCACGCCCGGCCGCCTCATCGACCTGCTCGAACAGGGCGAGGTCGATCTCAGCCAGATCAACATCCTCGTCCTCGACGAGGCTGACCGCATGCTGGACATGGGCTTCATCGCCCCGATCCGCAAGATCGTCTCCAAGCTGCACGCCGAGCGTCAGACGATGCTCTTCAGCGCGACGATGCCCAAGGAGATCGTCCGTCTCGCCGACTCGCTGCTCAAGAACCCGGTGAAGGTCTCGGTCACGCCCGTTTCTTCCGCCGCTCCCAAGATCGAGCAGTCGCTCTACATGGTCCCGAAGATGAGCAAGCCCGCGATGCTCATCCACCTGCTCGAGGAGAGCAAGGTGCAGCGTGCCGTCGTCTTCACCAAGACCAAGCACGGCGCCGACCGCCTGCAGAAGCGACTCGTCCGCGCCGGCGTCTCCGCCACCGCGATCCACGGCAACAAGGCTCAGAACCAGCGTGACCGCGCCCTGCTCGGCTTCAAGACCGGCAAGGTCCGCGTCCTGGTCGCCACCGACGTCGCCGCCCGCGGGCTCGACGTCGACGCCATCAGCCACGTCTTCAACTTCGACCTGCCCATGGACCCCGAGGCCTACGTCCACCGCATCGGCCGCACCGGCCGCGCGGGTGCCACCGGCATCGCCATCAGCTTCTGCGATCGCGAAGAGCGCGGCCTGATGCGCGACATCGAGCGTCTCACCGGCAAGAAGTTCAACCCCATCGTGACGCTGCCCGACCTGCCGACCGATCTGGTCGACAGCCACTCTCACCACGACGACGATCGTGATGATGAGCGTCCGCACCGTTCGCATGGTCATTCACACGGCCCGGCGCACGGCTACCGCGAGGTCAAGCCCCACGCCAGCTCGGGCCATCGGGGCGGCCACACGGCGCACCGCGAGCACGCACCCGCGAAGTCGCACACGTCGCCCGCGCACGGC
>JBILLU010000342.1:0-6055 GCA_044375915.1 Phycisphaerales bacterium
TCTCATTGCTGGGGCAGGATTTGAACCTACGACCTTCGGGTTATGAGCCCGACGAGCTACCAGACTGCTCCACCCCGCGTCGTTTGGGGAGCCGGTTTGTAGAGGACCGCAGGCCGCTTGTCAACGTTCGTCGTGTACTCACTCGTCGATTGCGAGCGGACCCTTTCGCTTCGGCGCGGCTGTGTCGCGCGCCCTGCGGTACGGCGTGAGGTAGTTCTTCTTGAGCTTCTCGAGCTCGTCATCGCTGAGCTCTCGCAGCTGGCCAGGGCGCAGGCCGTCCGTCGTGATCCCTGCGAAGCTGAGGCGCGCGAGGCGCAGGACGGGGTGACCGACCGCCTCTCCCATACGGTGGATCTGACGGTTGCGGCCTTCGTAGAGGGTGATCTGCAGCCACGTGTTGCGATCCTCCTCGCGGAGGACGAACACGTCGGCGGGCTTGGTCTTCTCGCCGTCGTCGAGCACGACGCCGTTGCGGAGCGCCTCGAGCGACTCGATCGCGACCATGCCGCGCACTTTCGCGACATAGGTCTTGGGTACGTCGCGCCTCGGATGCAGAAGCGCGTCGGTGAGCTCCCCGTCGTTCGTGAGGAGGAGCGCGCCGCTGGTATGGAAGTCCAGGCGGCCCACCGGATAGACGCGCGCGGTGACGTTCTTCACGATGTCGGCGAGGCTCGGCCGCCCCTCGGGATCCCGGAGCGTGCTCACGACCGCGCGCGGCTTGTGGAGCATCAGGTAGATCGGCTTCTCGAGGACGATGCGCTTGCCGTCGACTTCGATCCGGTCGCGGCGCGGGTCTGCGCTCGCGCCGAGCTCTTCGACGATCTTGCCGTTGACGCGGACCTTGCCGGCTGTGATGAGCCCCTCGGCGGCGCGGCGCGACGCGATACCGGCGTGCGCAAGGATCTTCTGCAGACGTTCTTTCATGGTCTCCTGCTCGTCTCGACGACGATCGTTCTCGGCCGAGGCGGACCCGGGCCGGGTCGCCGCGGCACGTGCTGCGCTCGGTCAGCCTCGCGCCCGGTGGGCCCTGTTCAGCCGTCGGCCGGCGCAGCGCCCTCGGCCTCGCCCTCGACGCCATCGAGCGCGCTCGGGCCCTCGCCGGGCGCGGGAGCGCGATCGTGGTCGCGGTCCCAGCGGTCGACTCGGCCGTCACCGTCGATGTCCGTACCCATCCGCACCATGCGGCCTCGCTCGAAGTACTCCCAGCGATCGGGGTGCCACTGTGTCGGTGTGCTGCGGCCCGCGAGGTCGCGCTCGGCGCGAAGGGGCTGCCCGTTGTCGTCGAAGAAGACCTTCATGTCGACGCGACCATCGGCGTTCTCGTCGACCTCTTGCCGGACGATGCGACCGTCCTGGAAGAAGGTGATCGTGTCGATCTGACCGTCGAAGTTGCGGTCGGCTTCCTCGCGGATCGGACGCCCCTCGTCGTTGTAGTGTCGGACCACGTCCTTGGTGCCGTCGCCGTTGAGGTCGGCCTCCCGACACGTGAGCACGAGCCGGATGAGCGGAGGGTCACCCGCGCGTCGAAACACCCGGCGCACGTCGGGGATCTCGTCGCCGGAGGTGTCGTACTCCGAGACCTCGCGGTCGGTCCCCTCGGTCTCGCATCGGCCGCGATCGTCGACGCGCTCGCCTGGTGTGGTCGGTCGCGCGGCGCGACGGCGAGCGGTGCTGCGCCGCTGGTTGTTGCCGCCGCAAGCGGAGACGGGAGCGAGGCAGAGCATCGCGAGCGCCGTGATGGCGAGGAGCGGGGAGCGTCTCACTGCGTGTCTCCGGTCGTCGGGAGCGTGCCGTCCGCCGCGCCCGCCGGGATCGTGCCGTCGGCCGCGTCGCCCGGTGGTGGGACGGTTCCGTCGGCGCTGCCGTCCGGTGCGAGCGGCAACCTCGCCATCTGCACGCAGTGCGGCGCGCGGGTGCCGCCCGGGAAGTTCTGCGCCGAGTGCGGCGCAGCGATGGGGCCGCCCCAGCCCAAGCCGTGCACGGGCTGCAGTCAGATGAACCCGCCGGGCGCGAAGTTCTGCGCCAACTGCGGTACGCGCGTCCCGGTGTGACTGCGGGCGCGCGGAGCGCGCGCTGCGGGCGCGGGAGGCGGCTCTCGCCAACCGACCGTCGACTGCGGCGCGCGCGACGGCACGCAAGACCCCTGTGTGGCCGAAGTGGCGCGAGAAACCGCGAGGATGCGTGCGCTCCGCGCAGCCTGCGCGCTCCTCGGGTGCGCGCTGCTCGGCATCGCGGTGCCGTACTCGATGGGGAACACCGGCTGCGCGACGGAGCGGACGCTCGATGGCCCGGGGGAGCCCTGACCTCGAGGTTCATGCCCGCGCGTCACTGGCGTCGAGAGAACGTGGCTGGCGCGACGAAGAGTGGGGCTGAGGTGCCGAGGTCCCAGTAGGGCTCGCATCGTTGGGGGACCACCTCCTCGAGGGTGCCGGGCCCGGGGCAGCGGAACACTCGTAGTTGGATCGGAAACGCGACCTGGGCAGCGTCATCGGGCGCATACACGCACGACCAGCCAGCGCCGTCGCATCGTGGGTCGCCGCACCGGAGGTGTCCCACCTGAAATCGGGAGCCGGAGCCCTCGAAGGACGAGAAACTCGCCGAGAGACGGCCCTCGACGAAGCACTCTCCCGCATCGCCGGGCTCCTCGCCCCCCCGGGAGACGAACGACAAGTCTGTCATGTGAATCCCCTCGGGCGCGCTTCTGCCGACGCGGAAGCTGGTGAGGCTCCCTGCGTCGAGCGTGAAGCGGCTCGCCGTCGAGGGCGCGAGCGCTCGCTCTTGAACGTGCGCGCGTCCGGACTCGTCGATGCGGTCGAATTCGAGGGGGATCTCTCGGACCTGCGGGACCTCCAAGCGCAGGGGATCACTCGATCCCGCCCCCCAGAGAAAGGTGTTCTCGAAGGCGCCTGCCTCGATCGGGTAGGCCCGCTCCCCGACGTACAGCGTCGCGGGGACGAAGGCGGTCGGGTAGTTGAGAACGAAGTAGCCCTCCCTCTGGGCGACCGCACACGCTTCGGGCGTGATGTCCCGGTCGAATCCCCAACGGCCATCGGTGCGAGCGAGCCCCAGCGTGTAGCGGTGGCGTTCTCGCGCCCAGACGGCAGAGCCCGAGCCCGGGCCGAGCATGGTCACTTCGCGTGTCGTGCCGGGGGCACACACCTCCTCTCGCACCCGCGAATACCATGCGGCGGTCGTCGTCCCGGTGCAGGCAGCGACCGCTTCACTCTGGGGGTCGAAGACCGCGAGCGGGTCACCCACGCCAGCGCAGAGAGCGCCCTCGAATCGGTCGAGGAATGCAGCGGGAGTCTCCTCGGCGGCCGGCTCGGTCGCGGCCGCAGCCGCGACATGGCTGGGGCCTACGGGAGCAGCGGCGTTGGCGCAGCCCGACGTGAACACCGCGAGCAGCGCGACCACCCGGCACGAATGGGGGACAGACGCCGAAGGGTCGTTGATGGCGTGCATGCAGCGCAGGGTCTCAAGGCCGGTTCTGACCTTCAAGGCCTGCAAGCACGGGCCCCGTCAGAGTCCGAGGTCCAACCCCTGGTCTTCGAGGGCCTTGCGCGCCCTGGCTGCGGCGGCGATCGGGCGGATCGTGAACGGCGCCAAGGCGGCTGCGATCCACGCGAAGACCAGCGTGCCGAGCTGCATGCACGAGAAGATCGCGAAGACGACGTTCGCCACCACCCACGCGGTGACCATGAGCGCGATCGACACCGAGAGCGCGGTGCCGAGCACGCCCCACGGGGCGCGGACGCGGACCACCTGCGCGGCGCTCACGACCTGAAGCACGCCCAGGGGCACGAACGCCCAGTTCGCGTACTGCACCAGGACCAGCTCCCCGAAGAAGCGCACGCTGAGAAGGAGCTGCACCGCGGAGAGGGCGAGGTAGAGGCCCGAGACCAGCTGGAACGCGGCCGCGACGCGGACGAGGAAGGGCGCGTTCAGCGCCTGCACGTTGGAGAGGTCCGGCTCGCTCATGCGGTGGACTCTGCCATGGGTGAGCCCGGCACGGCATTCCCGCGCGACGCGCTGGGGAACCCCCCTCGGACGAACTCCCTCCCGGTGATGGCCGGACGCAGCGCGGACCGTATAGTCCGGGCCCCATGCGCCCTTCGCTCCTCCCTGCGCTCGCCACGAACGGCCTGAGCTTCGACGACCTCTTCCGGCCCGACGCGCTCGCCGCGCTCGATGCGCGCTTCCTCGCGGAGCTGTCGAGCGTCGCGCCCGAGACGCACGCGCGCCTCGTCGCGTACCGCGCGTGCAAGGGCGCGGGCATGGAGGCCGAGGCCGTGAGCGAGGTGCTCTGCGAGAGCGCGCCGTTCCTCGGCGACTTCGTCGCGCGCCTCTTCGGGGTCGCGAGCGAGCGACGCGCGCTGATGACCGACGCGGATGACGTCACGCCGATCTTCCGCATGCAGGACCAGCTCGTGAAGCGGCGCGCGATCAAGCGCGGCGAGCTCGCGTTCGATGCGGCCGTGGACGCGGAGGTTCGCCGCGCCTTCGCCGCGCTCGGCGTGGACCCGGAGAGCGAGCTGTCCGTCGCGCGCCTCGCGTGCGAGCTCCTCGACCTCGAGATCGACCTCAAGCGCGCCGAGCTGCCCGAGGATCGCGCGCGCCGCTGCGCCGAGATCGCAGCGGCCTTCGGATTGGAGGCGGGCGGTCGTGAGGGGGACAAGACCGTGGTCGGGCGCGGGCTCGAGCGGCTCGAGACCTGGCTCGTCATGCGCAAGCGAGAGCTCGGCGACTGGATGGCGTTCCGCCTCCCGAAGTCGAGCAGCCACGACAAGCTCGTCCAGATCCGCCGCCCGAGTCAGGAGCGTCCCGAGGAGCTCATGACGCCCGAGCACCACGTGCGGCACCGCGACGGCTTCAAGCTCACCGATCAGCGCATGAGCCGCCTCGAGGTGCGCAACGAGGTCGAGTACTGCCTCTACTGCCACAACCGCGACAAGGACTCCTGCAGCAAGGGCTTTCGTACGAAGGAGGGCGCGTACAAGCCGAGCCCGCTCGGCGTGCCGCTCACGGGCTGCCCGCTCGACGAGAAGATCTCGGAGGCGCACCTCGTGCGGCGCAGCGGCGACGCGATCGGGGCGCTCGCGCTCATCGCGATCGACAACCCGCTCATGCCGGGCACCGGCCACCGCATCTGCAACGACTGCATGCGCGCCTGCATCTTCCAGAAGCAGGACCCGGTGAACATCCCGCAGATCGAGACGGGCATCCTCACCGACGTGCTCGCGCTGCCGTGGGGCGTGGAGATCTACGGCCTCCTCACGCGGTGGAACCCGCTCAACGCGCGTCGGCCTTCGCCGCGGCCGTACCACGGACACGACGTGCTCGTCGTGGGCCTCGGGCCCGCGGGCTACACGCTCGCGCACCACCTCGTGCAGGAAGGCTTCGGCGTCGTCGGCATCGACGGCCTCAAGCTCGAGCCGCTGCCGGGCAAGCTCCTCTCGGAGCCGATCGAGCGCTTCGCCGATCTCTGCCAGGAGCTCGACGAGCGCACGCTCTTCGGCTTCGGCGGCGTGAGCGAGTACGGCATCACGGTCCGGTGGGACAAGAACTTCCTCACGCTCCTCTACCTGACGCTCGCGCGCCGCGAGAAGCTGCGCCTCTTCGGTGGCATCCGCTTCGGCGGCACGATCACGCTCGAGGACGCGTGGCGTCACGGCTTCCACCACGTCGCGATCGCGGCGGGCGCGGGCAAGCCCACGATCGTCGACGTCGAGAACAACCTCGTGCGCGGCATCCGCAAGGCGAGCGACTTCCTCATGGGCCTGCAGCTCACGGGCGCCGCGAAGCGCTCGACGCTCACGAGCCTCCAGGTGCGGCTGCCGGCGATCGTCATCGGCGGCGGACTCACCGCGATCGACACGGCGACCGAGCTCCGCGCGTACTACGTCGTGCAGTGCGAGAAGGTGCTGGCCCAGTGGGAGCTCGCGACCGATCGCGACGCGGGCCGCGAGGCCACGGCGCTCGCGCGCTTCGACGCCGAGGAGCGCGGCATCCTCGAGGAGCTGCTCGCGCACGGCCGCGCGATCCGCGCCGAGCGCGA